>CALLAE010000063.1 GCA_938002665.1 uncultured Saprospiraceae bacterium | reverse complement strand
ATTGCACAAGCAGGATTTAGCTTTGCTAATAACGAATTTGTGTTCAACTTTACAGATGAGACCGTAGGGGAGACTAATTCTTTTGTATGGAACTTTGGCGATGGTAATTTCTCTACTGAAGCAAGTCCAATGCATACCTTTGATACTCCTGGATACTACAATGTATGCTTAGAGGCCGTTAACGAATGTGGCTCGTCTAGCCATTGCATGGAAATCTTAGCAGTAGGAGCATTTACTAATTCAATAATGGTTACTGATGTCAGCTGTTTCGGCATGCGAGATGGATCAGCAAATGTGACAACAGAAGGTGGACTTTCTGACTACGATTACGCATGGAGCGATAGTTCGTTATCAGGCCATTCTGTAACTGGACTTGCGCCAGGAAATGATTATAGCGTTGTGATTTCTGATCAGATAGGCAATAGTGAGACAATAATATTCTCTGTCGATGAGCCTGCTGAGCTAAGCGCTACAGCAACCATTACTAATACTGTTTCTTCTGCTGCTGATGGGCAGATAGATTTAGACATAGTAGGCGGAACAGGTTCTTACACCATAACATGGAGTGATGGTGGAGATGGTACTAACCTCGAGCAAGGAGAATATACTGTGACTATCATTGATGAAAATGATTGTACTTACACTGAGAACTTCATCGTAAGAGGAACTTCTAGTATCGATGAAATAGAAGGATTATTGAGCTATTCAGTCAGTCCAAATCCAGCTTCTCAATTCATCAACGTTAAGGCTAGTTTTGAACAGTCTCTAGAGCTTGATCTGAATATAGTGACGATGTTAGGAGAAAGACAATATTTGACTAGCTCGACTGGTAAGACTTTCAATGAGCAAATTGATATTTCTAATTTGGCTCAAGGCGTCTACCTCATAGAATTAAGATCTGCTAACCAGACAGCAATCAAGAGAGTTATTGTAACCAAGTAGTTAAAACAATAACAGCAGTAGAATAAAAATTTGAGAGGGCTTCGTCAGGAAGCCCTCTTTTTTTTAATTATTAGTATTTTTTTGCAGTCCTTATTGATAGCAGTCGCGATAAGAAAACTAGCTTTTCTGTTTAGAGATTTTACTTAATCCAATCAGCTTTGCAGCTTTTCGAATTTATCCTTTAGTTCCTTTAACTTCAGCATGCACTCTATGGGAGTAAGCGTTTGTATATCTATCTGAGAAAGCATCTCACCTAGCTCTTTTTGAAGGCCTGAAGATTCATCAAATATTTTTAACTGATGAGTAGCCTGAGCTTTGTGGTTTTCTAGGACAGCCTTGACCTGCTTGTCTTGAGAAATGGATTTAGATTCTAATTTGGCAAGTAACTCATTTGCCCTTGTAACAACCTGATGTGGCATGCCTGCTAGCTGTGCTACATGGATACCGAAACTAGACTCAGAAGACCCTTCTCTGAGTTTCCTAAGAAATAGAATCTCATCCCCAACTTCTTTAATAGCGACATTATAATTTTTTATTCTATCAAATACACCTTCTAGCTGATTAAGCTCATGATAATGAGTAGCAAATAAGGTCTTGGGTCTAAAAGAATCATTATCATGTAGATACTCTGCAATGGACCAAGCGATGGAAATACCATCATAAGTACTGGTCCCTCTTCCTATCTCATCTAACAATATGAGGCTACGTGCAGATAGACTATTGAGTATACTGGAGGTCTCATTCATCTCTACCATGAAGGTGGATTCACCACTTGAGATGTTATCCGAGGCGCCGACTCTAGTAAATATTTTATCAACAATTCCTATGTGGGCAGCACTAGCTGGAACATAGGAGCCTATATGCGCTAGCAGACAGATCAATGCAGTCTGCCTGAGCACTGCAGACTTTCCAGACATGTTAGGGCCAGTAATCATAATGATCTGCTGCGTTTCATTATCTAGGAACACATCATTGGGAACAAAAGGCTTGTCCTCGGACAATTGAGTCTCGATAACTGGATGACGTCCATCCTTAATATCTATTATGTAGCTCTCGTCTATCAGAGGTCTGACATAGTTCCTGTATTCTGCCAGGTGTGCAAAAGAAAGATAACAATCTAGTTCCGCTAAGAGTGAAGCGTTCTTAAGTAAGGCTGCTACAAACACATTTGCCTTATCTACCAGCTCTTCATAGAGCTCATACTCTAAAGCATCTATCTGTTCTTGTGCTTGCAGTATTTTAGATTCTAGTTCTTTTAATTCAGGAGTGATGTACCTCTCCGCATTTTTAAGGGTCTGCTTTCTGACCCAGTTTTCAGGAATAAGATCTTTATCCTTGTACTTATTAGTTACCTCTAAGTAATACCCGAAGACATTATTGAATCCTATCTTAAGTGAGGATATTCCTGTGTTTTCAGTTTCTTTCTGCTGCAGTTCTGCTAATAGATCTTTGCCATTATTAGAAATGCTCTTCCACTCATCTAACTTAACATTGTAACCTTCTAGGATAACGGATCCTTTTGCCAAGCTATAAGGCGCATCCGGTTTTATAATTTCTCTTATCAGCTTATTGAAAGCAAGACAATCATCTATTCGTTCTATGAAGTGTTGTATGCTTTTGTTGGGGCAGGCTCTTAGTTTTTCTTTTATTTCGAGAGTATTGTCCAGTCCATTTGCGATAGCCAAAAACTCCCTGGGGTTTATTTTTCTTAATGGGATTTTAGAAGCCAGCCTTTCTATATCACCCATAGACTTCAACGTAGTTCTTAGTTCTGCTCTAAGACTTTCTGATTCGTATAAGAAGCTTACACGTTCTTGTCTAGAATGAATTTCCTCTATATTCTTTAAAGGTAGTACTATCCATTTGCTCAGCATCCGCGCTCCCATAGGACTAGAAGTATAATCTATTACTTGCTTAAGAGAAATACCACTCGGATGATTGCTGGATACCAGTTCCAAATTTCGGATAGTAAACCTGTCCAATAACATATATCTATCGGACTCTATTCTTTTGATCTGCTTTATGTGAGAAATATTACCCTGCTTAATTGTAGAAAGATAATGTAGGATAGTTCCTGCTGCAATCTGAATAAGAGGCTTATCCTCAATGCCATAACCCTTTAGAGAAAGGACATTAAATTGCTTAAGAAGAAGATCACGATTATAATCCTCTTCAAAAAACCATTCATCTAATCCATAAATGTAGAGCTCATCTGATATCACAGAGTCTATCTCATCAGACTGAGACTTAGAATAAAGTAGCTCATTAGGCTTAAAACATTGTATCACCTTAATAGTACTCCTCTCATTTCCTTGGTGGACAATAAACTCCCCAGTGGAAATATCTAAAAAAGCAATGCCAAAAAGATTTCCTGCTCGTACAATACTAGCTAAGAAATTATTTTCATCCGCGTCTAACAGTGATTCATTAGTTGTCACGCCAGGAGTCACCACCTCGGTGACATCTCTTCTTACGATCTTCTTTTCCTTACTTGGCTTTTCCATCTGTTCACAGATAGCTACTCTGTAGCCCGCCTTGACAAGCTTAGGTAGATATACCTCCACTGAGTGATAAGGGAATCCAGCAAGTTCGATATCTGAACCGCCATTGTTACGACTTGTAAGCACGATACCCAATATCTGGGAGGCCTTAATAGCGTCCTCACCGAAAGTCTCGTAAAAGTCTCCAACTCGGAATAGCAAAAGCGCATCCGGGTACTTTTGTTTAATCTCAAAGTATTGGCCCATCAAAGGGGTTATCTTTTTAGCCTTTTTCTTTTCGGTGGTTTTGATAGAACAGATTTTGTTTACCTATTAAGAAAAATCATAATAAGTTGATCAAATGTACAGATAGACTAGCATTTATAAGGATTATGCAATGATAATAAAATCAACATGACATTGATTATTGTTAATAATACTCTATCTTTGCGCCCGTTAAAATTCTGGTGTTCGATGTTCGAATTAACTAGGAATGGCATAACCACATAAATTTTGACCAAATATGGCTGTAAAAATCAGACTAGCAAGAAGAGGTAGAAGAAAGAATCCTTACTACCACATCATCATCGCAGACGCAAGATCTCCAAGAGACGGAAAGTTCATCGAAAACATAGGTTCATATAACCCTATGACGGTGCCTGCAACTATCGAAATAGACAGAGACAAAGCCTTCGAATGGCTTACTAAAGGTGCTCAACCTACAAACACGGTAAGAGCAATACTTAAATTCAAAGGTGTATATTATAGAAAACATCTAATGAGAGGCGTAGCTAAAGGTTCTCTTACTGAAGAGAAAGCTATGGAGATGTATAATGAGTGGATAGAAGCGAAAGAAGCAAAGATTGCAGCTAGAGTAGAAGAAACAAGGAAGAAAAAAGAAGAATTCTGGAAAATGGTTTCTGGAGAAATAAAAGCTGCAAAACCTAAAGCAGATGTAGCAGCAGCAGAAGCATTTAGAGAAACAAGTGAGGAAGAAGCGGCGCCTGCAACAGAAGAGGCAGCGCCTGCAACAGAAGAAGCGGCACCTGTAGCGAAAGAGACAGCACCTAAAGCAGAAGCTCCAGTAGCTGAAGCTCCTACACCAGAGCCGACTCCAGCTGCAGAAGAGGCAGCTACTGCTCCCGTAGCTGAAGAGCCTGCTAAAGAAGAAGCAAAGCCAGAAGTTGAATCTACTACTGAATCAGTAGAAGAAAAGAAAGAAGAAACACCAGTAGTAGCAGCTGCAGCTGCTGCACCTGTTGCAGAAGCAGTCACTGCTAAGCCTGATGACCTGACTAAGATAGAAGGTATCGGTCCAGCAATCTCTAAACTATTGGGAGCTGCAGGAATTATTACTTTTAGTGACTTAGCCTCTAAAAATGTGGATGATGTAAAAGGGATTCTTGCCGACGCGGGAGCTAGATTTACGATGCACGATCCTACTACCTGGGGTAAGCAAGCGGATATGGCTGCTAAAGGTGAGTGGGATGCGCTAAAGAAGTGGCAAGATGAATTAGACGGAGGAAAAGAAGTAAGCGCTTCATCTGAAGAAGAATAACTATATTAGAGTATAACAAGAACGATTTTCTTGTCTTATTGGATTCTAAAAACCTAGTAAAACCTTGTTGTTTTACTAGGTTTTTAACTTAATATGTGAAATTATGATACCAACGCTTGACAAAAAGTACACTACCATCTTAGACAATATCAAAGCTAGTATTCAGCTATCTGAAGAACTAAAGGTATATCTAGATACAGAAGAAGATGAGGATTATAAGAACCTGGTAGCCAAATTTGAAGGTGAAATACATGAGCTCTATGTCCAAGTAGCTAACGAAAATCCACTTCAGCTAATACAGCTAGAGGAGTATCTTTTAGATGAACAATTCGAAGGTTTATATTTACCCAAAGCCTTAGGCTATGCAGTTCTCAGAGGACGTGTAAATGAAAATGTAAAATACTACAGACCACAAGATCATTTTGCAAAAATCCTGGACTTCATTTTAGGGTGCTCTAATTTTGAGCAAGTAAAGCAGAGGGTAGGCCAGTCCATTAAAATTGGTTTTGCACTGAGTTCGGATATATGGATTACAAATATCCTCGCAACCGTAACTAACAAAAGAGCAAAAGCCTTCCTGGAATCACAAAGGACAAGTGACTATAGAGAGGCTAAACTCAGAAACACTGCACTTGTCAAGTACAGAAAACAATTCCAAAGCCTCAACTTCTCTACTGCTAAGTTTCCTGATAATAAAGATGAACTTCTTGTGGAAGCAGGCAGTCTTAAGGATTTCATGATCTATAGAGGTTTGAGAGAATTCGATAATGAAACGCTGAAACCTGTCATCAGTCAGTTTATCTCAAACGATGACCTGTACGACAGTAAAGACTTTTACGAACTGTGCATGATAACTGGTTTACACTTTGACCTTGATGATCAAGGCAAGCAAACATTAAAGTCAGCAATGACAGCGATAAGAGCAAAACATGACGAAGAATCTAATCACGTTTTCGAATTACTGAATCAACATTCGGCAGAAATAAAAGGTATAACCTCTGAAAGTGAAAAAAGTCTATCTGCTATGATAGATCGAACTCCGAATGATAAAATCTCTGCATATTTCAATATGTTAGATGTAGTCAATTCTTTGGGTTATATCCATCAAGATGCTTCCAATGCAGTAAGAGAATACTATTATCAAAACGAAGGTCTTTCTCAAGAAAATGAAGCGGTCAGAATGTCAATCTTATCCAAGTTCAGAAAATTCATTACCAGCTTGGGAGTGGAGGAATACACTGAATACTTTGAGATAAATAAAGTCTTTACAGAGTACATGGACATCTTCGGAAATCAAAAATTCAATCAAGATCTCAAAGATATCAGCTTAGCTTATGTCAAGAAATGCTTAAAGCACTATAAGGATAAGAGAAGCAAGGAATATCAAGAGATAAAGAAATTTGTCAAGTCTACTTTCGTCGACTACGGCTTCATGACTGAGAAACAGGTTACAGAGCTCTTTAAAACCAAGAGAAAGCCAAAGACGGCTTAGCGCACTAGAGCTATCTTAGCAGCGAAGACATTATCTGATAAATCGAATCTAAGAAGATAAATCCCATCTAAAAGGTCTGTCAGATCAATCTGCTTGGCAGATATTGGATTGTGGAAATTAATCTTCTTGACTACACGACCAGATGCTTCGATAATGCTCACCGAGCTTGTTCCTAATTCTGTATAGAGTATCCCATTAGTAGGATTAGGATATATTTTAAACTTTTGTTCACTTATAGGCTGAGTAGCTGCTGTGCTTAATTTTAACTCTATAAGCGTATCTTTAGAGCAGTCATTACCATCCATTACAGTAACTTCATAAAACCCCACCTCCAATTCTTGAGCCTCAGGACCTGAAAGGAATTGAATAGGGTTACTCCATTTAAAACTGTATGGCGCTAGCCCTCCACTTGGATTTATAAAAATACTACCCAGAGAAGACTCAGTTGGATGCACAACTTGTGTTTCAAGTTCTATATCTGAGTCACTTTGTATCTCTATGGCCATAACTTCTGTTCTACAGTCTTTACGATCAGATATGGACGCGGAGTAGATTCCGTCTACTAGACCAGTCCTAATCAATCCTGCACCCCCATCTGACCAGCTCAGCTCATATGGGGGTAGGCCACCCACTATGCTGAGCTCGATAAATCCATTGCTATCCACAGAGCAAATATTATCTATCAATGAGCTCAAGGTATACTGAATCTCAGAAGGCTGAGACAGGCTGAGAGAATCTGAAATACCGACACAACCTTCATTATCTGTCACCGTAAGATTGTAAGTATCTGAAATGAGTTCAGAGATGGTATCAAGAAAAGTCATTCCTTGAACATTAGAGCCCGAACTCCAGTTGAAATCTAATGGCAATTGTGCGGCACCTACTTCTGCCAAAACGACTCCAGAAGAATCTCCAAAACACTGGATTGGTGCTAGAGCTGACAACTGAACTTGAAGAGGGATTGCATTGTTTACTACAGAAACAGTGACAGCTTCTGACTTACAATTGAATGCATCCACAACTGTTAGAGAGTAATTCCCAAAACTCAAGTTTTCTAAGAAATTCTCATCAGAAACTTCCCCATCAGCAATACCCCAGTTATAGTAATAAGGTTGTGTACCTCCAGAGACTGCAACTTCTATACTACCTTCTAGACTACCAGAACATCTCACATTTTCTAGCCGAGTCACTGTAATGTCCAACTTAGCTGGCTCACTAACCTCGATGTCATTTAATTCTGTACTGCAAGAATTAAAATCACTAACAGTAACGCTGTAAGTGCCCGCAGGTTTGTTTATAAGATCTTGTCCGTTACTACCATCAGACCAAAAATAGGCATAGGGAGGTGTGCCTCCTTTTACATTTATATCTACTAAGGAATTACTCTCGCCTGGACAGGAAATACTTTCTATAGATACTAAGGATAATTCTAATGAGTCAGGTTCACTTACCACTATGTCATCCAAGACATTGTAACAACCATTTTGATCAGTGACTGTAACAGCATAGTTTCCTGCTGATAAGTTATTTAGGAAAGACTCGCTTGCACCAGTACTCCATAAGATATCATACGGAGGATTTCCACCTAATATTCCTAATCTCAAAAATCCCGTACTCTTGCCGTAGCAATCAGCATCTAAACTCTGGACACCAGTTGTAAGAATTTGAGTGCCTTCTAGGATAATAGAATCAATGATAACATTGCAATCAGAATTATCTGATATAGTAGCAAAATACTTCCCATCTGATAGACGATTTACAAAACTCCCACGTCTTCCATTATTCCATTCTACAATGTATGGTGGAATTCCACCTTCAATTAATATCTCAATCTCACCGTCACTATCACCAAAACAAGATGGATTTACTTTAGACCTGATACTGTACACCAAAATATCTTCAAATCCTACAACAATAGGATTTGAGACGACCTGACAGCCGCCTACATCACTGATAGTGCAATAGTATATTCCAGATAAAAGATCCGTCACACCTTGCCCAGTCTCACCATTACTCCATGCATAGCTATAAGGTTCTTGACCATCTACTCCCTGCACTGTTGCGAAACCATCAGCAGAACCTTTACAAGACTCTCCTCGCACAATTCCTACTGTGTAACTGATTTGATCAGGATCAGTATCATCTTCTTGTCCATTACAATTTTCATCTATTTGATTACACTTTATTTCTACAGCTCCAGGAAAGACACTAGCTGAAGTATCATCACAATCATCACTGTTAGTCACATAGCCTATTAAAGGTAGATTACTACAACTAAGTATCGGCTTATCCAGATTTCCATAACCATCATTATCCTGGTCTGCATATAGTAGGAGAGGAGCAATAGTATCTATGCCTATAAGCTTAATGTTATCCAAGGCAAGGTCACCTCTAACTGAGTTCTCTTTCTTAGAAGCTCGAAAGCGAATCTTACCTCTTTCAAACTGGGTAGGCAATTCTACCGAAGCTGTCTTCCATGCCTCTTCCTGATTACCTTGTAAGCGCCATAGCTCTTCCCAGCTTTTCTCATCTATAGAATACTCCACTGCCAAGGTTCCTATATCCTGTCCGAACATATGATACGCAAAGGAAAGTGCACAGGAGCCATTATCAGGTTTCGTGAGACATAAGGATTCTAAATAAATGTCTAAAGCTTCAGCGCAGATATTATCTTGATTCTCAATGTAAAGGTACAAGCCATTCCTCTGAACATCTTCATTAGGTCCAGTAAACGAAGTCGGTGTCGGTCCTGAATTCAGCAGCCAATCTGACTTATTCTGCACAGAGTTTACCCAGATCGAATTTATACCACAATCAGAGTTACAGCTTAGAATACAACTGGTTAGCTCATCGAAATTCTCGACTATACTACTGTTTTGGCAAGCAGTTCGGAAAGTTATCAGGCAACTTTCTGGAGAAAATATTGCACCTCCACAATCAGCTCTTACGACGAGTTCATAATCCGTGTCAGGCTCTAAATCTAGTAAGGTGAAAGAATTAAGATTACAAACAGCATATTCAGCAAAGGACTGCTGTACTGGTGCATTGGCTTTTTTGTAGATAATTTCTAATGCTGAGCAACCAAAATCATTGTTCCATCCCACAGTAACGTTATCCGCCTCTATATCTATAACTGAGAAAGAGGATGGGACTATACAAGCCATCTCAGAAAAATTCAACCTGACATATTTCAAAAAGCCAATGTCTATATTAGCATGATCGCAGATGCCAAGCTCCCATACTCCATCAGGACTAGAACCAGTATAGAAAGTTGATAATGGTTCTTCGGGTTTGAATTGACCGATGAAGGGTGGTGCTATTTTATCTATCCTCTCACAGCCGTTATCCGTAAATTGTAAAGGAGCAATACAATTGTTCTCTGAAGGATTGCCATAATTATCTAAGCCACTACCATTATTAGTAGAGAGCCTGATCACCTGTCCCTGAGGAGAACTCAATTGCAACCTTAAGTCAGGTGGCCATGGATGCTCTATAATTAGATCTACATTTTCAAGAACTAGATCAGAACCTAAAGCAGCATCTGGAAAGTCAGAAATTTCAATTTTGAAAATATCATTGCCAGGGCAATTATTGTCTGAGATTTCAAAATTCAACCCGCAAGAATTCTCATTGTCAATGGCTGTATTTGAAAAATAAGGACCATTCCAACCACTACTCATTCCTGAATCGCAGTTAGCCCTGATATAAAACTCATAGGTACTACCTGATTCAAGATCATTGATCTCAGTAGTCTTCTGCGCTATGGCAGAAATAGTAGCTTGCCCTGATACAACAAAGCCAGCTAGACCATACTCAATATCCCAAGAAATAGCATTTTGGTTAAAATCCAACCACTCGAGTTCTATTGATTCTGAAGTCTGATTACTGAAAGCAGAAAGAATGGGAAGCTTGCAATCTTGTGTATAAGCCATCGACGAAAGTAAAAGTGCCACTAGTGCACAACGAATATGTCGACTGGCTTCTGTCATGTATTACTCTAATCTTTATTACTTAACGACAATATTGATCATTCGCTTAGTCACTACTATGACTTTCAGGACATTTTTTCCTTCTGTCCATTTCTGAATGTCTTCATTTGCTAGCGCTGCGTCTTCCATTTGCTGATTAGTGGTATCTGCAGGAAAGGTCATCAGAGTTCTTTTCTTTCCATTTACGCAGATAGGATATTCAATCGTATCTTCTTGCATATGCTTTTCATCGAAGCTTGGAAAAGTAGCTTCATGAATGGAACTGGTCTTGCCCATCATTTCCCATAGTTCCTCAGAAGCGAAAGGCGCAAATGATGAAAATAAAATCAACAGTGGCTCTAGTACTGCTACCTTATTTGTTTTAAGCTTCTTCAATTCATTCACACAGATCATCATAGAGCTGATGGCCGTATTGAAAGAAAACTTCTCTATGTCATTACCGACTTTCTTAATGGTCTGATGAAGAATCTTCAATTCTTCTTTAGTGGGCTCTGCTGTAGACAATTCAAGCTGCTCATCATCATTGAAAAACAAGCTCCAAAGTCTTCTTACAAACTTTGATACGCCTTCTATTCCTTGTGTATCCCAGGGTTTGGATTGTTCTATAGGACCTAGGAACATCTCGTACAACCTGAAGGTATCAGCTCCATATTTTGCGACAACATCATCAGGATTGACCACATTGTGATATCTCTTTGACATCTTTCCGACTTCTGATACAGTTTGCATCTTGAATCCCTCCTTTGAACCTGACAATAGACTGCCACTCTTTACCGTACCGCCTGACCCTACAAACTCTGCTTTACTATAACTTTGTCTCCAACCTATAAAGGATTGTATACCTTCATAACTTAGGTAAGAAGAATCAGAGCCATAGTCTGAAACATATTTAATGTGTACTGGTATTTTTGCAACTTCCCTATCGGGAAATTCACCTACTTTATCTGCACTGATAAATACATTCTCTCCATTATCACCTTTGGTCAAAAGGAGATATTCTATGACACCTTGTATCATACCCTGATTAATCAATTTTTTGAAAGGTTCTTTGGTAGGGAGATAACCAAGGTCAAATAGGAATTTATGCCAAAATCTAGAATAGAGCAGATGTGCTACTGCATGCTCAGACCCACCCACATACAAATCTACGTCTTGCCAATAATCAAGTGCTTCTTTTGATGCAAAAGCCATATCATTTTTAGGATCCATATACCTCAGAAAATACCAAGACGAACCTGCTACAGCAGGCATGGTATCCGTCTCTCTTTGCTGCCCTTCACTTAACTCCACCCAATCACTAATACGAGATAGGGGAGACTTACCATCAGAGGTCGGCTTGAACTCTTCAGTATGGGGCAACTCTACAGGTAACTCATCTAGATTTAGCACCGAAGGAATACCATCTTTGTAGACTAATGGAAAAGGCTCACCCCAATACCGCTGTCTGCTAAAACCTGCATCTCGCATTTTATAGTTAATCTTAACTTTTCCGAGACCTCTATTCTCTACTTCAGTTCCCATTTTTTCTATTGCCTCCTTTACCTTGAGGCCATTCAAGAAATCAGAATTTATCATGACTCCAAGCTTGTCCGCTGCGGTAGCATCAGGATAGTCAGACTTGTCCACCACTTCTATAATTTCTAATCCGAATTTCGTAGCGAAGGCTCTATCTCTATCATCATCAGATGGCACGGCCATGATAGCACCTGTGCCATAATCCATAAGCACATATTCACCTATCCATATCGGAATACGTTTTTGTGTAAAAGGATGGATGGCATATGCACCAGTAAAAACACCAGTCACCTCTTTCACTTCAGTCATTCTTTCTCTTTCTGACCTTGTATTGACATAGTTCAGGTAGTCTGCTACACTTTTACTTTCATTCTGTGATTTAATTTTCTGGACCAAAGGATGCTCTGGAGCAAGTACCATATATGTAGCGCCAAATATAGTATCAGCTCTGGTAGTGAATATTTCTACCTTTTCATCATGTCCATCTACATCAAAAAAGAGGGTAGCACCCTTAGACTTTCCTATCCAATTTTGTTGTATAGCTTTCAAAGAACTGGACCAATCTATTTCTTTCAATCCTTCTAGCAAGCGCTCAGCATAAGCCGTAGTACGGAGATACCATTGTGTCATCGCCTTTCGCTCTACTGGGTGGCCACCTCTCTCAGAAAAACCATCCTTTATCTGATCATTAGCGAGGACAGTTCCTAGAGCGGCACACCAGTTCACATAACCTACTTTACGATAAGCTAGTCTATAGTGGGCAAGTAATTCGAATTGCTCCTTCTCAGAGTATGCTTTCCATTCATCAGCTGAAACAGACTTGTTATTAGTTGTAAATGCATTAACCTTTGCAGTACCACTATCGGCCAACAAATCTAGCAACTCAGATATAGGCTGAGCAGCGTTAGTATTTAGATCAAAATAGTGTTCAAACAACAAAGAAAATATCCATTGGGTCCACTTGTAATATGAAGGATCCGATGTTCTTACCTCTCTACTCCAATCAAAACTGAAACCGATATTTGCGAGTTGTTCCTTGTATTTTGCAATATTGTCAGAAGTGGATTTTGCAGGATGCACACCAGTCGCAATAGCATATTCCTCCGCAGGCAACCCAAAGGCATCAAAACCCATAGGATGTAAAACATTATACCCGTTCTGTCTTTTATATCTTGAATAAATATCAGAAGCAATATAACCTAGAGGATGTCCTACATGTAACCCCGCACCAGATGGGTAGGGGAACATATCTAGAACGTAGTACTTAGGTTTAGGAGATTCGTTAGAAACCTTATATAGCTTGCTTTCTACCCAGCTCTTTTTCCACTTGGCTTCTATAGTATTAAAATCGTATTTCATTTTTTATATTATCCGTTATTGCTTCTGCTCATTACTAAATGATCTTCTATGGAAAGAGTTAGGTTGCTCGTCTATGTAACCCCATCTTTCTGTCCATTTCTTCTCTTCATTTACTTTAATAATGACAAAAGATTCCTTTGATATGAGCTGTCCATCTGAGCCTTTCATCTCAAATAAAATTTCATTCCCATCCGCATCATAGTGCATATCAAAACTCCCAGAGGTCTTTCCTTTTTGATCAAGGATAGTCTTACTGATCATTTGACCATTTCCATTATAATTAAAAACTTCTGTTCTGAGTAATTCTTTAGTACTGCCATCATAGCCTACACGTTTGGAAATAAGATTTGCATTATACTCTAGTTCATAGATGGCTAATAGGTTGGAATCTGCGTCGTAATAATTTGTCACTCCTGTATTTCCATCCTTTTTGATAAACTCGTATCCTTTGAGACTATTGTCTACATTATAAAAATTCTGCTGGACTAGAATACCGTCTTGGTTATAATTCTTGACATCCTTGTATCTTAACACAGTTGGCCTTTTAGTTGCCTCATCACCTTCCACTCTGAATATTTCTAGTACCTCCAGTCTTACGACATGAGGTGAAGAATCTTTGCATGCAAACAACGCAAGCACAAACGAAAAAACAACGATGCATGGAAAGACTTTTTTGAACGAATATCTCATAGCACAAAGATGCCGTTTTTAATCTAGCTAAGGCTAGCTTTAAAGATATTAATAACAAGATCTGGATAGTCACTAATGATTCTCGTAACACCTAAGTTTTTTAATGAAATTATATCCGCTGATTCATTGACTGTCCAAGGGATCAATTTCATCTTATTACGCTTGCAAAAATCTATTAAGTGTGGATCTACTAATTCAAAAGAAGGACTATACACTTCAGGATAAAATCCCAAATCAGAAATACATTCCTCAGGTGTCCTTGCATCTTCGATGAGCATAACCAGTTTGACCTTAGGATACTTCCTCTTAATATACTTTAGCGTTTCAAAATCGAAGCACTGGACAGTTGTAAGTTCCATTATCTCCAATTCCTGAATTTCAGCTATTACTATATCAGCAAACTCTTGATAGGGCGGATGGAAGATATAATCCCATTTCTCCTTTCTCTTGATTTCGATATTGTAGTTAATCTTTTTTCTTCCAATGTTATGCAGTTTAGTGTTGACAGTAGAAACAACATCTCGCAAACTTGGTTTATAACAGCTCAGTTTTTCCTGCTCAGGGAATCTGATATGCCTTTTAGAACCGCAATCATATTCCTTTATTTCTTCATAGCTGAGTCTGTACATATTGTGATCTAACTGTTCTGACTCCATTATTTCAGTGCTATCAGGTTGTAGACACATTTCATGATTAAAAAATGGCTCGTGTGAGATAATAATTTTGCCATCTCCTGAAACAACAGCGTCCATTTCTAGAGTATCTACTCCTAACTCTATTGCATGAATGAAAGCTGGGATAGTGTTTTCAGGTTTTAGTCCTCTACATCCTCGATGTCCTTGTATATCTATTTGCGACATTATCTTTGTGTTTTTGTAAGTTTTTAGGCCTAAATGATATTAGTTTTACTATTTCTAGTTGTAAAGTCATTTATTGTTAACTTCACGTCTGCGGTCTTTTCCTTTGGGCACATACTTATTTTATATTGACTGATAATCAATGGTTTATGTATACAAAATTTAGCAACTACTAGAATTACCCTAATTGGGTTACTTAATAAAACTATACATTATAGATTTTTATAATAAGTCTGTCCTTGCATATTTTTTAGTATGATTTTTGATGTTAGTTACATACTGTAAATGTGCATATTGTTCTGATTTTCAGTTAGTTACTGATTTTCAGTGTAATATGTATTATAAATATATCTAATGTATTTGAGATTGATGATTCAGCAAAAGAAAATCTTATATATAGTCTCCATTTTGCTAATGGGGATTGTGTACAGCAGCTCTTTAATGGGCCAAGATTTCCACTATTCTCAATTTTATAATGCGCCTCTTTCATTCAATCCAGCTCTAACTGGCATATTTAACGGAGATGAAAGAATAGCAGGATCATTGCGAGATCAATGGCGATCAGTTCCCGTTCCGTGGTTTAACTTCAGCGTGGGTTATGACAGAAAATTTTACCCAAAAAGGAGTAACAAGGGGTTTTTCGGAGGTGGAGCTTACTTTAATTATGATAGCCAAGGAGATTCTAATCTTAGACTTTCTAATATAAATATATCAGGGTCATACACTAGGTTACTAACTAGTAACCATCTAGTTACTTTAGGAGCGCTTTTAGGTTATTCCACTAGAGCTTATGATTCTGATGGCTTGACTTGGGACAGATATTGGGACCCTCAGAGATTTGAGGTTAATTCTGGCTTAGGCTCAGGTGAGATTTTTGATTTCCAACGTTTTGGCTTTCTTGAAACAGGTTTAGGATTAAATTATAGATGGCAAAAAACGACTAGAACTAAACTGGACTTAGGTATAGGGGCATTCCACCTCACCACACCGACAACCAGATACCTAGCTAGTACTACTTCTAATCAGAGTCTTCCTATCAGATTATCGCTGTACGGTATATATAGTATGGAACTTACAGAAAAATTAGACCTACAACTTGATGCCCTTTACCAAAGTCAAAATCCTTACAATGAACTTCTGTTTGGAGGTTATGTGAATTTCTATCTTAACCAACAAAGAGGTAAAGAATTTCAATTCAGAATAGGTGCAGGCTATAGAACTAGAAAAGCCATATACCCTAAAGTAGGATTCGAATTCAATAACTTCTTTGTCTCAGGTAGTTGGGACATTTACATGGATGATTTTTCTAGAGAGCATGGTGGCTCTGGCCCAGAAATTCATCTTCGATATATAATTAAGCATGTTAAGCCATTAGGCAAATTTAAGACTTGTCCAATATTCTAAAAGCCGACTGAACTGATGTATAATCTGATAAACAAACTTATCTACATACTGGCTTGCTTAGCCTTCATGTTGCCTCAGGCTGAGGCTCAAACCCTAAAGGCATTTCTCAAAGCTGCTGACGAAGCTATTGTCGATAAAGACTTTTACAACGCAATGTACTATTATCAGGAAGCTGTAAAGTTTGATACTTCTGATATAGCTGTAAAATATATGTACGGAGAATCTGCAAAAACATTTAATGCTTTCTCCGTCGCAGAAAATCAGTTTTTATACGTAACAGAAAACGACTCAGAAAACAACTATCCGTTAGCGACCTACCATTTAGCCCAGGTACAACAGAACATGGGAAAATATGAGGAAGCAAAGAGGAATTATGAACTCTTTCTTTCAGAGTCTAATGACGATCAAGAGAACTATAAAGAAAAGGCTGATAAAGAGATAGCTGCTATAGAATGGGCGATGGCAAACCAAGACAATCCAGAACAAGGTGTTACCATAGAACATCTAGACTCAAGTGTGAATACGCCATTCTCGGATTTTGGAGCTATAGAAAAAGACGATAATTTGTATTACTCCTCTCTCAGGTTCAACTATGCAGATGAAAATTATCCAAATCGTCTATACAGTAAGATTTTAACTCAAAATGATTCTGACTTTTCTTCTTCAGCCTCTGAGGATGACATTGAGATTCAGGAAGAACCTAATAAAAGAAAAAGCAAAGCATCTACAGAAAAAGTTTATGAGCATGAAGCGCATACCAGCTTTAATAGAGATTATACTAAGATGTATTACACAATCTGTAACTATGAGAATAGCTTAGATATAAGATGCGATCTGTACGTCAAAAAACTAACTGAAAAAGGCACTTACGGCAATGCAAAAAAATTGCCTTCATCTATTAATGACATAACTCACACAAGTACCCAACCTAATATTGCTTATAACTCTGCTACGGATGAAGAGAGGCTTTACTTCGTTAGTAATAGAGAAGGTGGAGAAGGTGGCATGGACATATGGTACACAATTGTAAAAGGAGATGATTACAGCGCACCTACAAATCTGAGTTCTATCAATTCATCTGATGATGAGGTGACACCATACTTCCATAACGCAACAAATACGCTTTATTTCAGCTCAGATGGCTACTTAGGGATGGGTGGACACGACATATACAAGTCGAGATTAGTAGGCAATGAATATTCTGATCCAGAAAATCTTAAAGCTCCAACCAATACCAGTTTCAATGACCTCTACTACACCTTAAACGAAGAAGGTACAAAGGCTTATTTCTCCTCTAATAGAACTGGTTCCTTATTCTTAGAGGACAGTTTTGAGGCATGTTGTTATGATATATATAGAGCAGACATAGAAGAGATCATGGTGGAATTAGATGCTCTAACTTTTGATGGACTGTCTCAGGAGGAGTTACTCGATGCCAACGTTAGAATCTATGATCCCGTGACCAATGAGTTGCTCTTCGAAAAGCTAAACCCATTAGCTAATGATCACAAGTTTATGCTTAAGTGTGGACGGGAATATACTATTATCACAGATCGTCCTGGCTATGAAAGTGACACGACAACCATCAATCTTAAAGAATGTGATAAAGAGATTATAAAGAAAATATATCTCAATCCTATCGAAGGCAAACTGGATGTGCTGACCTTATTAGCACCTGGAGAGGCTGCACTCAATGGAGCTATTGTAACGCTTTATGACTTATCAGATCCAGCTAAGGAACCTATCATAATTAGTCAACCAAATGGCAACCTTTTTTCATACGATATCGTAGGTGGAAGAAAGTATAAAATAGTAGCTGGAAAAAGCGGCTACGAAACGCAAGAAATAGAATTTGAAGCAATAGATTTCATAGATGGTGTAATCACGAAAAAGGTAATCTTTGAAAAAGAGATTATCAATCTTAATGAATACCTCCCTGTTGCTGTATACTTTGATAATGACAGGCCTGACAAAAGAACAAGAAAACTCCACACAGCCAAAAGCTACACAGATACGTATTACCCATACATAGCAAAGAAAGAAGAATTCAAGACGCAGAGAACACTAAATATGAGTGGAGATCAAAAAGCTATTGCCACATCAAGCCTTGATAATTTCTTTGAAATAGATGTCAAAGGCGGCTACAGCAGAATGAATCTATTCTTTGATAAACTCTCAGAGAGACTTAACGCTGGTGAAAGTATAGAGCTATCTCTAAAAGGGTTTGCTTCGCCTAGAGCTGCAAACAAATACAATCTTGCTTTGGGCCAACGAAGAATTTGGACTATTAAGAATGAATTGATTCAGTACGCTGGTGGAAAGTTGCTACCATATATTGATAATGGCACTCTGAAAGTAATAGAGATCTCATATGGAGAAGAAGCTGCACCTCGAGATGTTTCTGACTCCTATAACAATAGAAAGCTATCCGTCTATAGTGTGGAAGCTTCAAGACAACGAAAAGCCGAGATAGTTAGAGTTAGAGTATTAAATTAAATCGAAAGTCTGAAAGTTTAGAGATATGACTATTCTGAAAAAAATTACTTCACTTTTAAGCTTATTACTGCTTTTTGTTTTTCTTCCATCCGAAAGCATGGCTACCCACATTGTAGGTGGTGACATGACCTATAGATGCTTAGGTAACGACAAATACGAAGTTACACTGACAGTAAGAAGAGATTGTGAAAATGGTGCGGATGAAGCACAGTTAGACGATCCTGCCACTATCGGAATTTTCGATAGGTTCGGAGCATTACAAATAATCCTTGGTGATGATCTAGGAAGATCTTATACGCCAATTACAGAATACAGAATAATATCTAATTCTCTAGTAGATGACTGTAGAATACCTGATACGGGTGACCTCTGTGTAGAAGAAGCTATCTATAGAGATACTATCTGCTTGCCTTATAACAAGATAGGTTATTATCTTGCATATCAAAGATGCTGTAGAAATGAGATTCTAAATAACATAATGGACCCTTTGGGAACTGGGGCATCGTATCATGTTTTTATCTCTGCTCAGGCTGCGCTAGAATGCAATAGCCAACCAGCTTTCAATGACTGGCAAAACATCTATGTATGTGCTAATGAGCCATTCGAATTTGATCACTCAGGAGTAGACCCTGATGGAGATGAAATCAGATATAAATTATGTGCCCCATCTTCGGGAGCAACAATAGATAATCCAAAGCCATTCTTACCCTCAAGGCCTCCATATGATATAGTGACATGGAATAATGGCTATACCATTGATAATTTATTTGGCAGCGGTACACCATTGACCATAGACCCAACATCTGGACTTCTCACAGCTACGCCTCAGGTGACTGGCACGTACTTAATCGGTGTATGCATGGAAGAGTACAGAGATGGGGTGCTATTCTCAGAAGTAAGAAGAGATTTCGAAGTAAATGTAGTTCCTTGTGATAATCCCATAACCGTTGATTATAATGTCAATGGTTCTGATTGTACAGGAGGAACCACTATTAATTTTTCAAATCAAACAGTCGGAGCAAACGAATTCTTGTGGTATTTTGATTACCCTAATACTGACCCGGCATTTACCTCGACTGTGCAAAATCCAACGTTTACTTATCCATCTACTGGGACGTACACTGTTAGACTAGAAGCAAAAAGATCAAGTGATGGATGTACTAAAGCATTCGAGTCAGAAATAGTAGTGGGCGGGGTGGCTCCAAAGGCAGAATTTATTGCACTCCCTGTAATGTGTGCAGGAGATCAAGTGACCGTTCAGTTTGATGACTCTACCATCGGCTCATCTTCTTATACACAAGAATGGAGTATTAATGGCTCCACCTTCACGAGCAGTCCTTTTTCTTTGACCTTTGATAGGAACGAAACTATTATCGTCAATTACTCTATCACCACAGACGCTGGATGTGTAAGCAATCAAAATCAAGCTATAAACCTTAATGACCTAATCAACTCTGCCTACTTTGATGTAGACCTAATATCTTGTAATGGCAGTACTACAACAGTACAGTTGACAAATCCTACAGGAGCACCCACCTCGTGGACAGTAACTGATGGAAATGGAGCTCAGACCATGTTTAGTGGAAGTTCCGTGACGACTAACATTTCTACAGAAACTTTTACCATAACTATGGAAAGTGACAATGGCTGTGATGCTGGTCCAATTTCGGAGATATACAACTTAGGCGACTTCTTTGACAACGCCATAGATGTACAACTGGTTTCATGTTCCCCTTCAGGTAACATATACAGCTTTACAAATCTTACCAATGCAAATGTGACTTGGACTGTAGTAGATGGTGCCAGAACTTTCACTGTGCAAGGTGATTTTGCTACGCCGGTCATACAATCAGAGAATTTCTCTGTTACTGCAAGTTTTGACAATAACTGTTACGCTGATATAACAAACAATTATAACGAAGGCACTTTTTTACAAGCAGATTTTGAAGTTGAGTTAGTCTCATGTACAGGAAATGGAAACTTTTACAATTTTATAAACAACTCTGGGACAGTCGCTAACTGGACCATAGTAGGTAGCAGTACTTCAAATCAGACAGGCCACATTGTCTCAGGATTTATAGACAGCGATAACTTTTCAGTCACTATTGAGTTGGACAATGGTTGTTCTACTCCCTACACAGAAACATTCAATGCTGGACAATTTGTGAATCCGCCAAAAGCAGAATTTGATCTTTTCCCTATTAGTTGTAATGGAGACGAAGTAACTGTCAGATTTGAAGACAGCACAATTGGAGGGGATAGAAGATACTCTCAAAGTTGGAATATAAATGGTACTAGTTTCAGTAGTAGTCCTTTCACTATGACCTTTGATAGGTCTGATAACATCAGGGTCTTCTATGAGATAGCAACCAATGATGGCTGTGCAACTAGTCTACAAAATCAGACTATAAACTTGGAAGAACTGATTAACTCAGCCTACTTCAATGTCGAACTGGTTTCTTGTGATGCATCTGGAAATTTGATATCGCTATCAAATCCCTCAGGTACACCTACAACCTGGACTATCATAGATGGCACCAACCCAGCTATAACATTATCTGGTGCAAATATTACCACCACGCTTTCTGCCTCTACCTTCACGATAACTATGGAAAGTAACAATGGTTGTGGCGCTGCTCCTATCACAGAAGTATATAGTATTTCAGACTTCATAGATAGTGCCATAGATATTCAATTAATGTCTTGCACATCTGCTGGAAACATTTTCAGTTTCACAAACCTTACTAACTCTAATGTAGTGTGGACAGTTGTGGATGGCAATAGAACCTATAATTTGCAAGGAGATTTTGTGACACCAAGCATACAAGCAACTAATTTCACAGTGACTGCTAGCTTTGATAACAGTTGTTATGGAGATATCACTAACTCTTACAATGCAGATAGCTTTCTGCAAGCAGATTTTGAAGTTGAGCTAGTAGCATGCACTGCAAATGGAAATTTCTACAACTTCATCAATACTTCTGGTACTGTAGCCGACTGGACAATAGTCGGAAGTACCACTACAACACAGACCGGACATACTGTCTCAGAATTTATTGCTGCTGAAAACTTTACAGTAACAATCGATCTAGACAATGGATGCTCCACTCCCTATACTCAGACATTCAATGCAGGTCAATTCCAAAATGCCCCTAAAGCAGAATTTGATGCCTACCCAATAAGTTGTAACGGAGATGAAGTAACAGTAAGATTTGAAGATAGCACGATCGGAGGTAACAGACCTTATGCTCAAAGTTGGAATGTAAATGGTTTGACTTTTATTAGTAGTCCTTTTACTATGACTTTTGACAGATCCGAAAACATTATTGTCTCTTATCAAATTGATACACGTGATGGCTGTTCGACCAGTGTTCAGAACCAAGCTATAAATCTAGAGGATCTGATAAACTCAGCATATTTTGATGTTGACTTGATTTCTTGTGATGCATCTGGAACTATGATCGCCTTAACCAATCCAGCTGGTGTTCCTACTTCATGGACTATCATAGATGCTAATAATCAATCGACTATGCTAACGGGAGCTAATGTCTCAACAACAGTTGCTACACAAACATTTACCATTCTTATGGAAAGTGATAACGGCTGTGGGGCAGGAGTCATTTCAGAAGATTATAACTTGTCAGAGTTTTTTGATAGCGCAGTAAATGTCCAGCTAGTAAACTGTACAGGTGCAGGGAGCTTATTTAGCTTTACTAACTTGACTAACGCAAATGCCAGTTGGTCTGTGCAAGATGGCAATGTGATTAAAACAGCAACAGGAGATTTTGTTTCTCTTTTTATAGAGAACAGTAGTTTTTCGGTCACTACAACTTTTGATAACTCTTGTTACGATCCTATTACTAATACCTACAATGTCGATTCATTTACACAGCCATCCTTTGATGTAGAGTTAGTGAGTTGTACAACCCAAGGATTAATATTCAATTTTGTCAATTCTTCAGGCACAGTAGCTAATTGGTCTATAAATGATGGTGGAAATATAACTGAACAAGTAGGGCATACCATTTCCGGCACTGTCGTTTCTGACAACTTTACAGTGACAATGGATCTTAATAATGGATGTTCTGGACCGTATTCAGAAACATTCGATGTGAATGATCTTCAGCCTACACTAGCTATAGGTGATAATCTCGGTGGAGATTGCTTAGATCCTAATGGACAAATAGTATCCTTAAACCCCTCAATAACTGGAGGTAATATTTTATCTCAACCAGCAACATACAACTGGCAATATGATATTGACGGTGGTGCATCGACGACCTCCACAGATCAGTTTGTTTCTGTAACCTTGTTACCTGGTCAGATTATCAATGCCACCCTAACAGTAGAATACCACAATGGCTGTAGTTACACAGTAAGTGATATCATAGAGGCGGGTAACAGCTCTGGAAATGCAACTTTAGCTATTAACAATAACTTAAACAGTCCATGTATAGACCCGAATGGTCAAGCCATTACTTTCAACGGAGTTGTGACTGGCGGAAATGTAAGCTCATATGGTTGGACTTACTTTGTACAAGGCCAAGCACAACAAACGAGTAGCGATGCTTCTATTACAGTGACACTGGTACCAGGTCAATCAGTTACGATGACTCTGGTAGCAACCCTAGAAGATGGCTGTACCATTATAGCCAATGAAACTTTTGTACCTAGTTCTGCAATAGTGCCTCGTGTAAATGAAGATATCAACTGTGACAATCCAGATGAAACAATAATTACTTTAAGTGATTTTACTAATGTAGGCGGTACAGGAGCAGTAAGCTACCAATGGAATGTAAACGGACAACAGTCTGACCAACCATTTGTCGTTTTTAGTGTAACTGATACTCCCGTAACTGCCAACTTGCTTATTACCTACAATAATGGTTGCACTGCTACATACAGTAAAACATTTGACCCTGCATCATTTACACCAACGTTAGACTATACAGTGGAATGTATAGATGGTCTTTTTGAGTTTGTATTTACTGGGTTTGTACCAGAATGTTATGACCTATCCATGATTACGTGGATGATAAATGGAATGACTTATACTGGTCCGGTAGTAAGAGTAGAGTTGCCATTTAATGAATCAATAGATGTAGGGCTGTCTGTAACTTACACTAATGGCCTGGTTGTAGATGCAACTGATCCATCACTGACTACGATAAATACTGGTGATTATTTGAACATGGTTCCCGTAGAGATAACTAATAATAGTCCTGGTGGATGTAGTGATACCCTAGACTTATCTATTGCTAATCCGATTGCAGGAGGCGAATATGTCTGGTCTACAGATGATGAATTTACCAATATTGTAGGAAATGGTATTGACTTTGTGGGTACAGATATTCCCAACTTTGATGGGACAATCTATTCCCAATTAGTAGACAGAGCAAATTGCACTTTTGGTGAAGGAGAATTAGAAATAGAAACAAATTTCATCAGTGTCAGTTATGGAGAACCTTTTATCATTTGCCCAGGTGACACTGCAGAATTTTCAGTAGAGAATTTAATCCCTACACAAAATCTCACTTATATCTGGAAAGATGAAAACGGATTTATTGTTTCTGGCGCTGATACGGCTGCACCGACAATCGGTATTCCCGAAAATCAAGAAGATGATT
The DNA here is from genome assembly GCA_938002665.1 of uncultured Saprospiraceae bacterium. Taxonomy (GTDB): domain Bacteria; phylum Bacteroidota; class Bacteroidia; order Chitinophagales; family Saprospiraceae; genus RFSX01. The sequence goes on along the minus strand of CALLAE010000063.1, from coordinate 21,295 downwards.
TCTTCATGGTTCTTTGTACAGAAAACCAATTCCTCTGTACAAGTGCAGATACCGTATTCTTTGAGATCAGCGAACCAATGGAAACTATCGGCTTCACATGGATGGCAGAGGATTGTGGTTCTCTGACTGTGATGTTTGACAATCCTAATGATTTCGGAACGGGTAATACAATTTGGGATTTTGGTGATGGCAATAGCTCTAACGAGGATGATCCTACACATACATATGATACTGAAGGCAACTATAACGTAACCTTATCTAGTGCTAATACGATTTGTGCAGGCGAAGCCATAACACAGGAAGTTACTTTACCAGATTTACCATCTGTAGATGTGGCAATGGACACTTTATTATATGGACCTACTGGACCAGCCACTGTCACTGCTACAACAACAGAAGATGAAACGCTTATTACCTGGTGTTTTGAAGATGGCACGGCTATACTAGATGATGCTGGAGTTCCTATAGTAGGTAACCCTCTAGTATATGAGCCAGAGCAAGATACGATCACCGTAATTTCTAAAATAGAAGATGACAAGGGCTGTGTAGATAGTGATACTACCGTTCTAATAAAGATGCGTAGCTTGCCTCCTATGATAAATACCGATGCACCTGAAATGGTCTGTGTGATGGACACCTTCCCGCTTTCTGTGGATTTTGAAGGCAGCATTGAGGATTTCACTTTCGATTGGCAGCCAGCAGAATGTATCTTATCAGGAGGAGAAACACCTAACGCTACTGGTACTATTGTTACATCATCACCTGAAGGGAAACAGTTCACTGTACTTATGACGCATATTGACAGCGGTATCGACACCTTGATCGCTATAACAGTTACAACAGATGATCCTATTGTTTCTATCTTTCCTGATAATGGAATTCCAGATCAAGAAGGCCTACCACAAGTATGTCAAGGTGGTGATATAGATCTTAGTGCTGATCCGAGTGATCCTGATTGTGTCTATACTTGGAGTAATGGAGAGACTGGTACAGATATAACTGTGAGTCCTGACGAGAATACAACTTATACTTTGGAATGCATCACTCCATTAGGTTGTGAAAATTCTGCTTCGATAGATATAGCCGTATTACCACCGCAGTGTAATGAAGATGATGTCTTTGTTCCAAATGCTTTCTCACCTAACAATGACGGAGTAAATGACCAACTCTTTGTGAGGAGTAAATTTATCCAAGAAATGGAATTCTTTGTGACTAACAGATGGGGCGAAGAGGTATGGAGAACAACAGATCAGGATCAAGGATGGGATGGCACTTTCAAAGGAAAAACACTGGCACCAGATGCTTATGCATATTGCCTAAAAGTAACCTGTGTCAATGAAACAACTTATACAACGGCAGGTAATGTCTCTATTATAAAGTAGAGAATTAAACAAATAAAAAAAAGCCAGTGAGTTGTAGAAAACTCACTGGCTTTTTTGTTTTTAGCAGGAATACCTAAGCAGATTCCTTTTTATTCAGTTGTTCTGTCATGTCTTTAGATATAGCTCCCTTTACAACTCTCAAAAAAGTCTTCTGATCTACTTGAAGCTGAATTTCTCCTTCTTCTATTTTACTGATACGACCTATAATCCCACTTGTAGTGACTACTTCTGCACCTTTCTTTAGTTCTTCTGTAAATCGATCTTGTGCTTTCTGTTTTTTCTGAGCAGGCCTAATAAAGAAGAAATACATTATAGAAAATACACATAAGAAAAATATAGCACTAGAAATACCACCGGTTCCATTTTGAGCTTGAAGAATCATCATATTATAATCGTTTTTTGCTGACCAAAAATACAGTTCTATTTCTATATACTTATATATTTAGTTTAATTCAAGATATTGAAATAGCGCATGCACCATTTTTCTTCAAACAGGATCTACCTTATAGGCTACATGGCATGTGGCAAATCTACCTTGGGTAAGGTTCTCTCTGAGAAGTTGGGCTTTGAGTTAATAGATACAGATAGTGCTATAGAACAACTCTGTGGGAGGACCATCAAGGAGCTCTTTGAGGAATATGGTGAGCAGTGGTTTAGAGATCAAGAAACCAGACTATTAAATTTTACAAGGGAACTAGACAAGGTAATCATAAGCACAGGAGGAGGTATGCCTTGCGACATAGACAATCTGGATCTTATGCTGAATAATGGACTCACCATCTATCTAGAGCTAGAACCTAAGAAACTAGCACAAAGAATCTTAGGTAATGGAACCAGACCTTTACATCAGGAAAGTGACTTGGAATCCTTAGAAAAATCTGTGAAAAGAAAGTTAGCTACAAGACAGGTATTCTATAGAGAAGCACATATTACCTTAGATGGCAATAAGTCTACAAATCTACTCGTAGAAGAATTACAGGTCAAGATCCAAGGTGCTCTTTAAGAAAAAACTGCATAGCGGCTAAAGGATTTACAATGTATAATCCATCTTTTATATCAGCGCTTTTTTTCAATATGGAAAAGGCTTGCTTACTAGTCAGTTGCTTATCGTATGATCTCATCAGACCTATCAATCCGCTCACGAAAGGAGCTGACATCGAACTTCCATCAAATGACTTATAGGCATCCTGAGGAAAAGTAGAGTAAATCTGTGTGCCCGGAGCACCCAGACCCATCTTAATACTAGAGACATCATTCCCAAAAGCAGCTTTTCTCATCAGGGTATCTGTAGCAGTAACAGCTATCACACCGAGACTATTAGCAGGAGAATACTTACTAGCATCACTACCTGAATTTCCAGCTGCTACTACGACTATGCTACCCTTTGCTCTAGCATACTTAACTGCTTCATTATAGGCTAGCTCTTTTTTGTCAGAACTGATACCCCCTAGAGATAGTGAAATCACGTCGCACTTAGTATCCGCAGCTTTAATGATCCCTTCTATAATCGTTTTCTGTGTTCCCATGCCAAAATTATTCAAGACTTTAATACTGGTGACCTTGACCTCAGAGTTGGGTGGTAGAAACGAAGCTATTCCTATTCCGTTTCCAGAAACTGCAGCTGCGATTCCCGCACAATGCGTCCCATGCCCTTTCACATCTGTATCATAGCGCTTAGAAGTACTTTTGTAATTACCTATGAGGTCTTCATGGTTAGCATCTATACCTGTATCTAAAATCGCTATGACACTTTCTTTCTCTTTCATCTGAGACTGCCTATCAGCCAACAACTTATGGAAATCATTTAATCTGTGTTGTTCACTGGTCCATTGTCGACTAAGTTGGGGATCATTCAGCGCTTCATTGATTCTTACTTCATCATTCCTTTCTATATGTATAATTTCAGGGAGCTGAGCTAATGCTACTAATGTAGAAGTAATATCTTCGTTATCCTTAAGTGACAAACCCAAGTACTCATCTAATAAAAAGGAATTATCCATCGGCTCAAATAGGGGATAGCTCATCTCGTATTTATTCTTATACTTCGCTATCCATTGTTCCAGAGCAACAGTATTATCAAACTGTAGTAAAAGATCAATAGTGTCATCTTGCTCAGCTTTCATCTCTTTAGTAAAATTAAACTGAGAATGTAGACCTAGAAAAACCAAAAAGCCTACCCCAAGCCATAACAACCTAAACGGCCCGCGCTTCATTTTCAAGAAAACAACTGATATCAAACCTATGGTGACAAGATCTGAAGCGATATGCAAGGACATATCTTGGCTGGACATATTGAGATTCCATAGAGAATCTATAGTAATCAGGCTGACAGCAATAGCAGTCAAGCTGTTATGTCCTCTTGCTAGTCCAAATATTAAGAGAAGTGCATAGCTCCATAGAACCAAGGTATGCGGCAATGCTATGTAAATGTCGGACAACATGTCTAATCAGTTAAACCATTTATTTCAGAGGATAGTTTAATAAGCCTATATAAGCTTACTTACATAAAGAACCTTATTTTTGCACACTTAATTATATAAGTCAAATACTAATATGTCTGAAGATATAAGATATTGTACAATTATTGGCTCAGGGCCAGCTGGTTATACCGCAGCCATTTATGCCGCAAGAGCAGGACTAAAGCCCTTACTATTTACTGGAAAAGAACCAGGAGGACAACTGATGATTACCACAGAGGTAGAAAACTACCCGGGTTATCCTGATGGAAAAACAGGACCAGAGATGATGATGGACTTTCAGAAACAAGCAGAACGATTCGATACTGAAATCAGAGGAGAAATGATAACCAAAGTAGATTTCTCAGGACCAGTACATAAGATTACTACCGAAAGTGGTGAGGAAATACAATCACATACTATAGTTATCTCTACTGGGGCTAGTGCCAAGTGGCTAGGTTTAGAATCTGAAAAGAGGCTAATGAACCTAGGAGTCTCTGCATGTGCTGTATGTGATGGTTTCTTCTTCAAAGGCCAAAAAGTAGCTGTTGTGGGTGGGGGAGATACTGCTGCCGAAGAAGCGACCTACCTTGCAAAATTATGTCCTGAAGTCCACCTCCTTGTGAGAAGAGACGAAATGAGAGCTTCTAAAATCATGGCAAAGAGGGTGATGAATACTGAGAATATTACAGTACACTGGAATACGGAAACTAGAGAAATACTAGGCACCGAAGGCGTAGAAGGCGTAAAAGTATATAACAATAAGACTGAGAAAGAATCAGTCTTAGACGTTACTGGATTCTTTGTTGCTATTGGTCATAAGCCTAACACCAGTATCTTTGATGGATGGTTAGATATGGATGACTCTGGCTATCTTATTACAAAACCTGATAGTACAAAAACCAAGGTAGATGGTGTTTTTGCAAGTGGTGATGCTCAGGATAATGTCTACAGACAAGCAGTGACTGCTGCTGGTACTGGTTGCATGGCTGCACTAGATGCTGAGAGATACCTAGCAGCCAAAGAAATTATTTAAGTCAGAATAGTTAACAAGAATAAAGTCACCATAAAAAAACAACATGTCAAAATTCAGAAAAGGTGTTCTTCATGGGGACGAAGTAACAGCCTTACTCGATCATGCTAACGAAAACAACTATGCTATCCCTGCAGTTAATGTTGTAGGAACTGATACTGTCAATGCATGCATGGAAACGGCAAGAGACATTAATTCTCCAATTATTATCCAATTCTCTAATGGAGGATCTACTTTTTTTGCAGGCAAAGGCCTAAGTAATGAAAATCAGAAAGCTGCCATCTTGGGAGGAATATCTGGCGCACAACATGTCCACGCCCTGGCGGAGGCTTATGGAGTATCAGTCGTCTTACATACGGATCATTGTGCTAAAAAATTGTTGCCTTGGATAAGCGGGTTGGTAGACGCTAGCGAAAAGAATTTTGAGAAGCATGGTCATCCGCTCTATTCTTCACATATGCTAGATCTTTCTGAAGAGCCTATAGAAGAGAATCTGGATATCTGTGTAGATTATTTCAAAAGATTTAAAGAAGTAGGCATAACCCTAGAGATGGAGTTAGGCGTTACAGGAGGTGAAGAAGATGGGGTAGACAATACCGATGTAGACAGTTCTAAGCTATATACACAGCCAGAGGAAGTTGCTTATGCCTATGAAAGGTTAAATGCCATCAGCGATAGGTTTACTGTAGCGGCGGCATTTGGAAATGTGCATGGGGTATATAAGCCAGGTAATGTTGAGCTAAGACCTATAATATTAAAGAACTCTCAGGACTATGTAAAGAATAAATTTGGTCTATCGAGTGACCAGCCTATTAAGTTTGTATTTCATGGAGGGTCTGGATCTTCTCAAGCTGAAATCAGAGAAGCTATAGAGTATGGAGCAGTGAAGATGAATATAGACACAGACCTGCAATGGGCTTTCTGGGAAGGTGTAAGAGATTATTACGAGCCAAGAGTCGGTTATATGCAGACTCAAATCGGGAATCCAGAAGGAGATGACAAACCAAATAAGAAAAACTATGACCCTCGAAAATGGCTGAGGGAAGGGGAGCTAAGCTTTAAGAAAAGACTCTCGAAAGCTTACGAAGATCTCAACTGTGTAAACAAAGCAGTATAACAAAAACTAAAAATCCTCTATTGAACAGATAGGGGATTTTTTATGAAATGACATTTCCTAGCTGCTCTGCTAGTTCCTTTTTCTCTAATTGCAACTGCCTAAATGCTTTGAGCAGTCGTGCAGTCGTTTCCTCATTGCCTGACTCTTCGATGATTCTCTTTTTCATCTTGTCTATCACACTGGACATCTTCTTCAATTTAAATCTCAAGACTGCTTGCATGCTGTCATCGAAAAAATTCTTTTCTGGCATTTTCTGATTCAGATAGACATGGATACGTTCCCAGTCCGCTAGCTCATAAGGACTACTTATCAGATCGACTGCAGCAGAACTAAGCTTCTGATCTTGGTGATTAATAAAATACTGGGTAACTCCAGTACTCATCCCATCGCTCTCTACATACTTAAATCCCAGCTCGATAATGGACTTATATAGTTCATTCTCAAAAAAAGGAAAGATGTTAGCAATATTTGAGTAAACAAAATCAGCTACTGTTATCTCAGAGTCATCAAGTTGGATAAGCTGATCGCCAGACGTCACTACTATCCGCGCCAAATCTTTTTCCTGATAGTCATTAGCTCTAATTCTAAAATCCTGTTGCTGATGGTTAACCTGTTCTTCTGGAAAAAAGTCTAGCTCATGATAACTGTCCACGCCATGCTCGCCTAGCCCAGCTTCTTGTGGGAATGGTACTTCTGACAAAGGAGAAACATTATCAGAAATAAGACCTACGGGCCTAGTATCTGCGGGGCTATTTCCTCCAGCATACCCTCTCTCTGCCTCCCGCTTTTGCTGTCTTTCTAATCGCACTTTCTCTAACTCCTTTTGCTTGATCTCATTTCTTATCTGCTTGTTAACCTCCTTAACCAAAATAGCTTCTTCCACATGTAAGACTTGACTACATTGTCGCACATATAAGGATCTCTTTATTGGATCTCGCAGCTTTGCCACACTAGCTATGATATCCTTTATCATTTTGGATTTCTTGATAGGATCATTTCCAGCTTCCTCCATAAGCAACTCCATCTTAAAAAAGATAAAGTCTTTACTATTCTCAGCTACATAGTTCTCAAACTGAGCATTGCCGCTAGCCTTAATAAAAGAATCGGGATCTTCTCCGTCAGGTAGTAGTACCAAGGAAACATTCATCCCATTTTCCAGAACTATATCTAGCCCACGTAAAGCCGCCTTAACTCCAGCTGCATCTCCATCGTAGATAAAAGTAACATTGTCCGTATAACGCTTGATCAGTCTCACCTGCTCTTGCGTAAATGCTGTCCCTGAAGAAGCTACCACATTCTCCACACCATTTTGGACCAGACTTATAACATCTGTGTAGCCTTCCACAACTATGCAATTATCCTTTTTCCTGATACTGTTCTTCGCGAGATGAATACCGTACAGAACCTTCCTTTTGTTGTAGATAGGAGTCTCAGGAGAATTGATATACTTAGGTTGTGACTTAGCAGAACTCAGGGTTCTACCTGCAAAAGCGATAACCTTACCTGCTACATTATGTATAGGAAACATCACTCGATTCCTAAAGAAATCATAACCCTTCTTTGAGGTGAGTCCTAGCTCTTTTAAAAAGGTTTCATTATACTGGAGCTTAAGTGCTTTATCAGTAAGTTCCTTAGAATTGTCAGAAGAAAATCCAAGCTCAAATTTTTCAAGGGTAGCTGCTAGAAATCCTCTCTCCTGAAAGTAACTCAGTCCTATCAATTTACCATCTTGAGTATTATGTAGGTTATAGATGAAATGATCGGCAGCCCATTTATTCAGTATATAATAGCTTTCCTCTAATTTTTTTTGCTCTGCATATTGCTCACTATCTTCCTTACTATCTTCTTCTAGGTCTACGTTATACTTTGCGGCTAGTTGTCTAATAGCTTCAGGAAAGGAAAGCGAATCATGCTCCATAAGAAACTGAACAGGTCCACCACCTTTACCACAACCAAAACACTTATATATATTCTTAGCTGGAGACACCGTGAAAGAAGGGGTCTTCTCATCATGGAAAGGGCAGAGGCCTATTAGGTTTACCCCACGTCTTTTAAGACTGACATATTCCTCTATGAGGTCCTGGACCTGCGCTACACCGAAAACTTCTTGTATGCTTTTCTGAGAAATCAATATTTATATGCAATTGACTGAGCTCTTAATAAAAATGTGTCTAGCTTTATTCTTGAAACAATCCTATTATGAAAGATATTCAAGGAATCAATTTACTAGACCTAGTGGACAAATATAGTGCTCCCTTATATGTTTATGATACTCAGATCATAGAAGATAATTACAATAAGTTTATTAATGCATTTAATGTCTCGAAGCTAGGGATTAATTACGCTTGTAAAGCTCTGACTAACCTATCCATATTACGTTTTTTCAACAAATTGGGTGCTGGCTTAGATTGCGTATCTATACAAGAAATCAGGCTAGGGCTAGCAGCTGGATACAGGCCAGAGGACATCCTATTTACCCCCAATAATATATCAGAAGAAGAATATGCAGATGCTATAAATTGTGGTGTCGGTATTAATGTTGATAACATTGAGATGTTAGAATACTTTGGAGCTACCTATCCTGACGTCCCTTTATGTATAAGAATCAATCCACACATGATGGCTGGCGGGAATAGAAATATCTCTGTAGGACATATCGGATCGAAATTTGGTATTTCCATTCATCAATTACCCCTGCTGGAAAGGATTGTGAAGAGCTTCGATATCAATGTGAATGGCATACATGTCCATACGGGGTCAGATATACTGGATCCAGAGATTTTTATAAAAGCCGCCAAGCTGATTTTAGGGGTTGTAGATAAGTTTGAGACTGTAAAGTTTGTTGATTTTGGAAGTGGCTTCAAGGTAGCATACAAACCCGGAGGATTATATACGGATATAGAAGAGCTAGGGGCAGAATTTAGTGTGATGTTCAATGAATACTGCAATGAAAAGGGTAGGGAGCTAGAGCTAAAGTTTGAGCCTGGAAAATACTTGGTAAGTGATGCTGGATATTTCCTTGTAAAGGTAAATGTCGTCAAACAAACACCTGCAACTACTTTTGTCGGGGTAGATTCTGGACAGAACCATCTTATCAGACCGATGTACTATAATGCCCATCATGAGATAGTCAATATCTCGAATCTTGATGGCAAAAAGAAAATCTACTCTGTAGTCGGATACATATGTGAGACAGATACCTTTGGTGCAGACAGACAACTCAGTCAGGTATCTAAAGATGATATATTAATGTTCAAAAATGCAGGCGCTTATTGCTTTGCGATGTCATCTAATTATAATTCCCGATATCGGCCTGCTGAAGTACTCATTCATGAGGGCCGAGATTATCTGATCAGAAAAAGAGAAACACAAGAGGACATTCTTAAAAATCAATTGGACCCTATTTCCTTCTGATTACGAAAAAAGGAGGCAAGCACTAATGCCAGCCTCCTTTTTACTATTCAGTTTCAGTTATAACTACTATTTTTTATTCTTCAGCTTTTCTAAATGTTCAGAGCCAGAGATATTTATATTCTTTGCTAATTTTCCCACCTTATCTAGGGGTATTTTCCCCACAAAACTCATCAATACAAAATCATCATCTCCCCCCACAAGTAGTAATAACTCATTCACTATATTACCGCCATCAGAGTCTTTTACTAAGAATTTCACGTCTGAATCTCCATCTCTGATAGTCATCAGTTCTTCATAATCAGTCGTGTTTACTTTGGAAATAAACTCTTTATAATATTGTCTAGGATTAGATTCTGTTGTTAAGATTTTAAGACCTTTCAGAGATTTTATCATCTCTTGGGTCTCGTCGTCCATTTCACTGTTCTTGTCCATCTGAGAGAACATCTCAAACATTTTAGGACTGATATTTATCTGCGTGAATTCACTATTGTTACTGTATTTCTCAAAAAACTGACCTATTGCATCTGCCTGAGCACTAAGGCTAGATAACGACAGCAAAGATGCGAGAGTCAGAACTAATACATTTTTCATTATATGTTTTTATTGTGTTCTTTAATTAAAGTTGAAGATACTAGTCTTCTCTAATTGCTTGATGTGTTTCATAGGATTAGCTCCCTTATCATATTTATGCCCGAGAAAAGCAAGCGCTTCCATGGTCAGTTCTAGCGCTTCGTCTGCATCTTGCACTTCTGCTACACTTGTATTAGATGCAGTATCCATATAGCTAAAAGTGACCATCATAAGCAGAGCCAGCGAGGCAGCTATAGCTGCGATTTTAGGAAATAATCTTCTGACTTTATGTTCTTTGTTTTGAGAAGGAAACTGAATTGTCTTTGCTTCTGTCTCATCCATGAAGCTCATATCCAGTGCTTTCTCCATGAAAACAGTTTCTTGGGATTCAAAGAATGCAAACAAAGGGACTAAGTCTTCGTGATGGGCAGCTACTGCTCCAGAAATCATGTATGCCTGTATGGTTTTTTCCTCATCTAAGGAAGCTTCTCCACCCCAATATTTTTCTACAAGAACATCCATTTCTGAACTAGCCGTTGCTAAGAAACTGAGATCTATGGCTTTACTGGCTATAGTCTGCTGTTCCTTGTAGAAGCTGAAAAGAGGGACCATATCAGCATGCTCGGGCATTACCTCCTTAGAAGCAAGATACTTTCTTAGCTTCTGCTCTTGTTCTAGGGAAGACTCACCTGACCAATATAGTTCTATGATATGTTCTATGTTTTCTCTCACCTTTTGAATGTATTCTTTAATTGGTGTTTCAACTTTGTTCTTGCTCTATGCAGATAGACTTTTACTTTTTCTATGCTGTAACCAGTCATTTCGCTTATCTCTTTATAAGTATATCCCTCTATATCTCTTAGCTGTATGACAGTTCTATGATTTTCAGGAAGCTTATTGACAATTTCCATCACTATGCCTAACTCTTGCTTAGCTACTAACTGTCTTTCTGGACCAGCTGCCTTTGATTTGAGATCATACTGCTCATCTATATCCGTTGTATCCATCTTCCTGGCTCTCAATTTGTCTATCCCCATATTACGAGCGATAGTCATGCAATAGGCCTCCTTATTCTCTATTTCAGCTAATTTTTCCCGCTTCTTCCATACTTTCACAAAGGAATCCTGGACCACATCATGTGCTTCTTCCTCATTTTTTACTACTCTAAGGGCTAATCTGTACATTTTATCCCTCATCTTCTCCACTAATTGGTTGAATTCCTCGACCTGCATTACCTGTATCTTGACGTTAAGCTTTTCAGTTATGTTACACTAAAGGATTATATATTTATAATCTTAAGTACTAATATACCTCTACCTCCTTTCAAGCGTTCATATTATAGTTGAAAAAAATAGATAAGCTCATATTACTGGATTTCATTCCACCCTACATCATGGCTTTTTTCGTAGCGGAATTTGTCCTTGTAATGCAGTTTCTATGGAAATATATAGATGAAATCGTAGGAAAAGGCATCTCTTTAGGAGTTCTGCTAGAGTTGATATTCTACTTTGCTGTGAGGATTATCCCTGAAGCTGTCCCAGTGACAATACTTATATCCTCAGTTATGGTCTTCGGTAATCTTGCAGAAAAACATGAGTTATCCAGTATGAAATCTGCTGGGGTTTCTCTCACTAGGATCATGATTGCTGGTTTTGTCTTGTCTGTATTTACAGCTCTCTTTTCCTTATTCGCCTCTAACTATCTCAAAGTAAGAGCAGATCATAAATTTAAGAGTCGGTTTATCTCTGTAAGGAAGCAAGATCCGTCCCTGAACATCGAAGAAGGCGTATTTACCTCAGATTTCAAAAATTTCATTATCAAAGTTGGTAAGAAAGAAAAAGATGGTGGCAATATTAATGACATTCTGATCTATGATAATTCTGGTACCGATAAGAAAAAAATAAATATGCTGGTGGCAGATCATGGGAAGATGTATTCTCCTGAAGGCTCTAGCTATTTTATCATGGATCTAGAAGATGGAGAACAATATAGAGAGCTGACTACTACTAACAGTAAAAACAAAAATTCCAAACCCTTTGTCCGGACAAAGTTTAAATCCTGGAGCAAAATATTCGATATGTCAACTTTCGATTTTGAAGCTCAAAATTTGAGTTCAAATAGAAAAAAATATGATCTAAAGAATACAATCAATCTCCTAAAAGGGATAGACTCTTTATCAACAGAACGCATAACTAATAAAGAGAAAAACTACTATAATTACTCGGGCCTCTTGAGTATAGAAGAAGTTAAGGAGGAAAAGAAAAAAGCAATGAAGAATGACACAACTTTGCCGAAAAAAGTGACGGACGCCATTGCAAAAAAAGAAGAGCAGGAAAAGAAGAAAAATCAAATGGCCAAAAAGAAGTTCACAAAAAAGCAACATGAGAAACTGGACCTTGCTGGAACGAGTAGTCTCTTAGCTACCTTTCAAGATAGGGATGCAAAATCTATAATTAGATCCATGAAATTTTTGGCGGATAAAAAAGGAGATAATATAAGCAAAGTAGGAAGACAAGACACCAGTTTTAAAAATATGAGATCAGCTTATATCTTAAGATTACATCAGATGTATAGCTGGGCTGTTGTCTGCATCGTATTCCTATTTATCGGGGCTCCTTTAGGGAGCATTGTCAGAAAGGGAGGATATGGCTATCCGTTATTAATTGCTATTATCTTCTTTATGCTATTTATCGTTATGAATATCCTAGGGGAAAAACTGCATAAGACTGGAGAATTCTCTGCCATCACTGCTGCTTGGCTACCTAATATAATACTCGTACCTTTTGCAGTAATTATCAGCTATCTAGCACTCAATGACGCTGACCATAACACGATCAGAGGGTACTTTAGCAAACTGACTTCCAGAATTACTTCAGCGAAATCAGCAGCCTAAGGAGATCCTATTCATCCACTATCGCCATGGACAAATTTGGCACTTCCGTATCCTCTTCTATATCAGTGATTGCTCTATTGAGTAGCTTAGCCTTTATGCTAATTATTGCAGCCTCTACTTCAGACTCTTTTATTTCTAATGTCAATGAAGGCTGAGCAACCAAATCCTTTGAAGCAATTTTCAATTCTAGATACTTTAGACTATCCATTAGAGTACCCATGATTGCATAATCAAATTCCAATATGACTTTCTTTACAGAATACTTAGTCTCTATGCTTGCTTGTTCTATGGATAGTTTTGCTGCTGTCTTGTAAGCGTTTATAAGTCCAGAAACCCCAAGCTTAGTTCCTCCAAAATACCGCACCACAATGCAGCCTACATCCACGAGCTCAGCACTAAGAAGCTGATTCATAATCGGCTTGCCCGCAGATCCTGATGGCTCTCCGTCATCGCTCGCTCTACTCAGTCCCTCTTTCAGTCTGAAAGCAGAACAATGATGTCTTGCTTTAAGGTGAGCAGTTTTCAATTCGGACATTCTAATCTTGAAATCTTCCTCAGACTGAATAGGAAAAAGATACCCGATAAACTTAGATCCTCTGTCCTTATACTCACCCTCTGATGCTAAATCTATAGTCTTATAAGCGTCAGCCATCATTGAGAAATTAAGATGACTGCTACAGAAGCCAATAACAAACCTAATAGATTGATCTTATTCAATTTTTCTTTGAATACAGCTATGCCGATGATGGCCGTAAAGAAGATGACTCCGACATTGTTAAGAGGGAAAAGAACTGAACCTTCCCAGCCCACTTCTAGCCCTTTCATTATCAGCCATATAGTGAAAAAGTTAGGGACACCTATGCAGAGTCCAGCTATTACATCTCTTTGGCTGAGTTTCCACCGTTTAGTGATCAGCTTAAATAACAAGCCCCAGCAACCAGCCATCAAGAAAAGTACAGAAGTAAAAGCCAGACCACTATCAGAAACTACACCTGTTTCTTGGGCAAAAAACAAAGTGCATTCTATCAGCCCACTTCCAAAAAAAACAAGAAGAGGCCAGTACCAGTATTGCTTGACTGTGGACAGATCAGAATCAGTTTTTGGAGAATAGTTAATAAATAGGATAGCCAGAACAGTCAGAGCTATAGCTATATATTTAAAGAGATTTCCCGACTCCCCGAATACCAATAAGCCCATCACAACCGGCCCCACCAAGGAGAGTTTCTGAAAGACACTGGTAATAATCATCCCTACCTTCTGTATCGTGAAGGCATTGACATTGAAAAACAAGATGAAAGTCAGACTCAAGAAAAGAGCATATGGAAACCAAGTATGGCTAACAAGATCGCTAGTAATAAGGAACTGCCTACTGATCAGTGAGCCTACTGTAAAGCAAGTAAAATAGTTTACTATGATGGCATTCAGATTATTGACTCCATACTTTGGAAACAACCTAAACAATATTGCCAAGAGCACATTACAGACTATGAGAACAACTATTAACAGCTTATTACATTTTAGTAAGGAAAGAATTAGAATTTATAATCAACAATTATCGCAACTTTGAGAACGAGAGTAGAATTGATATTCCTAGGAATTATTTTACGCCAAGTGCCTAATTATCAACATCTTATAAATTATCATAAAATTAGTTTTTACTTGGCTACACTGTATATTTGCCAAAAATAAGTAATTGAGCAAGACTGACTCCCAATACGACCAAGTTATAAGTAAATGCAAGGCTCTCTTTGAGCTCAAAACCAAAGACTACGGGACAGCTTGGAGAATACTGCGTCCATCTTCATTGACAGACCAGATTTTCATCAAGGCTTCTAGAATCAGAAGTATCCAAGAGAAAAAGACCATGCAGGTAGAAGAGGGTATAGAAAATGAATTTGTAGGGATTATAAACTACAGCATAATGGCCATGATACAACTAGATCATCCAGTAGCAGATGGCAAATATGAAATGGCCGCGGACGAAGCTATCAAACATTATGTTAGTTACAGTGCAGACACTAAAGCACTGATGCAAAAGAAGAATCATGATTATGGAGAGGCATGGCGTGACATGAGAGTAAGTAGCATTACAGACCTTATACTTATGAAGATCCTTCGTATCAAGCAAATAGAAGAAAACGATGGACATACCTTAGTATCTGAAGGGCTGAAAGCAAATTTTCAAGACATGCTGAACTATGCTGCATTTGCTCTGATACTTCTAGGAGAATAAACAATCACAAATTATAATACTGAATAACTAAAAAGATAACATGAGTCTTACATTAACCACAGTCTTATTATACGTTGGGATAGCAGCTTTTCTGCTCACACTACTGATGAAGTTTGTTATCAAAAATACAGACCATCCTATACTCAGCTTTATACAGAATTACTGTGGAGTTCTATTTATTTTTTCGGGATGGGTCAAAGCAGTAGATCCCTTAGGCACTGCTTACAAGATGAAGGACTATTTTGGCGAGTTTCATAGTACCTTTTCTGAAACGTGGCTATCTTTTATAGCACCTATATTCCCTTTTTTCTCTGAGATAGCTATAGGCTTTTCAGTAGGTATGATAGTATTAGAGATTGTATTAGGCCTAATGCTTATCATGGGCAATAGAAACAAGTTTGCTGTGTGGACTTTCTTCTTACTTGTCTTGTTTTTTACGATTCTGACAGGCTTCACCTATCTGACTGGTTATGTGCCCAATGGCTCTAACTTTTTTGATTTTGGTAGCTGGGGACCACATGACTCTAATAATATGAAGGTCAAGGATTGTGGCTGCTTCGGTGATTTCATAAAACTAGAACCCTTCACTTCTTTTCTTAAAGATGTAGCTCTGCTCTTTCCTGCAGTCCTCTTTTTGATAAAAAGTAAATCCATGCACAGACTATTCAATAGTCCAGTGAGAGCGGGAATAGTTGGATTGGCTACTGTAGGTCTGCTAGTATACTGTCTAAGTAATTTTGTTTGGGATATTCCCCATGCAGATTTCAGACCTTTTAATAAGTCCAAAGATGTAAGAGCACAAAAGCAGATAGAATCAGATGCTCTTGCAGAAACTAAGATTACAGCATGGAAACTTAAAAACAACGAATCTGGGGAAATCATTACAGTAACCAATGCTGATTATATGGGTAAGGACCCTAACAAGAACTACAAGAAGTATAAGGGCCACTATTCCGTAGAAGACCAAGTGAAATCTGAATCTCCTATTCCTATCACTAAGATCAGTGACTTTCTAATAGAAAATACTGACGGGATAGACCTCACTGAAGATATCCTTTCCAATCCCTCTGCTAATTTCCTTATAGTTAACTATAGACTCAAAGGAGGCAAAACAGTCGAAAAGAAAAGGATTGTGAAAGATAGTCTCTTCACTGTCGATACCATGAATCTAGGTGACAAAGATGCTGAGATGATTGTAAAACAATTTGACAAAGTGGTAGAAAGAGAAGAAAGCTATACCGACTATATCTGGGATCAGGGTTACTTAGAAAAACATGCTCAGCTTAAACCCTTCACTGATGCAGCGAAGAAAGCTAGGATTCCAGTAGTAATGGCTATTGGAGGAGCAGATGAAATGCAAATTAAAGATTTCAATGAGGACACAGGCCTAAACCTGACTTATGGAACTGCTGACGATATACTACTTAAGACCATAGTTAGATCCAATCCAGGCATAGTCTTATTCAAAGATGGTAAAATCGTTGACAAGTGGCATATAAATAAATTACCCTCCTTTGAATCAATCAAAATTTAATTCTTGGTTCTCAAGTGTAAATACCTTGTCAATTATTCGGTACCATTCTATAACTGTAGAAGCTTTGTAGTATAGTCTATATAGGTCTTGTAGTAGGGAAAGATAAGTGAGTACTGTAAACACAATGTCCTTAGAGTACAATTACGATAATGAAATTTTTGATAACCCTATTTGCTCTTACCACAATAAACATCTCAGTATACGCTGGAGACTTTAATCCAGACGTTCTGATATCTAATGAAGATATCGAGGTGATAGCTATTGCGGGTTTAAATTTTTTCCAGTCGTCGTATTATAATAACGAATCAGAAAACCTGAATTTCTTTACTTCAAAAAATATTTCTGTTGTAAAGATTTTCAATCTCAATGGAGAATTGGAATTCCAATTGCCAGTAATGTCAAATAATGTACAGATCAATAAGAATCTTTTTGCTTCTGGAAGATACAAGCTTGGATTTCTATTGGAAGGACAGAGTAATATTCATTATGCACATGTCACAGTAAAGTAAAATACAGTTAAAAACATATAATACTTGTCCCACGCAAGTAATCAAAAATCAGCCTGTGAAAAGTCATAGGCTGATTTTTTTATATAATTATACTTGGGAAATACTAAGTCCTACCTTTAAGTGTCGTCCGTTAATCTACTGTATTGAAAAAAGAAGACCAGCTCACCAAGAAAGTTACTAGCAAATTGCATCCTAAAAACATGCATAGATCAGGCTACCAGTTCAAAAGTCTAGTAAAATTTGTCCCTGATCTTCAAGATCTACTGATTACTAATAAGAATGGCAGTACTACAATCGACTTTTCTGATCCACTCGCTGTCAAACTATTAAACAAGGCATTATTATTAGCAGACTACAAGCTGAACTACTGGACTATCCCAAAAGGATACTTGTGTCCTCCGGTTCCAGGCAGGGCCGATTATCTACACTACCTTTCAGATCTGATGGCTGATTACAATAATGGCAGACCTCCCAGAGGACAAAAACTAAGATGCTTAGACATAGGAGTGGGAGCTAATTGCATTTACCCCATAATAGCCAGAAGATTATTTGATTGGTCTGTTGTAGGCTCAGACATTGATACAGTCGCACTTAATAGTGCCCGAAAAATTATCAATAATAACCAACTGCTAAAAGGTCATGTGGAACTGAGACAACAAAAAAATAAGAATCATATCCTAAAAGGAGTATTTTCAACAGATGAGTATTTTGATTGCGTTATCTCCAATCCGCCTTTCTACACGTCACGAGAAGCAGCAATGACAACAAAAAATAGGAAAATCAAAAACTTGAGTAGTTATGATAATAAACAAGACCAAAATAACTTTGGAGGACAAGCTAATGAGCTGTGGTGCGAAGGCGGAGAAAAGTGGTTTATCTCTCAGATGATTCAAGAAAGTACGACCGTCAGTAAAAACTGTTTCATATTTACCTCTTTACTTTCCAATAGAAAGTATGAGAATGAACTTCTGACAAAACTCAAAAAAGCAAAAGCCACCATAGGAACCACTATACCCATGCAGCAGGGAAACAAAACCTCTCGCATTATCTGCTGGACTTTCCTCAGCCCCAAACAACAAAAAGTATGGGCTAAAACTAGATGGGCTTAAAATCTTTATTTCTAGAGTCCTTAAAGTGTAAATCATTTTACCGTTCATGACCGACAAAACAGCCTTGTAGGGTCTTTGTAATCGATTGTAGGGCAAGCTGTAGAGCTGAAGCCTCAGTGTTTGCCTCAGTTATGCTGTCCTATAAGCGTAACACGTAAAGCATGAAATATTTAATAACTCTCTTAGCAATCACTCTTCTTACAGCGACTACTGCATTTGCTAACAATACTCCAGAAGCAAAAACAATGACAGTAGAATCTATTGAAATATTTGAAAGCGTTGCTTATGATAATGGTAGCGAAGTAATCGAGTTTTCAACTTTACAAACTATGTCTACTGTGCAGATATACAATGCCGCGGGAGAGATTACTTTTGTGCTGCCAGTAGGATCAGACAACGTACAGATAAACAAAAACCTATTTGAGAAAGGAGAATACAAGTTAGGATTTATTCTAGCTGGTCAGTCAGAGGTGCACTTCTCTACTGTTTCTCTCAACTAATAGAACGAAAATATAAAACAACATTTTTAAAACCTTTTTTTATAACACAACGCCTCTGAGAAATCGGGGGCTTTTTTATTGGTACACATCAAGCGAAGGTCTAGTAACCGTATTTACCCTTCCACAAATTCTTCAAGAAATTCGAGATTTTTTGCTCAGCACCATTTTCACCAGGTACGTACAGCTGGCTGCCCTCTATACCTTCCGGCAAGTATTCATCCACCACAAAATTGCCTTCCCCATTATGGGCATATAGATAGTCCTTCCCGTAGTCTAAAGACTTCATGAGATCTGTAGGCGCATTCCGTAACTTCAGAGGGATGCTGAGATTTCCCGTTTCCCTCACTAGAGCTTGGGCTTTATTTATGGCCATGTAAGAAGCATTACTTTTAGGGCAGGCCGCCAAGTATACAGCACATTGGGATAATATGATCCGCGCTTCAGGCATGCCTATTTTATGGACAGCTTCGAAAGTGTTATTGGCCAGTAGGAGAGCATTAGGATTGGCCAAACCTATGTCTTCTGAGGCTAAGATGATCAGTCGCCTGCAGATAAACAAAGGGTCTTCGCCTCCCTCTATCATTCGCGCCAGATAGTACACGGCAGCATTGGGGTCACTGCCCCTAATAGATTTTATGAACGCTGAAATAATATCATAATGTTGCTCCCCGCCCTTATCATAGATAGCTATATTCTTTTGTATCCGTTTCTCTACCTCTGCATTATTGATAACAATCTTTTCAGTTCTGTCAAAGCTATTCACGATCAGCTCCAGCAGATTGTAGAGTTTCCTTCCATCTCCAGAGCTGTACTTGAGGAGGGCCTCATACTCTTCTACTTCTACATTTAGCGAGGCAAATTCTGTATCAGAAAGCAGTGCCTTATCCACCATACTGACCAAATGATCTTTGCCTAAATGATTAAGAATATAGACTTGGCATCTAGATAGTAGTGCAGAGATGACTTCAAAAGAAGGGTTTTCAGTAGTCGCTCCTATGAGGGTGACCACTCCCTTTTCTACAGCACCGAGTAAGGCATCTTGTTGTGACTTAGAAAATCTATGAATCTCATCTATAAATAGAATAGGTGCAGAGGCATTGAATAAAGTTTTGCTTTCTGCTTTCTTGATTGCTTCTCGCACATCCTTGACGCCAGCATTGATCGCACTGAGCTGGTAGAAAGCACTATCGTAACTATTGGCTATAATATTGGCCAAGGTTGTCTTACCGACTCCTGGGGGACCCCAAAGTATCATAGACGGGATTCTTCCCGAGGCTATCACCTTAGTCAGTGCGCCATCAGGACCTAGCAGTTCTTCCTGACCGACATAGTCACTTAGCACTTGCGGACGCATTCTTTCTGCTAAGGGCTTCATATCTTTAGACTAGGATCTTTTTTATAGCACCTCATATGTCAGTAAATATACTTGTAGAATATTTTTCAGAAGAACTAAAGCAAGTTTCAAATCCTGCTTCAGCTAAAAACATGGCGGCATATATGAAGAATAAGTTTCCCTTTTATGGTGTGCATGCTCCTCAAAGAAAAGCCATTGTCAACAAAATCTGGAAAACCGACAAACCGCTAATAACTAAAGAGATAAGATCTCTATCTGAATTATTATGGATGGAGGAGCAAAGAGAAAATCAGATGATTGCAATAGATCTGCTAGGCAAATGCAAAAAGAGCTTATCCTTTTCTGATCTTAAGATGCTAGAAGACTATGTAACAACTAAATCATGGTGGGATACTGTAGATTTTTTGGCTTCTCATAATGTAGGAGAGATACTTAGTGTAGATAAAGCTCAAGCCAGAAGAGTCGCAGAAAGTTATATGGCGAGCGATAATCTATGGCTAAAGCGGACTGCTATTATCTTTCAGCTGAAATACAAAGACAAAACTGATCCAGAATTACTATTCGATATGATACTGAGCACCCATGGGTCTAAGGAATTCTTCATAAATAAAGCATCAGGCTGGGCACTACGCCAATATTCTAAGCATAACCCATGCCTTGTGAGGGATTTTATCAATGATTATAGGGCTGAATTGGCAAAATTGACAATAAAAGAAGGTTCTAAGTACCTGTAAATCAGTTGATTGCAGAAGTAATGACAACCATTGAATTTATAAGAAGAGAGCTATTTGAAATTGATATCAGGTGTAGTATATTTGCCATCCCTTAGGAAATAGCTTCTGAAGGAGTTTTGACATAAAATGCGAAAGTAGCTCAGCTGGTAGAGCACGACCTTGCCAAGGTCGGGGTCGCGGGTTCGAATCCCGTCTTTCGCTCCATTTTTCGGATGTCTAGCATTCGAAATCCACTCTTACAAAAGGCCCGGGTGGTGGAATTGGTAGACACGTTGGACTTAAAATCCAATGACTTCACGGTCGTGCGGGTTCAAGTCCCGCTCCGGGTACTTTTTTTCATACTTCGTCTACCCAATTAATCTTGCAAAATTAAGCGCTGTCAACTACTTGCAAGCTCAAAATATTCATATCTTGGCAGTGAGTGAGCATTAAGGAAACGTTATAGTCGCAGCGGTGT
>CALLAE010000062.1 GCA_938002665.1 uncultured Saprospiraceae bacterium | reverse complement strand
TCTGCTAGAACTGTAAGATCTAGGCACCTTAAATAATTCTGCCCTTCAACAGGAGAAATAAAGGTGATAGCTGGACCTTCCAGATAATCACATACTCCATCATTATTATCGTCAACAATAACTCCACCTGTACAGCCACAGTTACTATCATAAGTCTCTCCTGCAGTACAGGGATTATTATCATTACAGGCACTGCCTATAAGGTTATCATCAAAATTAGGGCAAATATCATCCACATCACAGACACCATCATTATCCGCATCTGGGATGGTGCCACCTGAGCAACCACAGTTAGCATCGTAGGTCTCTCCTATTGTACAAGCATCTCCATCATCACAAGAAGTGCCTATCAGAGCATCATCAAAGTTGGGGCAAATATCATTTGCGTCACATACGCCGTCATTATCTGCATCCTGAAAAGTGCCGCCTGAGCAATTACAATTGCTATCTAAAGTCTCTCCTATAGTACAAGCATCACCATCATCACAGGCTTGTCCTGCACAACTAGTCATAGTGGCATCTAGACTTAACTTATCTATGGCAAAATCACTAGTATAAGATGAACCTGTGATGGCTCTGAATCTTACCTTGAGATATTCGCCCACATAATTCTGAAGATCTATACTTTGGCTTGTCCACCCTTGTCCTTGATTTCCTGATAAAGACCACAAATTGTTAGTCCACGTAGCACCATTATCTATACTTGCATCTAGATAAAGAGTCCCCATTTCAGTGCCATACATACTATAATCAAAATCCAAGCTGGCTGCAGTTGAGTTAGTAAGATCAAAACAAGGTGATGCTAAATTGGCTGTTTTGCTAGGAAAGTTAGGATTACTAGACTCTACATACATATAAAATGAGCCATCACTTGCAGATGAAGGTCCAGTGTTATTAGATGGTGTTCCATTAGCATCATGAGTCCAATTTATATCATCTCCTGAACCCTGCGACCAATCATCGATGCCCGTTTCAAAACTTTGAGTATAAGGAAAAGTACTGTTAGAAATATCACAAAGAGGACAATTGGGACAGAGATAATCATTTACCTCAATGTCATCAAAGTAGTAACCATCAGTATTAAGATTACCATCCGTTATCATTCTGAATCGCAATCTTATATTGCTACCTATATAACTAGATAGATTAATTTGTTCTTGTATCCATGCTTCTGCACCTGTATAGGTTTTAATAGTCGACCATGAACTTCCATTATTATTGGATATTTGAAGATTGGCATAATCGCCGGGCTCAAATGACCATTTAGCAAAGAATTCTACAAATGGATTTGTCGCACCAACTAATGAAATATTATTGGCCATAGCAAAGTAATTAGTAGTGTTTGTCACAGAGTTACTTCCATTAGAATCAGCAAAACTTCTATCGCCGCTATAACTATCATCAAAGTTAGTTCCCCACGTAATACCATTACCACTTGCAGCCCATTGTCCAGTGCCCGACTCAGCATCATCGCTAAACAAGATTGACTTAGTTCCTACAGGAACCGTTATTCTTTCTCTGTTAGATTCAGTACCATCTTGTCTGACTACTATGTCTAACTCTACTACACCTTGGTTATAGCTGGGATCTACAGAGATACTAAATAAGTTCCCTACATTATCTTTCCTGGTTCGTGCAGCTATAGTGCCATAACTGACAGCTCCAGAAGACGTAACCAAACTATGTACTGGAATGATTTCCACTTCAGTGTTTGTCGTCTCATCGCCAGCACCTTTATTCTTCAGCTCTACCTCTAGCTGAAAGCTGTCACCTATTTCTGCATTTCCTATTACTTTATGGCTTTGCACGTCAGCATATCCGCCAGAAATCCAGGCCTGATAAAATAGTGGATATATGTTTTCATCCACCAGATCAAAGATTTCACTCTGAGCAGGCCAGAATCCACTACCATCTATTTCTGGAGTCCACGCGTAGATACCCTCAGTGTGAAGATAGTCTCTAGTTGTTCCACAAGAAGTATAGCCAAGCATTTGCGATGTTGTACCATATGGGTAATCATTCTCTGATAGAAAATCTGAAGCCCACTCTGCATAAGTCGAAAACTCAGGAGGGGTAGAGCTGTAGCCATAAGGCATAAGATAACTACCTGCAGTGGCATGTGTACTGAATGCTACTGTAGGACTTATGCTTGCTACAAAATCTCGTACTGCTGCTGTTTCTGGTTCAGAAAAAGGTGCAGTCCCTTTATAAGTATCAGACCCTGTAGAAGAACTTGCACAAGAACTATTATAGCCCCACTGATAGCTATAGTTTCTATTTAGATCTACACCATAACCGCCTCTTCTATTTTTTCTCCATAAACCTCCTCCATTAGGATTAGTCGCTCTATTGTATTCATATCCATCGGGATTTACTACTGGAACAAAGTATAATTCTCTGTTATCAACGATGTAGGTCACTGCAGGGTCAGTACCGTAGTTCTCCAGTAACCAAAACATATAATTTATTGTGGCTGCCATGGAGAGAGGCTCTCTTGCATGGTGCAAGGCATCATAATAAGCAACTGGCTCAGATTCATCCATATCAGGATTATCAGATATCTTTATCGCCCATATAGGTCTACCTTCTATACTCGTACCAATGCTGTACTTCTGAGTTGTAATACCGGGAAAAAGATTATGCATATCATCTAGCTTAGCCTCTATTTCTGCCCAGGTATAAAAACCACCTACACTTCCGTAACCGAAATTATTTGCGACCCTCTGTGGGATAACATCAGATAGATTAGCCAGATCTTTCAATCTTCTTTCCTCATAAAAGGCCGCATAGTCCTCTATCAGTGTTTCATAGCTAATCCCTAATTCGTCTAGTTTAGCGACATCCTTATGAGTTAATGTAAGTCTTATACCCGATTCCATATCACCGTGGATATGATCAAAATCGATATTAGCGACAGACATCTGATTCAGTTGCTCAGGACCGTCTAGAAAAAGATTAACTATAGAGTATTTCTCTGCGATAGGTTTATCACTAAATAAGTTTTTTTGGGAAAAAGAAAGGGAAAAGATAAAAATGGAGATAAGGGTAATAAAAGATCGTTTGATCAGCATATTGTAATTTTCAATTGTTACTAGGTAAAATAATTCCTTGGAGTTATGCAAAACGCAATAACTAAACCAATGACTAAAGGGTTATAAATTTCTATGGAAAGGGCGGGAGTATTGGGAATTAAGAGGAGACAATCTATGCTAAAAGACATAACAAATTCAATGTCCTCAAGCCAAAGAGACAACTACTTTACAAAATTGGATTATTTACCTAGTAGGAATTACAACTAAGTGGGTGCCAAATTTTCGTAATTTATTTTGCATTGTTTATCATCAAAAAATAAAATTGATCAATGAAATAAAAAAAGGGACAGATTCTTTTCAATCTATCCCTTTCAATTAACTTTTATTTGCAAGCTATCATTTTACATAGATACTTTCTATGAGTTCAGCTGAATCTCCCCAGCTTGCTCCATCACAAGTTGTCACCATATCTGGGCCTTGTAATTCACATACTAGCTCACAATTTGCTCTGTAAATTTCTATCGTCTTATCAGGCAAGCAAGCACCCCAATCGAAACAATAAACGGTTTCTCCTTTAAAAGTCCACGTGGTTAGTTCTCCACCCGTGCAAGCTTCTGACCTAAAATCAGTTAGGATATTGTCAATACATAATGGCAACTCATCGTCACCACAAGATGACAAGCTTAGAGTTATGGCTAAGGCAAATAATGATAATAGTCTCATCTCGAATATTTTTATGATTATCTAATTATCTGAATAAGGCTCATCATAGATTTCATCGCTCAGCCTTCTTCTGTTCTTCCACCACACATAACCGATAGATCCTACGAGAAGGTAAGGCAAAGTGAGCATGTACAAAATCCCCCTATTCAATCCTTTACCTGCGGTTCCCCCATCTTTAAGATTAGACTCCGCGGACATCTTACACATAGGACATTGTGATAACGCTTCTGTATCTATACCTATTACACAGAATACAATTAATATTAGGATAAGCAGTAACTTATTGTAGGACTTCATACTTTAAAAATAAGTTATTAATAATAAGCATTAGTGATTGTAACACGGACTTAACATGAGATATATAATAGGTCCAGTGATCATAACATATAGCCAAATAGGATAGACCCACCTCGCCATTTTCTTGTGCTTTTCTACAGAAAAAGTTATCCCTCTGTTAAAAGTTAAAAGTATAAACGGCAAGGATGTCCCTGCAAGAATTATATGAGTAATCAGTATAAAGAAATATATCTTTCTAATACCCCCCACTCCACAGTACTTTGTTTCTGGGGTCGTAAAATGATAACCCACATAGGACAACAAAAAAAAGAAAGAGCAAACCATAGCCCCAAAGACCATGTTTCTATGCATGGCAATGTTCTTCTTTTTAATAAATAACAAGGCTGATATTAAGAATACTGCTGCAAGAGAATTAACAATGGCATGAAAAGCAGGCATCCAGCTTGTATCAAAATCTACCGCATATCTCTCAGCAGGTCTCATTAAGATCACGATTGCAATCACTATGACGGATACAAAATAAGCAAACTTGTCTAAGCGACTGAGGAGAGCGGTATTAGGTTGAGTATTCATATTGATAGTTTATTGGGCATCTGGTTGAGAGCGCAGACGGATGTCTTTCTCTTTTCTTTGAGGAGCGATGAGGGCGATGTCTTCTATCATTCTAGCCAGCACGGTTTCATCAGTACCCGTATATAGTTGTCTGACTACCATTCCTGTATCTATAAGCAGATAGTCATTGTCTCCTGAAAGCTTGGCTCCTAGACTTGGTAAGTCTGAAAGGGTTTTAGACTGGAAAGTATAGGCATCTTTAAATTGCTCTATGACTACCTTATCACTGTCTGTCATTTCTCCAGAAACAAAAAGTGTCGTCTTACCCTTGAAGGTTTTTTCTATAAGAGCTGTTTCTTCTTTCGTCCAATCCAGTTGCGCTATAATATGCCCTTTAGGCAAGAGTTGATCTCGCTTAACTCTTCTCCATTCCAGACCATGTTGCAAGAAATACCAGGACCCAGCTGGCAAGCCAAATAAGAGAACAACTACAACAAATGACTTTAGATACTTCATACTACAGTTTATAAAAAAAGGCCAACAATGTGGCCTCTTAATTCTTACTATATAAACATCTTAATGGTCTGAATGTTTGTGACCATCCACAAGTTTTATCTCTTTACTTGGAACTTTGGGTTTGACTATAGTCTCTATCATCGCATCATTCTTATCCGCTATTCCTGCTCGAGAGTTTTTCCAGTACTTCCCTTCTGCAATAAAAGCAATGATTGCCCAGACTAGTAGCCCTAGAGGCAACATCACACTTTTACTCAGTCCGCCCACTTCATATTTCATGTGCATAAATTCATATACAATCAAGTATGCCTTAACGATACTCATGATAATCATCACAGCCGCTATCAGCATTTCATTGAAGTGTATACCTTCTATGAGATACCCTTTACCTAATAGAGCAAACAATACCTCACATATGGTAATGATCGCCAAGATGGTGATGACCTTGTATGCTTTACTCTTTGATTGTTCGTATGTCAAATGACCCATATCTTAAAATATTGTCTTTTCTAAATTGAAATTATATAAGGTAGAATACAAGGAAAACGAATACCCAGACCAAATCGACAAAGTGCCAATATAGTCCAATCTTTTCCACCATCTCATACCCATTCTTACGTTCTACATACAAGCCTGTAGCGGCATTGATACAGATAATTATAAGGAAGAGAACTCCAGACAAAACGTGAAAGCCGTGAAACCCCGTAATAAAGAAAAACAAAGCACCAAAGGCCTTAGGACCAAAAGCTTGCTCCTTGACCATCTTCTTGCCGTTGTCATCCAGCATATTCTTCCCATCCGCATCTAAGACCTCATAGGGCAAGTTGCCCCACTCTCCATCATGCTTATGTATCAGATAACTATCTCCTGGAACAAATAAATCTCCAGCCTTTATATCATGACCATCACCCGCTAAGTATCGCCCATGCTCTGTGTGCGCACTGAAGGGGTTAGTTGTTACACTTACATGCTCAGCCTTGATAAGAGTTGTCCACTCCCAAGCTTGCGAGGCCAAGAAGCCTATACCACCTAAGATGGTCAGTACCATCCAAAACACGACACCTTTCTGATTCTCTCTATGCCCCTCTTGCACTGCTCTAACCATCGTAAAAGAACTAAATAGAAGTATGAAGGTCATCACTGTTACAAACAACAATGGCTTGTGATGGAAACCTCCAGGGAAAGCACTGAATACAAAATCAGGTACTGGCCAAGTCGGCATACTCATTCTCAAAGTTCCATATGCAATCAAAAATCCCGCAAAGGTAAATGCATCCGAAACCAGAAAATACCACATCATCAATTTACCATAACTCGCTTTGAAGGGTTGTTTCCCTCCTCCCCATAACTTTTCGTCACTGCCATGATCGTCATGGTGATCGTGATGATCTGTATTATGGTCAGTATGGTGAGTCATTGTATCTGCCATTGATATCTCTATTTAACTAATAATAAAAATGCTAATAAGTAAATCCACAATAGATCTACAAAGTGCCAATAATGCAGCACTAGTTTAAATCCTTTCTTTCTCTTTTCCGTCACTACAAACGGTAGTGTATAAGCTGAAATTATAGCTACGGTTATAGCTGCTACTCCTCCCAGTATATGCAAGGCATGCAGACCAGTAATCAGATACAAAAATGATCCGCTTACATTCGCTTTGAAATCTACACCTACTTCAAATAAAGCTACCCACCCCTGATACTGAAATACCACAAAAGTAAGACCAAGGACAAATGAAATCAGAAGAAGTAATTTATATGGTCTCTCTTTTTGACCGATAAAGTTTCGGTAAGAAAAATGTAGAGTCACGCTACTAAGCAGCAATATTGCTGTACTGATATAAAACTGTCCTGGCATAGTATATTCCAGCCAGTCGCCTTGAGCATGCTTAACGATATAAGCACTAGTCAATGCACCGAACATCATCATTATGCTACCGAAGGCTATGTACAGAGCAAAAAGTTGCGGATGTATCCTGTTTCTAAACCTTAGTGGATTGATAGTCTGTGTACTCATCTTTTTCTTATCCAATTAGATATAGCATTAATACTATCGGTAAATAAAAGAACGAACTAAACATCAAACCTAAGGCTGTTTTTCTACTTGGTGCCAACTGCATTCTAACTCCCATTACTGTGTAAATAATAGTTGTAAGTATTATTGCACCTAATGCTATAACATTTGTTTCTAGTCCAGCATAATAAGCGCAGAGTACAGTGGGTATAATCAGAATACTATATACAGCAGAATAGAAACCTAAGTTCCTATCTATTTTACCATTTTCATCTTTAGGTAAGAGTTTGTATCCTGCTTTGTCATAATCATCAAAGGATAGATACCCAATGGCCCAAAAATGTGGGAACTGCCATAGAAACTGTACAAAAAACAATACCAAACCTAAGGTTGTAATAACGCCTGAATGTGCTACAACACCTATCAAAAGTGGCAAGGCACCAGGTATGGCACCAATTGCAACAGACAAAGTTGTATATCTCTTTAATGGTGTATATAAAAAAGCATACAGCACAAAAGAAAACATGCCGAGAAATGCCGTCAAAGGATTAATCAGTGCTAAACAGATTACACCGAATACGAGTAGTGACCCACTAAACAAGACTGCCTCTGAAGATTTCATTCTATCAGCGGGAAGTGGTCTATTCTTAGTTCTCTCCATTAGTAAATCAAACTCCTTTTCAAGAACTTGATTGATGCCATTAGCAGCACCAGAGACGGCAAAGCCTCCCACGAAAAGCAAAGACATCACCACCCAATCAAAACTCATACCCGCAGCTATAAAGTAAGCTAGCACAGAAGTTACCACAACCATCAATGTCAGTCGAAACTTGACTAACATCAAGTAATCTTGGCTCTTACTATACTGAGCTACAGATTCTATATTCTTTGCGAGTACTTTACTCAAGGTCTTTTCCTTTTCTTTTTACTTCTTAATGATCTCCTTCTATCTCTCCCTCTGCCAATGGCATTATCTGAGGTACAAATTCTTTTCCGTCTTTACCGTAGTCATATGGCCATCTGTGTACAGAAGGAATTTTTCCAGGCCAGTTTCCGTGACCCGTTTCTATCGGTGTTGTCCACTCAAGCGTATTAGCGCCATATGGATTCTTAGTTGTCATTTTCTTTCCTTTGAAAATGCTATAGAAGAAATTTATAACCATTAATATCTGCGCTGCAAATACTACGATTGCTGCAATTGTTATAAACTGATTCATCGCACCAAAGTGCTTAAAAGCATCAAAAGTTTCAAAGCTGTAATATCTACGAGGCACACCTGCCATACCTAGATAGTGCATTGGCCAGAAGATTGCGTATGCGCCTACAAGCGTCACCCAGAAGTGAATCTTACCTAGAGTCTCATTCATAAATCTTCCAAACATCTTAGGGAACCAGTGATAGACACCACAGTACATTCCAAAGAAGGCTGCAATACCCATTACGATATGGAAGTGAGCTACAACAAAGTATGTATCGTGTAACTGAATATCAATAGCAGAGTTACCTAAGAATATTCCTGTCAAACCTCCAGATATAAACATAGATACAAATCCTATGGCAAATAACATGGACGAGGTAAATCGAATATTCCCCCCCCAGAGAGTGGTTATCCAATTGAACACTTTCACGGCGGACGGTACCGCAATGATCAGCGTGAAGATTACAAAGAAATTAGATAAGAAAGGATTTACACCTGACATGAACATGTGGTGAGCCCATACGATAAAGGCTAAAAATCCAATCGCTAATATAGACAAGACCATTGCTTGGTAACCAAAGATTGGCTTACGTGCATGGACTGAAAGTACTTCTGAAACTATACCCATGGCAGGGAGAATAATAATGTACACCTCTGGGTGCCCTAGGAACCAGAAAAGGTGCTGATATAGAATCGGACTACCCCCTACTCTATCCAGGGCTTGTCCTTCTATAAATATTTCACTCAAGAAAAAACTTGTTCCCAAGCCCCTATCAAACATCAACATAAAGAATCCTGATGCTAATACTGGGAAAGAAAGAACCCCTAAGATGGCGGTGATGAAGAAAGCCCACATAGGAAGTGGCATTCTAAACATTGTCATCCCTTTTGTCCTAAGGTTAAGTATTGTCGTTATATAGTTAATACCTCCTAAGAGTGCTGATACTACAAATAAGGTCAAACTCACTAGCCATAAAGTCATACCAGTTCCCGACCCCGACGAGGCTTGTGGCAAGGCACTTAGCGGCGGGTAGGCTGTCCAGCCTCCTGCGAATGGACCAGTGCTTAAAAACAGAGAATAAAACATCACACAACTAGCCAAAAAGAAGAACCAGTAAGAAAGCATGTTAAGAAAGGGCGAGGCCATATCTCGAGCTCCTACCTGAAGTGGTATCAGAAGATTACTGAAGGTTCCACTCAGTCCTGCAGTCAGTACAAAGAAGACAAGTATGGTACCATGCATGGTCACTAGAGCATAATAAAACTCAGGAGACAATTGTCCTATTCCATCATTTACTGTAATCCACTTTCCTAGAATAGGCTTTAGCCATTCCATATCACCTTCAGGGAATCCTAGTTGCAGTCTAAATACAATAGACATCGCAGCTCCTATAATGGCCCAGAAAATTCCAGTGATCAGAAACTGTCTAGCTATGATCTTGTGATCCATACTAAAGATATAGTGACCTATAAATCCAGACTGGTATTTATCACCATGATGATGATCATGAAAATGGTCATCATAACCTTGCTCTTCTATCAGAGCTTCTATTGGATCGCTTGGTGTAACGTGTACGTGTGCCATGATGATATTATTTTGATAATATTTTTAATTCGGTTCTTCTGTTGGCTTGTCTTCCTTCAGGAGTCTCATTAGTCTCTACAGGACTGGTCTCTCCATATCCTGCTGCAGTCATATTAGCCATATTGACTCCTTTGGTTCTTAAGAAATTAACAACCGCTTGAGCTCTGTCTTGGGATAAGATTCTATTATTAGTATCATCTCCTTGACTATCGGTATGACCGCCTAGCTCTACTTTCACATTGCTGTTAGCCTTGAGAAGACTAGCTAGGTTATTTAGTTCATACTTGGATTGATCTTGGAGAACAGATGAGCCTGAGTCAAAAAAGACATTGCTCAATCTTATAAGTGAAGAGCTTACCTCATCTGATAAGGCAGAAGTGAACTCCTCCTTGAGAACTTTGTCTCTTTGTAATATCTCTATATCAAGCAACTGTCCTGCAAAAGGATCTTTGTCAGTGTTTCTGATATTGGACATGTAATAAGAATTCTGAGAAGCTAACCACGCTTCATATTCCTCTTCTTCGACTACCTCTAGAATTCTTCTCATACTGTAGTGTCCTTTTCCACATAACTCCGCACAGGCCAACTCATAATTAAACTCTTCCCATCGCGCAGGGCCATCAGGCTCTGTAGGATCTGCGGGTACCTGCCACTCAGGATAATCTTTAAGTCTTTCTCTGTATTCCGCTGTTGTGGTTGTCGGCGTAAAAATGAAGTAGGTAGGTAAACCAGGCACCGCATCCATCTTCACTCTAAAGTGTGGCAGATAAAAGTTATGCAGTACATCCTTTGAGTTTATTCTAACTCTGACTTTTTTGTTTACCGGAAGTACAAACTTATCACCTACGTGAAAGTCATCTATATTTTTGATATCTGTCCAGTCTTGACCTAGAGGGTTAGTCCCTGGATCTATCAGTCTGAAATTCTTAGTTCCTAGTTTCCCATCTGGCCCAGGGTATCTGATATCCCATGCAAACTGATAACCTGTCGCTTCTATTTCTATATGCTCTTCTTCAGGATCTACATCTGACATCACTATGTTCCAGACGTTCAGACCTCTTACAACTAAGAAAATCAAAACTATAGAAGGTATCACAGTCCAGATAACCTCTAGCTTAGTACTATGCGGGAAAAAAGTTGCTTTACGGTTTTTGTCCTCTCTGTACTTATAACTAAACCAGAACAGAGCAATATGAGTCAAAACAAAAACGATACCTGTAAAGAATAAGGTAACATTGAATATACTATCCAGTTCTATTCCATGAGCAGAGGCAGAAGTGTGCGGCCCATAGCCTAGCATTACATCTTTGTATACTATGGCAGAGTAGACACAGAATACTAGAAATACAACAAGGAAAACTAGCATGTAGAATGCCGTCCTATTGTTTTTCTGAAACTCTACTTCTTCTTCTCCACGAATCTTTGCTGATAACTCTGATACACGTCCTAGCTGTACGACTATCACCGCAAGAAGAACAACTATCAATATGGCTATTAAACCTATCATTTATCTTTTATTAATTGTGATCTAAGTATGGTGATGTACACTTTCCTGTATGTAAGGATCAGAGCTACTTGTCAAAGAAGCACTAGCCACCTTAGCTAACACGAAGTAGAAAAATAAACACAGAAATCCTATAAATGTTCCTATCTCTAAGAACCCAGGCAAAGTATATCCTAATTCAAAAACAGAATCTGCATGTGCGCCAGCAGCATGTGCGACGTCATGTCCAGCCTCATGTGCTCCATGTGCAGCATCATGCGCTCCGTGGGCAGTGTCGTGACCATGATCTCCATGCCCGTGGTCACCATGACCATGGCCATCTCCATGTCCTCCAAGTACGTGAGCTGTATGCTTTACGCCTGGTCTGATCATTAAGAAAAAATCTAACCAATGACCAAAAACAACAAGACCCGCCACAAAACCTAGAGTACCAAATTTCCTTTTGGTATCATTTCTCATTAAGATGAAAAATGGTGCTACGAAATTTATTCCAAGGTTTAACCAGAACAAGGCTTTATAATTATCAACTCTTTCTTTAAAGTAGATTGTTTCCTCCCCTACATTGGCATACCAGATAAGCATATACTGTGAAAACCAGACATAAGTCCAGAAGATACTGAAGGCAAATAAGAACTTACCTAAATCATGTAAGTGTTCTACAGAGACATTCTGATAGTAGCCTTTGTTCTTAAGAAATAGTAGTATCAGGATAGTCAAGGCGATCATAGATACAAACCAACTTGCTCCTGTATACCAAGCAAACATCGTACTGTACCAGTGCGCATCTATAGACATTATCCATTGCCATACTAGCGCAGCACTACCAAAGCCTGCAATAGGTAAATAGGTAGCTGCATATTTTCTGATCGTATGGTGATAGCTAAACTCTTCTGAGTTACCGTTTTCTTCCTCAGCAAGAGAAAGAGATCTGATTCTAGAAACAATAAATGTCCATATAGCTAATAAGATGACTGTACCAAATAAGTACCAGTATCTATTTAAGAAGCCTGATTTTCCTTGTAGAATCTTGTCATGAGCAACGCTTTCTGCATCATTCCAATGATACAAAGTGTTCCATCCTAAGAAAGTAGAAATCCCCATTATTGTCATGAGAATAAGTCCTATAATTAGGAACAAAGACATAGACTCCCAGACTCTTTTAAAAACAACATACCATCCTGCCCATGCCGTAATACTTACTGACATAAAGAATCCTGCCATCAGAGCTATACCTGTAAAGAAGACAGAGTTGTGCAAGAAATTTGCCCAGAACCTAGTATGCAAAGTATCATCAGAATGATTAATCCCAAACCATGTATACAACAAGCAAACGAGACCTAACAGCATGCCGCCGAAAAGGACTGTTCTTGTTCTACCTGTTAAATTATAATTCATTTCTAAATTCTTTTATAGCTATGGTTAGTGATTGTCGTGGTGTTCGTCATTGTGATGTTCGCCATCATGTCCGTGGTGATCGTCATGTTCATCGTGCCCATCAGAGTGATCATGACCTTCTTTTGCATGATGTCCGTGAGAATCAGAATCATGTGATGCTGGGACAAGCTCAGCTACTTGGTAATTCTGACCTGCTGGTCTATCTACAGAGTTCAATGTATTTTCATTCTGATTATAGACCAGACCTTTTTCTTTTGCTTGTAATGATCTGATGTAATGGATCACTTGCCATCTTTCGCTGTATGACAACTTATCCTTGTATGAACCCATGAGGTTCTTACCATACATAATAGAGTGATAATATCTACCGTTAGATGCCGTTACAAATTCATCATTAGTCATTATTGCTGGCTGTACAGGGTAGACACCGCCGTCATCTCTTACGAGATAGCCATTACCATCTCCTTTCTCACCGTGACAGATAGCACAATTGATATTATATAGTTCTTTACCTTGCTTAAGGCCCGCATCTGTTATCGGGTATGGGTTATCTACAATTTCGTTTGTAGCTCTAGTTCTTTCTTCATCAGTATCAGCATAGTAGTATGCCTTTCCTTCATTTGCAGAAGGGATAGCTATTCTATTAGAACTTTTTCTAGGCACAGTCCCCTTTACTGGCAGACGTGGCTGAGCATACTTGTAGTAGTCATCTTCCGATCCCCAAGTGTTATTGTAGTAGTAGTTATAGTAGTTAGCTTCGTAAGCAATAGAGTGCGCCATATCAGGCATGTACTCACTACCTGTGTTGTTACCACCTGGCTTGCTACAAGACTGTAGCATCATAATCACCCCTACAATTAGGACCAAGGTATATTTCTGTAAGTGCCTCATATCTATATGGTCTTTGAATGAACTTCTGAAGCACCAGAGCTTCTTAAAAAAGATTCAGCCGCAGCAGCATTTACTTCTGACTTGTCAAAAGCAATGCAAAACTTATCATCTGTAATTCTCAAATCTATAGTAGGATTAACTACTCCAGGGCCTAAGCCATTTATCACATAAAAAGTAATCACCATTCCTACACATGCAAACAATACCGTAAGCTCAAAAGTGATAGGAATAAATGACGGGACTGGCCAGTGTGGCTTACCGCCAAATATTTGCTTCCAATCTTTTGTAAAGATCCAAGTCATGCCGCCAAAAGCAGTCAGTGTTCCTATCGCTCCGTAGATAAATCCTGCTATATGCAATCTAGATTCTTCTAAGCCTAAAATGGGATCAAGCCCGTGAATCGGAAATGGTGTATATACGTCCATTATTTCTAAGTGGTCAGCCTTAGCTTGTTTTACAGCTCTGAGGAGATCTTCCTCATCATTGTACAACCCGTATACTATATCTTTTGTGTTTGCCATTCTCTTTTAAATTAATCGCAATTAAACGTACTTACCGCCATCCAGTCTGTCCTGCAAATCTTTTAGCTCATTCCACTTACCATCTCTTGCTAAGCCAGCTTGCTCAGGCCATGATTCTGGAACTTGCATCTGGAATCTAGGACCAGCTGCTGCTAACAATTCTGATATTGTATCCACAGGTGTATTTGCTAATTCTGCAAAAGTATAGATACCTCCGTTGTTCAGAATTTCTGCAATCTTCGGTCCTATGCCTTCTATCTTTTTCAAATTATCTGGCTGAGCTTGAGTTGCCTCCTTAGGGCTTATTCCCGATTCTTTAGGTTGCTGCTCGACTTCAGATTCAGTTATGAAACTTTCTCCTTCTCTCACTGCCGCTGCCGCACCCATTGTACCTGCTGTTCCTGCTCCAATATTTGAAGACACAACTTTCAAGTGATGATCTTTTCCATGCCCACTATCATGTCCATGACCGTGATCATCGTGACCGTGATGCAACTTATTAGGACCAGTATACTGGTCACCTGCTGTCTTCAGGATACTCTTAATCTCTGCTATCGCAACCACAGGTGCCACTCTACAGAACAATAGATAGAGGGTCATAAATAATCCCATAGTCCCCAAGAAGATTCCTATCTCTACCCAGGTAGGTGAATAGTAACTCCAAGATGAAGGCACATAATCTCTTGCTAGCGTCGTACCAATAATTACAAATCGCTCAAACCACATACCTATATTGATCACAATGGATACAAAGAAGGTCAACGCAATATTTCTTCTCCAAGATTTCTTCCAGAATACTTGCGGTGAAATCACATTACAGAACATCATACCAAAGTATGACCACCAGTATGGACCAGCTGCTCTATTAAAGAACGCAAACTGCTCATATACATAACCAGAATACCATGCTATAAATAACTCCGTCAGGTATGCTACACCTACTATGGTACCTGTAACAACGATGACCTTATTCATGGATTCTATATGCGCAATAGTAATGTACTCTTCTAGGCCCAATAACTTTCTTGTGACTATCATTAGTGTCAGTACCATCGCAAAACCTGAGAAGATCGCTCCTGCAACAAAATAAGGCGGGAAGATCGTCGTATGCCATCCTGGAATAATAGAAGTGGCGAAGTCAAAAGATACGATAGTGTGCACT
Source organism: uncultured Saprospiraceae bacterium (assembly GCA_938002665.1). Lineage (GTDB taxonomy): Bacteria > Bacteroidota > Bacteroidia > Chitinophagales > Saprospiraceae > RFSX01. The sequence goes on along the minus strand of CALLAE010000062.1, from coordinate 22,772 downwards.
GAAAGTACGAGTGGTGTTGCTATACCAGCTAGTATCAATGAGAGTGACTCCCATCTTTGCCAGTGCTTAGCAGAACCTGTCCAACCAAATGAAAGGAAATTGTAGATTTTTCTTCTGAGTCCAGAAGCTCTATCTCTTACTGTGGCGAAATCAGGTACTAGACCAGTATACCAGAATAATAAGGATACAGTAAAGTAAGTGGATATCGCAAATACATCCCATAATAGTGGGGAGTTAAAGTTAGGCCAGATAGGTCCTCTGGTATTTGGGTATGGGAAAAAGTAAAAAACAACCCATGCTCTTCCTACGTGAATACCAGGAAAGATAGCTGCACAGATAACGGCGAAGATCGTCATGGCCTCTGCTGCTCTGTTTACCCCAGTTCTCCATTTTTGTCTAAATAAAAGAAGGATAGCAGATATCAAGGTTCCTGCGTGACCGATACCGATCCACCAAACAAAATTGGTAATATCCCAACCCCAGCCGATGGTTCTGTTAAGATTCCAGGTACCGATTCCATGCCAGACAGTCCATGCGATACAGAACAATCCAAAAGCTAACATGGCTAATGACAAAATCAATCCCACTGTCCACCCCATCCCTGGTGGTCTCTCAGTAGGAGATACCAGATCTTCTGTGATGTCATGATAAGTCTTATGTCCTAAGACTAATGGATCTCTAATATCGCTTATGTGAGCACTCATTTATTATTAGTTGTGATCTTCTAAATTTTTAACTTAAGAGGTAAATGATTCGTCTCTGTTAACCACCCTCATGGTATAAGTAACAGAAGACTGAACATTGATCTCATCTAAAGCTTTATAGTTCAATGGTGACTTAAGCTTCTTGCTTAGTTCTCCATTCTTGTTATTCTTATCTCCAAAAGTAATCGCACCTGTAGGACATGCTGTCTGACAAGCTGTTCTTACATCTTTATCTACTAGTCGTCTGCCTTCTCTTTTTGCAGTCAACTTACCTTCTTGTAATCTTTGGACACAGAAAGAACATTTTTCTATGACACCTCTTGCTCTTACAGTTACATCTGGATTGAGCACCATTCTAGTCAAGTTATCTGCACCGAAAGGCACTGCTTCTCCTTTAGCTACACCTGGCTGGTTAGCAGGGAAAATATCTGCTGTTGTATAATCTAACCAGTTGAATCTTCTTACTTTATAAGGACAGTTATTCGCACAGTATCTTGTTCCTACACATCTGTTATACGCCATCTGGTTAAGGCCTTCAGAACTGTGATTGGTTGCATTTACTGGACAAACATTTTCGCATGGCGCATTGTCACAGTGCTGGCACATCATAGGCTGATACACCGTGTTAGGATTTTCGGCATCACCGAAGTAATATCTATCTATTCTCAACCAAGTCATCTCATGGTGACGGCTGACTTCTTTCTTTCCTACTACTGGTACATTATTCTCAGCTACACAAGCTACCGTACAAGCATTACAACCTGTACAAGCATTAAGATCGACGTGCATACCCCAGTGATGGCCTTGGCTGTACTTGTCAGCTGTATACTCATCGTATGGATATAGTGTCGCATCATTGAGATGCTTAGCTGCCGCTTGCTTCTCATCTAATCTTGCGATGCTTCCTTTTAATTCTTTGAGAGTAGATGGATAGATTATCGAACGTTCTGTAAGTGAACCTTGGTAACCAGTAATACCTACTCCATAAGCTGTCTGGCCTAGAGTTGCTTCATCTGCATTTATAGTTTCGCCGGCGTTATTATCTGCTTTGACACCTATTGTGTTATGGTACTGGACGCAAGAGAAATGGTCTTCCTTACCTACTTTTCCAGACACAGAAACATTAGTATTATAATACTGAGCCAATCCTCTTTCTACTGTCAAGCATGGGTTAGCATCTACACCTACACCAGTAGCACATTTTCCACCTACTGATCTTCCATGTCCTAGTGCTAGTCCTACTGTTCCTGGAGCCATTCCAAATTGCTGAACGACAGGAACTCTGAATGTTTTTCCTCCGACAGTTACTTCTGCAAGGTCACCATCTATAAGGCCATTCATTCCGATAAACTTCTTACCACCATCATAATTAACTGGTACTGCTAAGTAGTTACCCCATGTTGTTCTTGCTACTGGGTCAGGCATTTCTTGTAACCATGGGTTAGTAGCAAATTGTCCATTTCCGACACTTACTGGCTCGAAGAAAACCATTTCTAAGTCAGATCCCGAAGCAACAGAATTACCTGCTGCAAAGTCAGCAGTTGCTCCAGTGACATAACCATTTGCGGCACTAGAGCCTCCTTTAGCTACACCATCATGCAAGGCATTATCCCAGAATCCTCCGAAAGAAGCGAAGCCACTAGCTCCACTAAAAAGTGAACTCTTCCAGTTAGCTTTCAGATAGTTCATATATGGCTGATCACCAGCTAAGCTAGCACCAGACCATCTCAGTAATGACTCTTCCCCCTGTCTCGTATTAAAGAGTGGGCTGATAGTCGGTTGTATCAAACTTAGGTGCCCTCTCTTAGGCTGCGCATCTCCCCAACTTTCTAAAAAGTGGTGGGTAGGTGCTACAACATTACAAAGGGCAGTTGTTTCATTTGGTTGGTAAGCTAAGGCAATCTTAGTATCTACTTTTGCCATAGCTGCTACAAAGGCTTCAGCGTTACAGTAATCATACGCTGGGTTAGCTCCCCAAAAGATTACTGTATCTACTCTACCACCTTCTATCTCTCCTATAAGTGCATTGACTTGTCTTTCGTCGCCTTGTCTTTGAAGAGAGGCATCATCAAAGCTCATCGTTGTGCCATAGGCTCCGAGTGCTTGATTGATATTATTTATTTTTTGCTGGTCAGCTACTTTGTTAGAAGCACTCACCACTAGAGCTCTTGATCCTGCTCCTTTTAGTTCTCCAGCCACTTTTGTGAGTGCGGCTTTGGCCTTGTCATTAAGGCTACCGCCACCACCTCCACCGGAGATTTTTCCATGAAGAAAATCTATCGCTGCACTTAACTCAGAAGGCTTGATAAGTACTCTTTGGTCTGCATTAGAACCTGTCATAGACATGTGGCTTTCCACTTGGATGTGTCTTGACATTGTATCACCTGCTTTTTCTACGCGTCTGCCTTTGACATAATCAGAAGCATATTCTACAGGAGAAATCCATGTGCCTAAGAAGTCAGCGTTAAAACTAACGATGACGCTAGCTTTATCAAAGTTGTAACCTGGGATAGCTCTGTCTCCAAAGCTTAACTGATTAGCTTCTAGTATAGCAGCTGCCGATACGGGATCGTAAGTCACTACTTTAGTACTGCTATATTTTGCAGAAAAATCTTGTAATACTTTTTTTGCCGTAGGGCTGAGTATAGTATTAGTAACTATCCTGATGTTTCTTGCTGCTGCGAGCTTAGCGCCCACTGTTGCATCTAGATCTGCCCATGAAGCTGCATCGTAGCCATTAGTACCTAATAGTTGCGGTCCTCTATATCTGCTTATATCATAAAGACCTAATACTGATGCTTGTGCCCTTGCTGAGGTACCACCGCCGGTAATAGGAGAAAGATCGTTGCCTTCTATTTTGATAGGTCTTCCTTCTCTACACTTCACTAGTATAGGGCAGTAATCACCACCTTCTACATAACTAGATGCATAGTAAGTTGCGACCCCTGGTACTATAGAGTCAGGTTTAATGACGTATGGAATAGCTCTTTTGACAGGTATATCACAGCCTGCTGCTACAGTCGCTGCACCTAGTCCAAAGCCTAAGAACTTCAAGAAGTCTCTACGGTTAGTATCCTGTTCTACGACAGCCTCACTATTAGCAAGGATCTCTGCAGTACCGAATTCCTGGTCTACCGTGCTGAGAAATTCTTCATCTCTATTTAGGTCTTTTCCGCCTATCCAGATTGAATCTTTATTCATTTCGTTTGTACTTCTTGGTTCTCTATTAATAATGACACTTCTGACATTCCAGTCCTCCTATATCTTCTACTGTCACCTTATCTTTATGACCATCGGCCAATTCGTTATGATACTTTTCATAACTCTTATAGTATTCGTTATCGCTAAACTGTACCTCTGTCTCTCTGTGACAGTTGATACACCAGCCCATAGACAATGGAGAATGTTGTCCCACAACTTCCATTTCTTCTACTGTACCATGACATTGCTGGCACTCTAATTTTCCAACTGCTACGTGCTGTGAGTGATTGAAGTAAACGTGGTCAGGAAGGTTATGAATTCTGATCCATTCTATCGGACCTTGAACAGTCTTCTTTTGCTCATTAGTCAATGAACTGACGATGTCACCCCACTGTGCTTCTACCAGTTTTTCACCAGCTTTATCTAAGACCTCAAGTCCCTCATTTTCAGAGAGATAGTTGTCTCCTATCCACTTAGAATATATTTCCTTCAGAGCCTCTTGATCTAGCTTATCGTAGTCTTTTATGTAGGTATTTGTTGTCGGGTCATAACCGATACTAGCATAGATTTTTGTGAGTTCTGCAGTACCATAAGTAGACCCTACTTTTATGGCTCTGTGACAGTTCATACAAGTATTAGCTGCAGGGATAACGGCATGCTTAGATCTTCTTGCTCCATCGTGACAATACTGACAATCTATTTTATGTGTGCCGGCATGTGTTTCGTGAGAGAATTTTATCGGTTGCTCTGGCGCATAGCCTTGTTGTCTTCCTAGATTAATTGCGTTATTAACTGTAGTGTATCCCCCTAAGATGACGGCTGCAAAAAGAGCGAAGGTGATCACACCTTTACTAGTAAGGCTTTGCCATAAGGTCTTCTGTGTATATACTGAGCCTTCTTTAGCCGCAGCTATAACATTAAGATTAGATATGATTCTTGCAAGTAGTAATGCTAGGAATCCCAAGAACCCGAATAGGGCATAGTATAACCAAGTCGGTGTGCCTTTTTCAGCAGCAGCTCCCGCTCCTGCTACGGCAGCACCTGGTACTGGTGGCGGATAGACACCTTTATAGACACCATCTATATATAACAACAAAGAAGAGATGTCCTCATCCGTTAGATTTGGAAAAGGTTGCATCACAGATTTATTGTACTCATTGTATATAGCTACTGCTCGTGGGTGGCCTTTAGAGACCATAGCTTGAGAATTCCTTACCCAGTCATAAATGTCTTGCTTTGGGTAGTCACCCCAACGTTCTTCAGCACCACCCAAAGCTGGGCCAGTGGCATCAGATTTCATGTTCTTAGCGTGACATTGGGCACAGTTGTTTTTGAAGAGTTTTTTTCCTGCATCTAACGTGGGTTCCGCACTTAGAAGAAATGGCAGAATGCCAAATGCGAGAATCAGGGTTATCTTACTTAGATAGTTAAGCATTTTCGTTGTTTATGAGTTCCTAGCACCACGTTTTTCGTACGCCTCAAAAATTGCTGCAAATTTATCATTCGCACATACTATTAACAATTAATAGGATGTGTAGTTAATTATTTAGATTTCATCTAAATAAAGGTCAGGTCATTATACTGATATAGGCGCTTTGATAGAGGGATGGTATTCATAGTTTTCCAACTTAAAATCCTCATACTCAAAGGAGAATATATCTTTCACATTTTTATTTATAGTCATCCTAGGCAAAGGCTTAGGCGATCTAGTCAATTGTAACTTGGCTTGCTCTAAATGGTCATTATATAGGTGTACATCCCCAAAAGAGTGGATGAATTCTCCATACTCTAAATCACATACCTGAGCGATCATCATGGTCAAAAGAGCATAAGATGCAATATTGAAGGGAACACCTAGAAAAGTATCAGCTGATCGCTGATAGAGTTGACAGCTCAGCTTGCCATCTGCTACATAGAACTGGAATAGACAGTGGCAAGGTGTAAGTGCCATATCATCTAGCTCACCTACATTCCATGCATTGACAAGTATTCTTCTACTATCAGGATTATGCTTGATAGTCTCTATAACTTTTGAAATCTGGTCTATTGTTTCTCCCTTAGGAGTTGACCAACTGCGCCATTGCTTACCATAAACAGGGCCCAGGTCTCCATTCTTATCTGCCCATTCGTTCCATATACGGACACCATTCTCTTGCAGATACTTGACATTCGTATCACCTTTGAGAAACCATAAGAGCTCATGAATAATAGATCTAAGGTGTAATCTCTTGGTTGTAACCATGGGAAAACCTTCATTGAGGTCAAATCTCATCTGATAACCAAAGCAACTGATTGTACCCGTTCCCGTCCTATCAGACTTAGCAACGCCAGTGTCCAGTATGTGCTGTAGGAGATTGAGGTATTGCTTCAAGAGAGTTTACTTTGCAGCAAAGGTAATAAAGCGTGCACATATTACAGGGAACTGTTATATCTTTTATTTATGGCTTAATATTGAGTACTGCATAATCAATAAGCATCCTGATGCACCATTTTTATTGCTCTGCCTGAAGGCTCGTTTTGATTCTTAAAGGCGGCATCCCATTCTAGGGCGACAGGGGTGCTACAAGCAATGGATGGCACAGATGGAACAGTGAGCGCAGCCTGGTCAGAAGGAAAGTGCTCCTCGAAGATGCTTCTGTAATAATACTCCTCCTTAGAGCTAGGTGGCTGGATAGGGAAGCGATGTGGGGCATCTTTCATCATTTCATCAGATACTTTTTCATCTACCAGTGCCTTGAGCGAATCTATCCAACTGTACCCTACTCCGTCAGAAAATTGCTCTTTCTGTCTCCATGCAACTTCTTGTGGGAGGAGATCCTCAAAGGTTTCTCTTAAGATATGTTTCTCCATCTTCCTATTACCGCACATTTTATCTTTAGGATTGAGCCGCATAGCGACATCCATAAATTCTTTATCCAAGAAAGGCACTCTGCCCTCTACTCCCCAGGCTGCAAGAGATTTATTAGCTCTAAGGCAATCATACTGATATAAGGTAGACAGCTTTCTGACTGACTCTTCGTGTAGGGCCTTAGCCGTCGGTGCTTTATGAAAATACAGATAGCCAGCAAAAATCTCATCTGCCCCTTCTCCTGATAGTACCATCTTGATACCCATAGACTTTATCACTCTAGCGAGGAGGTACATGGGAGTACTGGCCCTAACAGTCGTAATGTCATAGGTTTCCAGATAATAAATTACATCTCTAATTGCATCCAAGCCCTCTTGTATCGTATAAGTAACCTGATGATGAATGGTGCCTATGTAATCTGCTACTTTCTTAGAAGCTGCAAGATCAGGTGAGCCTTCCAGGCCTATAGCGAAGGAATGCAGTTGAGGATACCAAGCCTTTTCAGCACCATCCGACTCCACCCGCATTTCAGAATATTTTTTGGCAATAGCAGCTGTGATACTAGAGTCTAGGCCACCGGAGAGCAAGACACCATAAGGAACATCGCTCATCAGTTGTCTTTTGACAGCTGATTCTAGAGCCTCTCTTAGCTCAGCCTTATCAGAAACATTTTGCTCTACCGCCTCATGTGACATCCAATCTCGGGTATACCACTTCTGCAGTGTAGGCTGATGACTAGTTCTGTAATGGCCTGGCAGAAAAACTTCTATACGGTTACATTTCTGCTCTAGTGCTTTCAGTTCGGATGCTATATAATAATTGCCTTGTTTATCATAACCTTCATAAAGAGGGATGATACCCATATGATCTCGTCCTATCAGGTAACTGTCTTGACTCTTGTCATATAAGCAGAAGCCGAAAATACCATTAAGTCTATCTAGGAAATCAGAACCATATTTTAAGTATAAAGGAATGATCACTTCACAGTCTGAGTTAGTCTGAAAAGAGTACTCCCCTTCTAGCTCCTTTTTTAGTTGTTTGTAATTATAGATTTCTCCATTCACAGCAAGAACTATTGTCTTGTCCTCATTATAAAGGGGTTGGCCGCCAGAAGCGGGATCTACGATGGCTAGTCTTTCATGCGCCATGATAACTGATTCGCCTACATGAATGCCTGACCAGTCTGGTCCTCTGTGCCTCAGGCATTTAGCCATATCGAGAACTTCTTCCTTGAGGGCAGCAGCACCTCCTTTGATATCAAAAACACCTATAATTCCACACATAATTTAGTTTTTAGGATATAAAAGTATATTTATTTAACTTTGAAGTCAATATAATTAACTTATTTAATGATAGACGATAAGGACATTAAGATTATTAACTCTCTTTTGACTAACAGTCGACAAAGTACTAAGGCCATAGCCGACCCACTTTCTATCTCTAATGTGGCGACGCAGCAGCGCATAGACAAGCTGGAAAAGCAAGGCATCATCAAAGGATACACAGCGCAAATAGATTATTCCTTACTAGGATATAATACAATCGCCTATATCGGTATCTTCCTAGAAAAAGCAAAGCATTACCCTGAAGTCATCAAGAAACTGAGACAGGTGGAGGAGATAAAAGAGGCTTACTTTACTACTGGTAACTATTCGATCTTTACTAAAATATATGCCCATGACAACCAGCACCTGATGAAGATCCTAAGTGAGCGGGTTCAGAACATAAATGGCATCGCACGGACGGAAACTTTTATCTGCCTAGAGGAAGGTGTGAATAAGGAGGTGATGTTGCCCGGGTGAGTGGAGAGATATAAACAAAAGCAGACCTGGGCCTACTTCTGCATCGACAAACCTAATGTGTCCAATCTATTATCCTAACTTTTTATTAATCTCCGCATACTTGTTTTGATATTCGATATTGTCTTTAAGACAGGTGTTGTGAAATATGTCATTAGACCATTCTTTAAGTTTACTAAGGTTGTCAAGATTGGTTTTGTCCTTAACGATAGTGTTGATTAGCTTTTCATAATCATCCATGAGATCAGAACAACTCTTTTCTTTGTTCTTACTTTCCTGAAATTGCTGGTTCTTGATTTCTTTCTGCTCATTATCTAAGTTTTCTGATTTTAGTTTTTTGTGCACTATGGATGTTACATCTTCTACTTTTTTCTCCACAGACTGAGCAACAGATTTCTTTTCCAACGTTTCTTCAGTAGCAGAATTACTTTCAGTAGAATCCGAGGAATAAGAGTCAGATTTTGAGCTTGACTCTGAGTTACAAGAAAGCAGGGCAAGCAAGCTAAATAGCGTAATAATATTTTTCATCAGAACTTTTTATCTATTGTAAATCAAATCACCAGGTGTTTTATCAAGATATTTCCTGATCGTATTTCTAGATATATAATAATAAACTGCCAGCATTATCAACCACGCCGCAAGAACGACTATATCCAAAATTTTAAATGATATTCTTCCCGAAAAATTTCCGATCAGAAACTGGAATGCCAGGCATATCAAAAAACCAACAATACTAGCTATCAAAAACAACTTCAAGACTATCTTAAGATAGGTATGAGTTATGACCTGATCTTTTAGCCCGAAGGCCTTTAGTGTTCCTAGATCTCTAGAAATAGCAGAAATATGTGTTTTCAGTAAATTGATAATGAAAGAGACAATACTAAATAGGCTGAAGAGAAAAAGAAAGACTGAGAGCACCAAAGTCAATATGGCCACCTTAGCAAAATTATCACCAGCTATTACGTTTTTCATATCCAGATCAAAATCAAACTTTTTCTTTATATAGGACTTGAGATTTTCTACTTCATCAAGTCGATTAAAATTGAAGGCCAAATAGCCTATTCTATATAGATCATATTTTCCTTGATCAATATCGAATTTGTAAAATCTATCACAACCAAAACAATCTAGCCCTTCATAATATTCCTGCCATAAAGAATCTGGCAATTGTTTGTTTCCATATATGGTAACAAGAGTTAATGGCTCCTTGTAATAATCAAAAGATTCGGTTTCAAACGTCCGTATCTCAATTGTATCATTTCGAAGTTTGAATGTAGATTCTTGAGTGAAATTTTCAATCATTTCATTATTAGCAGTAGGAATCAAAATTGAGAAACTATATCCTGTGCCTTTGTCTATAAAATAATTATCATTCTGTGTATCTCTTAGTAAATTCATTAAAGCATTAGAAATAATGAAATCGGCATTATCTGGCAGATCCTTTACTATTGCTTTAACATGAAGATAGACAGGCGATACTGCCTGGTTGTTAGACTTAGTAGTAAATCCAACTTTGATTTTTTCAATATCTTCTATACTATCATAACCAAGTTTAATTAAGGTTTCTCGCTTAGCAATTACAGAGGCTTCTAAGTCCATAGAATCAGCGGCAATTAATGCAGGCAATACAAGGTTTTTTGCTTTGAGCAATTCTGACTTAAGACTTTCATCCTCTTCTATTGACCTAAAACGAATAGGCACATTTGAGATCATACTTACATAATCACCTTTATTTTCTCTAAACACCTGCATCGTCTCGATTATAAAAGGTCGAATTTTATTCAATTTAAATTTATCCAGTATGGCCTGATCATCATTGAAACTATTTCGCAATTCACGAGCTTCTCTATCATAGTCAGAGTCTACTCCTAAAGAAATCCAATTTGTAAATGGATCTTTAAGTTTCTCTGCCAAAGAATCATAACCGCCAATAGCAAAACCAAGAGCCGCTAAAGTTCCACCTACAAAAAGAATCATTAGCCAAAGTTTTTCCTTTGACTTTCCAATCAAAGCATTGTATTCTTTATCGAAAAATAAATCCTTGAAACTTGATGTATCCATATTAATGAAGTAAAGTTTCTAAGTGATCATTTATTTTCTCTATCTCAACTCCAGAAGCATTCATCCAGGTATTTGAGTTTGTGTCTCTGTGAAGTATTTGACTTTGATCAATGTATCCATATACTGACTCATCAGATCTCGTTATTTTAGAAAAATAGAGAATGTTATCAGCGTGATCCGCCGCCAACTGGATATCATGTGATACTATAATTCCTGTTTTGTTATGGCTTTTCAAATAATCCTTGAGAGTGGACATTAATTTGTTGGCCGTTAGTCTATCCAAATTACCTGTCGGTTCGTCTCCAAATAAAATTTCAAAGGGTGAAAGGAAAGCACGAACAAAGGCAAGACGTTGTCTCTGTCCTCCAGAAAGCTGAGTCACTGGTCGGTCATAGGCATCCTCTGGAAGGTCGATCTTTTTCATCAGTGATTTTACCTCTCCTTCCATTTCCGATAAAGAACTTTCACCTTTCATGAGAAGAGGCATAATCATATTTTCTCCAGCGGTAAAATTTGGCAAGAGGTTCGTATTTTGAAAAATAAACGAGAAGTATTTTAATCTGAATGATGATAGCTGTTCATTCCCTTGACTCCATAGATCAGAAACATCAATAATTTCATCGTCAGAATTATGAAAATCAAATTTCGATTTTCCATTTTTTCTGACTGTCATATTCATGAGACCAAGGGTTTCTATGAAGGTACTCTTCCCTATCCCACTAGGCCCTACAAGAAAGTAAAGCTTACCCTTATCTATCGTAAGGTTAGAAATATTCAGAACTGATTGTCCTGCGACATATTCACAATCAAGATCAGCTAATTCAAATAATGGCATTTTGTTGTTTTCTGGTTGTTCTATTTCTAATACTGTTTTACCCTATTCTGCATCTCATCTTCTATAGACCTTAGCTGACGTGATGTATGGAGCAACATGGGAAAGATGCAAAATATCATGAGCATAGAAGGATTTAACCCATTCGTTCGGAAATACAAAACAGCAATGACTACGATTATTGTGATTGATAGTATTATCTGAAGAGCATATAATAAGTTTAATCTTTTATAGGCAGACATCAGTTGTGCAACTGATTTTTCTTGTAACTGATCGCTCACTTTTATAAAACTTGTTTCACATGCATACTATATTAATAGCATGTCAAGAGGAATCCAGAAGTACAGATTGGCATCATTGGTCAATGAATTATAATACGCAAACTCATAGTCCTTCCCTTGTCTTTCAATTTTTAGCAACTCATCCAGCTTTACCAGTATGCCCTTCATAATCTCCTTTAGTTTAGTCGGCGGCATTTTTTTACTGTCTAGTATTTCCCCCACTTTAAAGCGGCGTTCGAGATCAACTTCTAACCCCTCCATTGCTATCCCCTGCATCAATCTGTTCAGCATGGAAGTGTCGTAATTATCTAAGGCCTTATAACTCAAGCTTTCACCTGTCAATGATTCTATCATTTCCTTGAAGGCATTAAAGAGATTTTTTCTCTGTTCATCGTCTACCCCATCATAGGCTCTCTTTAGATCCTCTAATCTTTGAGTATATCTTTTCAAATCTTTTTGCGTCATAAATGCAGTATAGGAATACGTTTTGTTTTGCGCTCCTTGATATTGCTTCACTAAGTAGACAGGAGAAAACAATTGATACTTTTCAGAAAGAATCTTCTTCAGTTCATCGAAGGACATCTTGGACTTTTTATAAACTCGATAAGCAAGATCACCCATATCTGTACTCCACTCACCAGAACTTACATCCAAACTTGAGACCATGCCTTTGCCTTCTACCACGACTTCATTAAAGTTATCAAAGGCAGATTTTACTCTCTGGTTTATCCTATCTAGTCCATCTTCTATTTGGCCCTTTATCTCTTGCTGATTCATATCCTGACCTTGACCAGTATATGAAATTGAAGACACTATAGGTGCATAGGTCAGATGCAACTGACCTTTGGCACCAGACACCTCATCTAATTCAAATTGCTTGTAAGACATACCTTGACCAATCTTAGCAAGCGTCTCTTCACGTATAAAATCCATATTGGTAGCTGTCACTTCCACCAGGCTTCTCATCTGTCTACTAAATGCAGATGACGACAAGGTGTTACTGCCACATTGTATAAAAAGAGTATGGAGATATAACTCAGATATTTTATCTCTGATGTACTCTTGCTTGATATTATATTTTCCACTGGCAGTCATCTTTCTGACAGGATCATTTCTAAAATCAGAATTGTTACCTATCACTACCATTACATTCGTATGGTTCTCATCAAATCCTCCTTTCAATAGAGCTTGCTCAAATGCATAGTATAAAGAAGTGTAAGGATCATTATCATGCCAGCTCTTGAATTCTTCCTGATCAATAGTTCGCATCACATCATCTATGTCAGTAGACAACTCAGCTATTCTACTGATGACTTTACCGCTCGACTCTTCAGGTGTATCCCTGTACACCAAGGCCCCATATCTTACTTTAGCCTTACTGTTTTTGGGTTTCATATTAGCACTGGAGATAGCGTCTATTATCCTGCTTTTGTAAGGCTGCATATCTTGAGTGCCTTCTATGAGAAAGAAGATATTGTAATTCTCATATTTGGTGACATTGTAGTTGCCGCCTTCTTTGAACTCTTTGAAAGTATTTTCTTCAAGTTTGTCTTCTTCAATTTTTAAATACTTTCCAAAAGATTCCGATGACAATCGCATAATAGCACCAGAACGAAATACTCCTTCATTATTATTAGAGCCAAAACCCAGCATAGGAAATCTGATGACATTACCCTTGTGACGACGGCGCCCAAAGGTCTTAGCGAGATTATATTGTTTCACAACCGCTGGGTCGTTGTCCCACACAAGGGGCACCTTGTCAGATGCACCTTTAGACATCATATTAGCTGTCAACTGCGTTTTGTAACCTTGAGCTCTGTACTGGGGATTATTCTTTCTTTCGTTAAAGGCACTTTCATCGAAATTAGGTTCAAGGGATACTCTGGTCCTCCATAACTCCAATCTTCTGGCATCTATCCACCCTAAAAGATTCTTCTCGATATTGCCTTCTATTGTCGACAAATCATTAGCCTTACATATCAAGTATCTGATAGCCCTGTCATTTTGATAATGCACTTTGTAGACAAAGTAAAACTCAAAGACATTGAGCGGTGGCAACTCATTACTGCTTTTAGGGCCATCATAAATTTTGGCTATAGTCCTTAGGTTGTTTTTAGATATCCTAGCATAGTCATCAATTTTATTCAGAATGAGGCCTTTCTGCTCTATTCTCGACTGCTGATCCAAGAGACAATCTGCGGACAACATAACATTAGTCTTGGAAATCCAACCTAGTTGTTCAGAGATGGATTGTATTTTAAGATTGGAGAGATCCGCTTTTATTACTTTTAGCCAGTCCTTATCTGAATCCACAACATATACGATATCTTTAAAATCCAGAGTCGCCACTTTATTTGCATCCGATGCTTCTTTTTTACTGTAGACCGGATTATTATTTCTATCTGAAATTACAAACCAAGGTCTACCGGAACCATCTTGCTCCCTTTTAATGCTGGCCAGATAAGTGGCTTCGTTATCATACGAAAGTGGAGCAATAAAATTCTTCGGCCTTTCCTTTACTTTCTTCTGGGCAACTACACCGAACGACAAAAGACAAATAATGCTTATAAGTGATATTCTCAACATGATATGAAGCGTTTTAAGTTGTTCTAATTATTGAAATTCTAGTACCAGTTCTTCTTCATGTTCCAGACTATGGATAGCTTGAGTCTGGCGCCTAGTTCATTAAATTTCGAAGCTGATGCGAACCTGAGAGGGTTTAAATTTTCAGAATTCACTGAATTAAAAGCATTTCCACCAAAATTGTAGAAGATGTCTGCTCCAATTTCTAATCCTAATTTGTCTGAAAAATACTTCTGATATGAAGGAGAAAGAGTAAGGTTGTAATAGTTAATCGCATCAATATCCTGATTTATAATTTCTTCATCTCCATTCCAATCGTACCTTCCATCTCTTTCAATAGCATCTAAAATTCCTCCTCTATTTTCTAATATTTCTTCATTTGCAATCCCCGGCCATCCATTTTCTTCATTATTAGGAATGAAAATTCCACTAGCACCCGCAAGAGTGCTCCTCACATCATCTGCTTCTCTTCTAACAACTACTCCACCAGTGATATCTATGAGAATTCTGCTTCTCGTCGAAGAAGTCTTTGGTGAATAACTTAATCCTAGCTCTGCGCCTATCAATCCTAGAGCACCAAAAGTTATTTTCTCTTGGCTAGAAGATACTTTGTTATAGTAATAACTCAGTTCATCAGTGCTTTGTGTCTCTGCTCCACCCGAATTATAGAATACAAGTTCATTATTTTGGTTGGTGGTATTTATAGGTGTATATCCAAATAAATCTGAATCTGTTCCTTCAACAGTGGAAACATAAGTAGCATCAAGTAGATTCGCATATGCTCGCCCAACGATAAATAAATTGCTAGAACCTGCTAGATTATGCCTAACAGCAAGATTAAGACCAGCAGTAGACATTGACGCAGGATCAACATCATTGTTAACTAAACCATAGCTATAATAAGGTCCAAGAGCTAAATGAAACAATTTCTCTTTTTTAGCTTTTACGATTGTTCTTTGCTTTCCTCTCACAAAACTAAATTTTGCGCCCTCCAAATAATCAGGAGGCAACTCTACTCTGAAATCAAGATTGATAATTCTAGGCTCATCTAGTATTCTTCCTTCCCCATCTTCTATAATGACCAGCATATTCTTGTTCAGATTTACATCCACCACATAATAACCAGAGGCATCAGTATTGATAGACTTTATTCTGACATCTGAAATGGTGTATTTAATACCCATATCCTTGAGGTAGGTATAGGCATCATCCACATAGGTATTGAGATCAACATTCTTTCTTGCATACTTGGTGCTTTGGATATCATGATAGATAGTAGCGAACTGATCAAAAAGTTCTCCGAATTCTATAGATTTATTTATAGAGAAAGACTGATCTGTTTCATCAAAAAAAGTACCTAATTCATTATATTCAGTTAACTTTTCTTTGACAATAGTTACTAGCATATCCACTGTGTCGGGATCCATATTCCCTTTGGTACTCATAGACAATCTAATGGCTTCAAGGTCTAAAAATTCTTGTGCAAAAAGTTGTCCTGACATACATACCAAGAACAAGAATCCAAAAACATATTTATATAATCGAAACTGCATTTCTTATAGTTTTAAATCAATTAAAGATTATTGGATAGGTCCACTGCTCACCCTTCTCAGAAGTTATGGAGATGTAGTGTAAGCCAGCTGTTGAAGTTTCAGACAAGTCTATTTTTGTAGTCAGAGTCCTGTCAGATTTAGTAATTGAGGACGAATGAATAGTTTGGCCTAACCTATTATACAACTTGATAGTAAATTGGCCATATAATGGAGAATCACAATTAAAAGTCAAAAGACCTTCAGTTGGGTTCGGAAAGACTTGCCATTCTAAATTTGGTTGCTCAACATCAGATTCTCTGAAAATGATGAGCTCATTGGAATTCAAATAAATCCTATTGGAACAATCCAAAGTGTTGCAATCACTAATGTCAACAAAATATATGAAAGGATTACCTGCACCATTATTTTCCAGCAAATTATTTAATTCATTATCTGGCATTATAAACCATTGAGATGTTTGGGCTGCAAATGTTGCATCTTCAGTCCCATCACTGGCGTTTATTCTTCCCCAACGAAAACAATTATTAGGTGCAGAACCACCAAGGTTACCTTCTTCATAATCCAGAACCAAAATATTCCCAGGCCATAGATAAATAGAGAAGTCGTTTATGTCAGGAGCGGTTGCATTTTGATTGGAATTCAAGGTAATGGAGTCACTTGCTTTGCAATCCAAGACATTTCGATAATTTAAATTCTGAGTTACAGTTAGTTCTTCTTGCCCTCCCATCAAACTTTCGAATAACAGATATTGAGTGAACTCATCTTCAGATTGTTCTCCAAAAACTTCAAAATCAGAAACTGTTGTTACAACTCCATTGCCTTCTAACTGCCATTCATAAGATGCAGTTGGAACTGGTGAAATTGCAAGTGGTTTAGCATCTAATTCAATGACTACGGGAACTAATTGATTATTGCAAAGATCTTGATTTACAAAAACTGGATCTAGCACTAAGTTTGGTTCAGGGTCAGGATAAAGAATAAACTCACTTATATTATCAGCTTTCAATAAATCTTCTTCGCAAAAAGTAGTAGGTCTTCTAAATACAGGTTGAATTTTATATGGCACACCAAAATCATCTCCTATAAAATCTTTTATTAACTCAACATCTATTGTCGCAGTACCATTTTGAGTATTCGCAATCATGAAGTTCGTATTTATATACTCTGCTTCTATAATTGTATCACGAAATATCTGAAGAGATAATGATGCATCTTGTCCAAATCTTTGAGATTCTCTAATAAAAATATTAGATATCAATAAATTTCCAGTACCAGAATCACACATTAAATATTGCCCTGATTCTAAGGCACTACTATCAATAGAGGATATACTACCCATGTCAAAAACTGGAGTTCCAAGTGAATCCAATAAAGGAAATATTCTGTTACAATCACAAGCAAACCTATTGCCTTGAATTACAAATTCCAAATCACAATTTCCATTGACTGACTCAACGACTACAGAATATGTGGTGTTTATTGGTCTAACAACTTCGAATATTCTTGTCTCGTTTAACTTTAAATTCCAATCAGAAGGAACTAGAAAATCTTCAGGCATATAATTGACTGGAAGAGTGATCTCTATCTTTACAGAATCTCCTACTTCATTACAATTTGCAAAATCAATGTTTACATCATTCACCACATCAAAAGCAAGCCCTGGGGTAACAGTAAATCCTAGAGTAGGCAGTGTTATATTATTATTAAAACAACCTGAATTCACGTCAGTAATTCCTGTTATCCTAATTTCGTTTTGTTCTGGGTTAACAGGAGGCGTTGTGAACGACCCGCTCACATCATCAGTAACAAGGCTTTCACCATTAATAGAATAGTTAAATATGTAATTAAGACCGGAAGGAATTCCAACAGGTCTTACAGTCAATACATCTCCTTCACAGAAATCACTCCCTCCTTCTAATGACCAACCACTAATGCTAGGAAGAGGTACCACATTAATTGTCTCGCATGCTACATTATCAGCACATGGAATACTCCCATTTGAAAATTCAATACATAATTCATAAAGTCCTGCCTCTGTAGGTGTGAACTCTGCGTTTTGAAATTTTAATCTGTTACCTGAGCTTACATTAAGTCTTTGACCATTTGGAAAATCTAAAACAGAGCTAGAAGAACTAGTATTCTCAACCCAATTACAACTACTAGCTAAATCTTCACAAGATGATCCTGTCACATTGGTCAGGCTCCACCGAGTTCCACTTAGTTGAACATCATCGCCCATACCATCATTTGGAGAATCAATTTCTATATCTATATCTAACTTTTCTCCTAAGCAAATCAAATCCGGAAATGGTTCAAAAATGGCACCACAAACTGAATTAGGATCAAGAACGATAGATTCTTCATGTGAATTAGTACAACCATTAAAATCAGTCACTACAAGGGTGATATCGTAATTCCCAATAATATTATATCTAAATCTCGTCTCAGGACCTGATGTTCCAAATCCGCTTAAAAAAACTGGTGCCTGATCAAACTCCCATTCATAAGTATATGGAGCTAGACCAGTAGTAGCCTGTTCTTTAGCAATAATGACAGATCCAACCTCTAAGTCTGTTGTTCCAATTTGATTTGCAAGTGTCAACTCCGAATTTGGATTATCCCATACCGTAATATCAAATGATCTCGAATCTCCTTCACATCCTGCAGCAGAAGGCGTAACGGTAACCACAGCAAAGTTATCTGAATCAGGGTTAGGCTGAGAAATTGGTGCAGTTCTAGCTTCAAAAGATACGATTCTGTTTGAACCATTTGAGGTCAGATTTATATCAGTATTATCATTAACCCAGCTGAAGTTCGTACCATTGACATCCCCCCCAAACACAATTTCGGTTGTTTGTTCTCCTTGACAATAGAATTGATCTGGAATATTATTTACAATGGGTTCTGGCCTTACAGTTATCGTAAAATCTCCATCATCGCCATTACAAACTAAGCCAGAATTAAATTCTACTTCAGGAGTAATCGTAATTTCTCCTATGATTGGGGAATTTATAATATTCTGCGCTGTAAAGGAAATATCTCCTGAACCATTACTTTCTAGTCCAATATCGCTATTATCATTATCCCAATAAAAAATCGAATTAGCAACTGGTCCATCTAATGCAATATTGCCAGTAAACTCTTCATGGCAAAATGAATCATCGTTGGGAACAAAAACCGAAGGCTCTGGCCTCACCGTGATTGAGAAATTATCATCATCGCCATCACATCCCATAAAACTAGGAGTAATACTTATAGTGGCACTAATAGAATTATTTCCAGGATTCTCAGCTGGAAAAGATGGACTGATATTTCCTATTCCTGCAGAGCCCAAACCTATACTCGTATTACTATTGTTCCAAGAATATGTTGTGTTGTTCACATTACCACTAAAGTTTGTAGCCTGAATAATGTCCTTCTCACATACTTCTATATCGTTAATTGCATTTATAGTAGGTTCTGGTATCACTGTAATTGAAAAATCAACAGAAGGGCCTTGACAGATATTAGCTTCTGCAAATACAGTTACTATTGCAGTATTGATAGAAGAACCATTATTACTGGCTGCAAACGATGGAATTATATCAATACCAGAGTTGCTAGGCATGCCAATAGATGAGCCTGCTAAACTCCAGTTATATGTAGCACCATTGACTGGTCCATTCAGACTAATTTCAGATTGGCTTTCATCATTACATAATTCCAAGTCATCAGGAATAGGGAAAACTCGTGGGGTAGGAAATACATCAATTTTAATAATATCCTGATCACCTCTGCAACCATTTGCTTCAGGCGTAGCTACTATTGTTCCACTTATTGTTACCGAGCCAGAATTAGTCGCTTGGAATGCTGGAATATTTCCACTCCCACCCGAATCTAGTCCAATGGAGGAATTAGAGTTTGTCCATGAAAAATTTGTACCTGTAACTGGACTAATAAAGACTATTGCATCTGTATCATCTCCATTACAATGCGTCTGATCCATGTTATTGTTGATAGTGGGAATAGGGTTAACAGTTATTGAAAACTGTATCAATTCTCCAACACATAAATTCAAAGTTGGCACAACTGTTATAGTGCCCGATATTGGATCATTAGAATTATTAGTAGAGGTAAATGATATGTTCCCATCGTCACTTGAATCTAGACCTATTGCAGTATTGTTATTAGTCCAAGAATAGGTTACTCCACTAGGAATATTACCGGAAAAATTAATTTCTACTACTTCTCCTGCACAGACGCTTTGTGCCTGAACGTTGTTCACGGAGGGAACAGGTTTTACTGTTATAGTAAAAGTTTCTGAAGTGCCTTCACAATTTAATGCCGTAGGGGTGACAACAATGGTTGCCACTTGATTTATAGATGTAGTATTTTCTAGAACAAAGGTAGAGATGTTACCTGTTCCTGTAGGATCAAGCCCAATGGAAGGATTAGAATTTGTCCAGGTATAATTCGCACCAGTGCCAGAAAAGTTAATGCTGTTACTTAATTCACCAGCACACTTCGTTTGGCTAGCTACACTACTAACTGTTGGTAAAGGATTGATTGTTATTGTATAACTAATAGGCAGGCCTGTACAACTCCCCAGAGAATTGGGACCTGTAGGAGTAATCTGAATAATAGAACTTATAGGCGCATTAGTATTATTTTGTGCTGTGAAAGATGGAATATTTCCATTTCCAGATGACATGCTTAGGCCAATAGAAGGATTAGAATTTGTCCATGAATATGAAGATCCTACAATATTACTTTCCACCACAGTCAATGCTACTATATCATCAGCACACTGCACTTGGTTAATGATCGGATCCAATACAGGAACTGGGTGAACAATTATTGTAAAGCTTTCCGGGCTTCCTGCACAATTAGCACTTGTAGGTGTAACTGTTATTATTGCGGTCTCAGTAGAAGTGCCATTATTAATTGCTTGAAAAGAATTAATATTTCCCACACCAGACATACTAGGTAAACCGATTGCAGCATTGGTTGTAGACCAAGAATAAGTTGTGCCAGGAGGCCCACCTCCAAAATTTATTGTGGGTACCATCTCCTGATGACAACGACTAATATCTGAAGGATCATTCATCGTTGGCCCAATGGGATCAGAAAGAGTTACTGACTCCATATTTGAATCACAATCAGTGAGAGAAACGAAGATATTGGAATATATACCACTCGAAAGTCCAGTTATGATAATGCTTCCACCAATAGGCATTTGAGTAGTGCCGCTAGCAGGGGATCCCGCACCTCCAGCATAATTTAGAGTATAACTCTGACTATTATCCAAGCCAGCAATAGTAATAAACCCATCTGTTCCAAAACATGTACTAGGATCTACACCAGTAACAGTGATAGACGGAACAGGATTAATCGTGACTGATAAAAGAAAGCTATCAGCACATACCCCTTGAGTAGGTGAAAAAGTATAAATATCTGGTGTGCCGCCAGTTGGAACAGAGGTTTGTATAGATGCAGTATTCCATGATCCTGAGATTCCATTATCTGAACTTGTAGGCAAGGGATCTGGGGAATCTCCAACGCAATAAACATCAGTTATGTTAAAAATTGGTGTCACTGGCTCAGGGCCGATATCTATCACACTAGAACAGACATCAATACATCCTGTACTATTATTGGTTACAGTTACCATATAAGTACCCGGTGGTAAGCCTGAGACTGAAGAAGTTGTTCCTACAAGATTCATGTTTGTATTCTCCCAACTATATGAAAATCCAGAACCTGAAGGCATAACTGAAACTACACCATCTTCGGCTCCTCTACATGATTCATTTTCACTGGCACAGACAGCCTCAGGAGCATCTAGTAAAATAAATTCCATGCAATCTGAATCTGAACAATTTGGAGTGCTAGGAACTTGAGGAGGATAAGGACCAGGAGGCCAAACATAGCCAACTAAATCACCATCACTTACCACATGATTTTGAACATTTGATATTAATTGTGGAGAATTGTCATCACAAGCACTAAGTGCATACCATGTGCCACCAGGCTGAGAACTATCTTGATAACTTGTCAAATCAACTGTCGCACTAGATTCATTTATATCTGGACAAACATCTACCACACTAGGCAGATCCACGGATGGTGTCTCAAAAATAACTGGAGTAACGGTATTACAAGCATCACAGCCATTTGCACCAGGACCGAAGTATGACAAATCACTTCCATGAATTATAGTAATAAGTCCAGTAGTAGGTATTGCAGAACCAGAACAATCATTTGAAGTAAACCACATGCTCGTTATTGGTGCAGCTGGAATCTCCTGCTGAAGAAAACTTAAATCCACAATAGCTTCATTGGGGACTCCTGGAACAGAGCAAACCTCGAATTCATAGCTATCAGGAACAGATGGCAATATGGATAAACTTACCAATGCCGTGTCTACTAAATTACAACAACCAATATATATCTCTACTCCGATGCTCAAAGAAGATGGAGTTGCTGAAGAAGGCGCAAATGGTAATGAGTTATTCGTTAATGGACTTCCGTTAGCACCTGATATATCAGTATCCCCTGATGACCAGCCACCAGACCCATCTAAATCAATATAAAAGTGAAAATTATCTCCACCATTAGCTCCTACTGTAGCTGTAAGGTCAGTTGTTGAATTTACACATACTGGATTAGGATCAGCTACAAGAGTTTGGCTTTTCAAATCACTAATAAAGAAGCAAAACGCTTTTACTAATAAGATGATAATTATAGTTTTCCTTAAAGAGTTATTCATGATTGGTATTTTAATCTGCAATTGTTCTAATACAAAAATTTAACATCGAAAAATACTTGAGGTCCGCTGTAATTGACATCAAGTCCATAACCTGATTTATTGGAATTAGCACAGGCACTACCGTCTTCTAGACTCAGTGCTGCGCCTTCTATTTTCAAGGAA
>CALLAE010000061.1 GCA_938002665.1 uncultured Saprospiraceae bacterium | reverse complement strand
AGCTGGTCAGAACTTGGATTAGGAAATACTGAAATAGAACCATCTTCGAAGCTTAAGTTTTCAGTGCTACTCATGATGTCTCCACTTACTCTTCCAGAGACAGTTAGAAAGTTATTGGTTAAAGTATCTTGGAATCTATTTTCTGTAAACTCTATAAACGAAGTCTGCAAGTCAGTGGAGAGAAATTTATATGTTGTTATAGACTGCGGTCCTCCAAAACCTAAATCCATTCCGCCACCCAAAAAGTCAGCAGCATTAATCCACAAGGTGAATCCTAGAACATTTATACCTATTTCAATAATTGTTTCTGTAACATCTATCTGCTCTATTTTCAGAACTTCCTTTTCTGTCTCCCAAACGCTAAGCGTTCCCCATCCCACAACTTCTTCACTTTTAGAAGCATTAGTTGTAATCCTTATGGATTCTAGAGCACCTCCAAGTCCACCGGTATCTAAAGAATCTAAGCCAGGTATAAGACTAGCCGGAAAAGTAATAATCACTTCAAAGTCGTCCTCAAACTTAGACCCATAGCTCAGTGGGGTTTGCTTAATTGTATAGTTATCATCAAAATTGATAGCCGTGTCTATGGAATCTAAACTGAAGCCACCAAAGCCTCCTTGGTTAGCAGTAGAGACACCAATAATTTCTATGCTGTTAGGTCCTCTGATAGCAGCTGCTTGGAAGCCACCCAAATCTACGAGCATGTTAGCGTCAGGGAAAGAATCGGCGAGTTCGCTCATGGAAATGTCTTCATAGGCTTCTTCTGAGTTGCCTACTATATTAAGTCTACCTATCTCCCAGCGGATATCTTCACCATTTTCCTGATAAGCAAGCGTATCTTCATACGCTGCGAAATCTTGATAGTATAATACATCACCTACTTTTGGAAGGGTATTAGATTCTATTGTAATTTGTGAAAAAGCGGGAAGACTGATGAAGAGAGAAAGGAAGAGCACTAAAGATCTCATTTTATTTATTTAGGCCAGTAAATTATAAAAAATGGGGCTTTGCTATAAAATTACGAAAGCTTAGGTCTTATATAGCAAACCCTTTAGATTTTATTTAATTTACCTTCTAGATGGAATACCCAATCATAAGTTATACGACTAAGGAGCAAACAAGAGCTGAAGACGAAGCAGCATTCCTAGCTCTTTCTCCCTCTGAAAGGCTTGTGTCTTTTTTAAAGTTATGCGAAGTAATGAAAAGATTTCAAACTACTTCTGAGGCGAATTCTAGCAATTTTGTTGTAGAGAAAAAGATAAAGAGTTAGTTAGAATGTCCGAGCATTTTGAGGATCTCATATTTAGTTATTTAGAAGCTTGCCAATTCTATGAAGTTAAGCAAATCTTAGTAGGCGGTGAAGCGGTCAATTATCATGGTTAAGAATCAAGACATGACTACAAAAAGAGTGGATGTCTTAAGGATAAGGCCTACCGAAGCAGAAAGCATCTTAGATGGTCTTGCTGTAGAAGAACCCCTGGAGATAAGTCTGAGTATTCCGTCTGCTCAACCACCAGTTCTCGATAAAAGTATTTCTATCACCATGAGAACGCCGGGTGCTGATAAGGATCTGGCCATAGGATTTCTATTTACAGAAGGCATGATAAGTAAGGGATCTCAGATAGAGAAAATAACCAAAGCAGAAAATAGAATTCAGGTTTTTCTTAATTCTGACCAAGGTGTAGATCTCAGCAAGCTGGATAGGCACTTCTATACAAGTAGCAGTTGTGGTGTTTGTGGCAAAGCCAGCCTAGAAGCCATCAAGACCGTCTGTCAACTAAAAGAAGTTGATGCCAAAGAATGGCAAGTAAATCAAGACTTACTCTATAATCTTCCTTCAAAGCTGCGAGAAAAGCAAGCTGTTTTTGCAGATACTGGAGGTATTCACGCGGCCGCCTTATTTGACATTAATGGACAATTTCTCTTGTCTCGTGAAGATGTGGGTAGGCATAATGCCTTAGATAAACTAGTGGGAGCAGCACTGACTAGTGATCGCTTTTCGCTTCCGCTGGATGAGCAGTTACTCTTGCTCAGCGGGAGAGCCAGTTTCGAACTTATCCAGAAGGCAGTGATGGCAGGCATTACCTTTGTCATGGCTATAGGAGCGCCTTCGAGTCTGGCAGTGGAACTAGCTATAGAACATGAAATTACACTGGTCGGTTTTTTGAAAAAGGAGCGCTATAACATTTATGCGGGTGGGCAAAGAATTAGCCTAAGACCTTAGTGACTAATCTAGGAGTCAAGACATAAAGGAGCAAAGAACTTCTCCATGCGCAATCTTCTCTTTATTATATTTCTTTTGATGACTAATGCTCTTTATTCTCAATTGCTTAATGGTAGTTTCGAGTCTTGGGTATGGAATTCACAAGATTACGAACCTGAATATTGGTTAGCACCTCCCGATTTTCTAGGGACAGCTATCTTACAAGATACATTTGCTTACGATGGAGCTTACTCTCTTCATTTTAGGGATGGCGCTGGAGGATTGAGTGAAGGTGACTGCAAGACATGGATTAATGGCCAATTCGATCTTCATAATTATGTAAGTGATTCGTTATTATTAAGCTTTTTCTATTCTGGAAGGAGTTATAGTTCTAATCAGGATGCTGGCGTCAGTATTATAGTAAACGGTAACAAAATCCCCCTTGCTGCAGAAACAGACACTATTGTATATGCGACTATATCAGATCTCGACGACTATCAAAGATATTATTCGTTGGTAGAGTTTCCATCCGATTCTATCTTAAGACTGGAAATAACATCTGTAGGTTTCGCCTTAGCTAATGATGGTTGTCTCTTCGACGGCATACATTGGATTGATGATATGGATCTGATCCAAGTTTTTGATAAGGATGCAGATGGGTATAATAGTCTTGTAGATTGTGATGATAATGATCCGTCGATATATCCTACTGCAGTAGAAATAGCTAACAATGGGATAGACGAAGATTGTGATGGCTCGGACTTAACCTCAGCTAGTAAGGAGCTGATTAGCAAGGCGTTTAAAATATTCCCTAATCCTACTGAAGACCAAATTCAAATTCAAACAAATGGTTCTTTTCAATATCAGATCAAGCTATACGACCTTGCTGGACAACTTAAATTAGAAGGCGAAAATCTAAGTCAAATAGAAACAAGGGAATTGTCTGATGGAATTTATTTCCTAGAACTCATTAAAAGCTCTAATGGAGAGAAAATTGTTCACAGAATTTTAAAAGGTCATTAGATTCTTCCCTCTAGAATTTAAAAACCTATACACATGCAAAAGATAATTCTAATAGCTACTTTTAGAAAAGTAATGTAGATGAATTATCAAGAAGCAGATGTCCAAGAAAAAACTAAAAGCAGAAACACCAGAAGAACTAACTGGAATAAAAATCGGCAAACCTAAGTCTGTTGCCGCAGGCATACCAGCAGTTGTTTCATCCGTTAAGCATGTCCTTGCTGAAATGCCGATAGCTCGAGGAATGCAATCCCTCCTTCAGCTCAACCAAAAAGGAGGAATAGACTGCCCTGGCTGTGCATGGCCAGACCCCGATGATGACCGTTCTAGAATAGGCGAGTACTGCGAAAATGGCGCAAAGGCTATTGCAGAAGAAGCGACTAGCAAAAGACTGACAGCAGAATTCTTCGCAAAAAATAAAGTATCTGAACTAGCAGAAGGCTCAGATTATACCATAGGAAAGAAAGGCAGAATAGCACAACCTATGTACCTCAAAGAAGGCTCTGATAATTATAAAGAGATAGAGTGGGATGCTGCCTTCGCCCTCATCGGAAAACACCTCAATCAGCTAAGCGATCCTAATGAAGCAATATTTTATACCTCAGGTAGAACCAGTAATGAAGCCGCCTTTCTGTACCAGTTGTTTGTAAGAGCCTACGGCACTAATAATCTGCCTGACTGCTCTAATATGTGTCATGAAAGTAGCGGGAGAGCGCTAGGAGAAACATTAGGTATCGGAAAGGGGTCGGTCAAGCTGGAAGATTTCTATGAGTCAGAAGTGATCATAATCATGGGACAAAATCCCGGCACCAACCACCCTCGGATGCTATCTGCTCTACAGAAAGCTAAAGAAAATGGCGCTAAGATTATTTCGGTCAATCCCATAGTCGAAACAGGACTCGTCAGTTTTAGTAATCCCCAAAAGCTAAGTTCTGCGCTAGGTAAGAAAGTAGCTCTGACTGACACCTATCTACAAGTAAAGATAAATGGTGATATGGCCTTGCTACAGGCCTTGGTCAAACTACTACTAGAGAAAGAGCAGCAGCAGGCTGGATCTGTATTTGACCTAGATTTTATTGCTGATAAGACCAATGGCTATGAGGCTTATCTAGAGCATATTGAAAGTTTGGATTTAGGCGAACTGGTTGAGCATTCGGGTATTGACTTGGAGACCTTAAATGGAGTAGCTGAGCTCTTAGCCAAAAAGAAGAAGATTATCATCTGCTGGGCAATGGGACTGACCCAACACAAGAACTCAGTCAACACTATCAAAGAAGTCGTCAATCTGCTTCTGCTAAAAGGTAGTATCGGAAAGCCAGGCGCTGGAACCTGCCCTGTGCGAGGACATAGTAATGTGCAAGGGGATAGAACGATGGGTATCCATGAGAGACCACCCGCTAAGTTGCTGGATAGTATAGAGAAGGTCTTTGGATTTGAACCTCCACGTGCGCATGGCTATGATGTGGTGGAGGCTATAGAAGCGATGCATGCGGGCAAGGCCAAGGTGTTCTTTGGGATGGGCGGGAATTTTATTTCTGCTACTCCAGATACCCTATATACAGCAGAAGCACTAGAAAAATGTGACCTGACTGTACATGTCTCTACTAAGCTGAACAGGAGTCATCTGGTCCATGGCAAAGAAGCACTGATACTGCCTTGTCTTGCGAGAACCGATAAGGATGAGACTGGAGGTGAAAGGCAATTTGTAACGGTAGAGAATTCTATGGGAGTTGTGCATAGCAGTAGAGGAAGTCTGAAACCCGTCTCTGATAAGTTGCTGAGTGAGCCAGCCATAGTCTGCCGTTTAGCTCAGGCTACTTTGTCTGATTCCTCGATTCTGTGGGAAGCCTACCTTGGTAACTATGATAAAATAAGAGCGGATATAGAGAAAACCATAACGGGTTTTGATAACTATAATGAGCGGGTAAGGATTCCAGGAGGTTTCTATTTACCTAATTGTGCTAGAGACAATGAATATAAGACCAGTGCAGGTAAAGCCATCTTTACAGTGTCAGAATTTACCGCAGTAGAAGTAGGGCAGGATGAATATCTGATGATGACTATCCGTAGCCATGACCAGTTCAATACGACCATCTATGGACTAGATGATAGATACAGAGGCATCTATAATGAAAGAAGGGTAGTGCTGATGAATAAAGAGGACATGGCACGAGAAGGCTTTCAGACTAAGACTAAAGTGGATCTTTATAATTATTCTAATGATAAGGAGCGGGTGGCTAGAAATTTTCTGATTATCCCTTATAATATTCCGAAGGGCTGTGTGGCTACTTATTTTCCAGAGGCTAATGTGCTAGTACCGATTAAGAGTACAGCTGATAAAAGTAATACCCCAACTTCTAAGTCAGTGGTAATAAAGATTTTGAAACAAAACGTTTGATTTTGAAAATTGCAGTTAGGATTTTCATCTATTTTATTGGTCTCGTTTTGCCTGTACTTGCGATGCTCAATTGTGATGGATTTAACGAAGGAAGTATGGCTGTAAAAACCTGTGTGGTGGATAGCCAGTTGGTCAGGTCTTACGCAAGCTTCTATTTTGGCTGGATTACGATATCCTCTTTCATGCTTTTTATTCCTGTTATATTCTATATCCTTTTTGTGCATTATGCATCAAAGAAGATAGGCGGGATGGTTTCATAATATTCCAAAAAAGTCTGATTTAGATAAGCTATGTTTCATTTTTTTGAGACCAAGTAGTATTGCTTTAATCTTTTATTGTAGAGTTGATACACCGCTTTGTCTTTGGATTTCAGAGTATTTTCATTACTTATAGTCCAGCCGCTTGGATCTTGGTAGATTGGATTTTCTTTATTTATGTTATCCCACTGAGCATCTATTAAGGTTTGTAATTCCTCAATTGTATGAGGAGAGAGCTCTGTCTGACTTTCCTGTAGTCTTCCTTCAGAAGGCAGTATCGGAATTGTTACTTTTTCTGTCAGTATGTTACCACAGTTGTCTCGCAAATCAAATTCTAGTGCTCCACCTAAAATCTTTTCATTTATAGGAATAGAAAATTTTCCATATCCTCGATTAGTTACGACTAGGGCGCTAGCTATTTCAGTTCTATGGCCAGGTATCGTAGTTAATTCTGCAGAGTATGTTTCATTATTTGTGGAACTATAATAGACCTGGAGGTCGTAAGTTATATCAGGATCAAAGTCTACTATCTTCATAGTTATCAGGGCTGGATTTATGGCCATAAAAAGAAATTCACTGTGTTTACTCAAAGCAGGAATCCATTCTAGCTTTAGATCTGGCACTTGTACCTCAATGTCAAATTCTTCATCGATTGTAGGAATTTCAGTGCAGATATAGGCCTCACATTTACATTTTTTGTTCTTAAAACTTGTGATATGGACACAGTAGTAATCACTAGCAGGGACTCCTGTAAGGTGATCTTTTCCTGAACCTTTCTTGTGCATCCCATCTTACCATTGATACTGGGCATCTTCTAGGCAAGCTGG
This sequence comes from uncultured Saprospiraceae bacterium, assembly GCA_938002665.1. Classification (GTDB taxonomy): domain Bacteria; phylum Bacteroidota; class Bacteroidia; order Chitinophagales; family Saprospiraceae; genus RFSX01. The sequence goes on along the minus strand of CALLAE010000061.1, from coordinate 32,454 downwards.
TACAATAGGCGGCGCAAAAATACTTAGCACTGGATCAGCACTACAGACACGTTTTGGAAAGTAGCTCAGTTCTGTCCCAAATTCATCGCACGTTTGGCCTTGGATGGCAACACTATTATAATGGACATAATCTTTACCCTCTACACAACTGTTTCCAATATCATTTGCAATCACTTGCTTGCAATCGGTAATTTTCACGAAGTAGTAACCAAAGTCTAAGTTTTTAATAGGAGGTAACTGACTAGATTTATATCCATCTGGACCGATCCATTCATAGCAGAAATCATCTGTATTATAACCAGCGATTTGGACGTAGATAACACCTGCTCTTTTTTTAGAATTATAGAGAGGTGTAATGTTTGTAGCTACTTGAGCATGGACTATTGTATGGAAAAGAATACAGAGGCTTATGAGATACAGCAGACGATAGTAGTATTTTGTCATGATCATAAGATAAGGAATATCTGCTATTCTTACGTATAGTTATACAGACAAGTCGCACCGAGCACTTTTCGGATATTTAGCTGTGGACTCGATGGACAACAATGTCTTTATCCTGAGATGGAAATAGACTGTTAATATTTTTCATGCTATTCTAATTTCATCTACTTTCAACCCCAAATTAGCTTATGTATAGAATATTATTAGTACTAGCTTTTGTGCTAGGGCAAGTAAATTGGACTAAGGCTCAAAGTGATGAGGTCGATTATGATAAGTTTTTTCATACGACCTTGGGTGGAGGGTATGGTGTATTTGGTGGAGAGATAGGAAACCACCTTAAAAATACTGTGGCGGCAGGAACTAGTCTAGGTGCCGGAATCTCAAAGAATAGCTCTATCAATCTCAATTTCCATATTGACTTTACAGATACTACTGATGACCCCTTCACTTTAGATTCTATGGGGATAGCAAAGGATAGACCAGAGATATTTAATGTGGGGCTAGGCTATAATAGGATTTTTGGAGATGGAGCCAAGTCACATTTTCATGGTCAGGTTGCCCTTGGTTATTCTTGGTTAGACTATCAGAATCTGGGAAGTAAAATGCAAGGAATAGTTCCGATGCTGGAACTGGGCTGGGCTTTACTGATAAAATCCACACCAGGTAGAATACAGGGGAGTGCCGTGAGATATGGAAGAGGTGGTATACGTGTCTTTGATGTAATGACAGGAAGTGGACAATCTCACTACAGACCGGTAATGAATAATAAGTTTATTGATTTTTATCTGAGCTGTAAATACATGAACTTAAACAATCCAGAAGGAAAAGGCCTCATGTTTTTCTTTGGAGCCCGTTATAAGAAGATAGTGTACAGTGAGTCTTATATACCTGGTGAAAATTGATTTTAGTTCTTCCCAACTTTATTTCGATAAGCTTGTTGTGTTTCTGATAATCAGAGAAATTTAGCAAAAAGAGTTATGAGTCAGGAATTAGTAATGGAAGCCGAGGCACTCATGCCTACAGATTGGGGTAAGTTTAGAATGATAGCGTTTAAGTCGGATGTATCAGATTATGACCCTGAGTTAGCAATGGTGCACCCAGAAATGAATTCTAATGAGACGGTTACTATGCGTATTCATTCAGAATGTATCACCGGTGATCTTTTTCATTCTAGGCGTTGTGATTGTGGAGCGCAGTTGGATGCGGCAATGAAGAGAGTTGCAAAAGAAAAAGGGATGCTTATCTACCTGAGACAAGAAGGCAGGGGCATAGGAATTATCAATAAGTTAAAAGCCTATAACAAACAAGATGAAGGTCTGGATACTATTGAGGCCAATGAGGCTTTGGGCTTAGAAGTAGATGGCCGCTCTTATGAAAGAGTTATTCAGATTCTGCAGTATCTAGGGGTCAGTAAGATTAATCTATTGACTAATAATCCAGAAAAAATCGCTGCCTTTGATGAAGGGCCTGTAAAATTAGAACAGAGGTTATCTTTAGAAATAGCGGCTACTCTCACTAATGCAGGCTACCTGCAAACTAAAAAAGATTCTATGGGTCATCTGCTAGAGCTTAAATGATCTAAGCTGACATGTTATCTATCCTCATACCGATCTATAATTATGATGTTACAGACCTAGTCCAGCAGCTGAGCGCACAGGCTAGTACTATGGGGCAGCCTTATGAGATCTTAGTGTATGATGATGCTTCTGAGTCAAGGTGGCAGAAATCCAATGCGAGCCTTGCCACTATTTCTAGGGTCACTTTTACCGTATTAGCCAATAATCATGGTAGAGCAAAAATCAGAAATCTGCTAGCTAGCGCAGCACATTTTGATCATCTGCTTTTTATGGATTGTGATTCTGGTATTCTGAAAAGTGATTTTCTAAAAACCTACATGGACCTTCTGCCTTTTGAGGGAGTGCTAGCGGGAGGCCGTTCTTATGCGCAAGACCAGCCCTCAGATCCTAGCCATACTTTACATTGGTTATACGGTCATAAAAAGGAATCGCGTACCTTAGCTGAAAGACAAGCTGCCCCAGCAAAGTATTTTCACTCCAATAATTTTATCGTCTCCAAAAGCATCATACAAGCGACTCCCTTTGACGAATCCATTAAGGGTTATGGCTATGAAGATTTGGCATGGGCAGTGACCTTGGAGACAAAAGGTATCTCTGTTACTCACCTTGAAAACGCTGTTCTCCATTTAGGTCTGGAAGATGCTGATGTATTCTTAAGCAAAACTTGTAAGGCGATAGATAATCTTATAGCTCTAGAGAAGTCTGGAGTCGACATCAGCACTAATCTTCAGAGCTTTGCAGGTAAGATTGACCTAGTCAAGATGCGCCCCATAGTGCAAGGCTATTACAAATGGAAAGAAAATAGCATTCTAGCTAACCTAGCCTCTGACTCCCCTAAGTTATCTAATCTGGATCTCTATAAACTCAATTATTATTTTAGCCGCAGCTGAGGAACTTGCCTTCAAAGGAATCAATAAAAAATGGCTGTCCCATAACGGAAACATAGCCTCAAGAATCCTCTTTTTAATAATCTTTCACTTAAGGATTACAAGATAAATTTCAAAAAAAAGAGGCTGAACTCATGCTTATGAGACAGCCTCTACATATAATTTATTCTTAGGAAACCTAGACAACTCTGGTGGTCCAGTTATGTGTATCTTCTATTCTTCCGCTTCTGATGCCATTAATGACATCTTTGAGCATGGGTGCTACTTTGTAAGCGTCTATATCAAATTTTTGCATATCTCCTTTGTAACCGATGCCTGCTACATTAGCGACCACAGCTGCAGTCCCACTGCCAAACACTTCTGTCAGCTCACCCCTCTTTGCAGCTATCATAACTTCATTGATAGATATTTTTCTTTCTTCTATACTCATGCCTTTATCCTTGAGGATTTGGATAAGACTCTTTCTCGTTATCCCTTTCAAGATTGCTCCGTCTGTACTAGGCGTCACCACCTTATTGCCAAAAACAAAAAAGATATTCATCGTACCCACTTCCTGGATGTAATGATTCTCTTTTGCATCTAACCACATGATCTGGTCATAACCTTCTTCCTTGGCTAGTTTTGTAGGAAGTAGAGAACCTGCATAATTTCCAGCGGCTTTTGCTTCTCCCGTTCCACCCACTGCTGCTCTTATGTAAGAGTCATCTGCTTTCAGCTTTAGTGGTTTGTTATAGTATGGACCGACTGGACAACAGAATATTACGAACTTATATGTCTTAGATACTTGGACACCGATGAATTCATCCATAGCGATCATATACGGTCTGAGGTATAGTGCGCTGCCTTCTTGTTTTGGAATCCAATCTTTTTCCAGTTTCACTAATTCGTAGACAGCTTCCATAAAGGCCTCTTTCGGGAAAGACGGCATTGCAAGTCTTTCTGCTGATTTGTTTATTCTGTCGCTGTGTAGTTCTGGTCTGAAAAGCATAGGTGTTCCATCTGTATGCTTGGTTGCTTTCATTCCTTCAAAAATAGCTTGTCCATAATGCCAAGCAATATTGGCTGGATGAACGGTAAAGGGTCCGAAAGGCTCTATTCTCATATTTCCCCACGAGCCATCTTTGTACTCCGCTACATACATATGATCTGAGAAAGTCTTCCCGAAAGGTATGTCTCCAAAATCTACAGTGCTGAGTTTGGAATTTTCTGTCTTGTTGATTTGAAGGCCTGTAGCTACCATAGGTCAGGGTTTTGAACTGTGTTATTGGAATTGTATTCTCTGCTCAGTCTGAAGTTCCATTTTTTCAGACATTCTTGTGCACCCTTTCTAACGTATTACAAATTTAGTTATTTTTATAATATTCTATGACGCCATATTTAATAGCCATATAACAGAACATAATTTTGGTTATTGGTATAATCACAGCATATATTTTGAAAGAAGCCTTTTTTGATTTTGATTTTTATAAAATAGCAGACCACTCAGAAACCAATGCTCGTGAGGATTCCACATCTTCTGTCTTAGTCTTTGTCTACGAACAGGATTATGAGACCCAAAAGGAGTTGTTAGGAAAGATAATTGCAGCTATAGGTCTTCAGGCAGATTCTTTTAAGGGACTAGTTCTGTTGAAAAAAGGGGAGGAGCTTAATGCTAATGAATTAACCACAGTATCGACTTCTATCTTAGTAGCGTTTGGTATTGCACCCTCTAAGTTGGGCTTTAATGCTGCTTTCAAAGCGTACAGAACGTATCGATCAGAGTCTTACAGTATACTCCTCAGTCACTCGCTGCAAAAGTTGAGCACTAGCAAAGAACATAAGATGGCTTTATGGTCGGAACTCCAAAAAGAATTTGCTTAAGCTTATACGATGGATCTAATATTTGCGACAAATAATGTACACAAGGTGGAGGAGGTAGCAAAAATCCTTAACCACTCATGGCTACAGATAAGAACGCTAAAGGAAATTGGTTTTGATCAGGATATAGAAGAGACAGGTGATACCTTGAGAGCAAATGCCCTTATTAAAACCAAGACCATCTATGAGCAAATGGGAGGCAATGTTTTTTCGGAGGATACAGGGCTGGAAGTTATGGCCCTAGGGATGGCGCCTGGCGTACATACAGCTCGTTATGCTGGAGCAGAGAGAAGTGCTGAGGCTAATATGGATAAACTGTTAAATGCAATGGCAAACCACAATGATAGAACTGCTAGGTTCAGAACTATTGTATGCTTAATATGGGAAGGGGAGGAGTATTTTTTTGAAGGACTGGTGAATGGAGAGATAGCACTAGAAAGAAGCGGAAAGCAAGGCTTTGGCTATGATCCTGTCTTTATTCCATATGGGTATGAGGAATCATTTGCACAGTTGGATTCTAGCATAAAGAACAGCATCAGCCATAGATATAGAGCGATGCAGGGACTGAAAGGCTTTCTTCAGAAAGTAGTTGAGAGTAAGGGGTAGAAATAAAAATACAGATGATCCTTGGTCGAGGATCATCTGCTGGTCTAAATAAATTTTATAAGAAACTCAAAAATCTGATTCTTTTCAATGTGGGATTTTTGTATTGCGGGATTTTTGGTTTTTAGTGCACCTTCAATTTAGAAGTATACATTTTTCTATCGCCCTCAATGTCGAAGACAAACTTGTAGTCTCCTGTCTCGAATAGACTTTTGCCGATGCTTACTCTATCAGATCCTACAGGAAGCAGATATACCATATCTCCTATACCATTGTAGATTCTAATCTGATTAGTGGACTCTCTTGTAAGAAACTTAATTTCTTCCTGTGGTTCATCATATTCTGCTTTTAAGAAGAATCTGAAGTCTTCATCTGTTTCTACATTGATAGAGAGAGACTTGCTATCTACGATAGTAAACTCATCTTTCTCTGTAGTACCAGGCGAACCGGTGTAAGAAAATCCAGCTAATATCAAAGTAAGGCATACCGCCCAAATACTTATTGTTTTTCCCATTGTCTTAGTGCTTTGTAAAAAGAAACATATAACAGTTTCCAATCATGCAAATACTAAGCCAAATATTATCATAGGTGTATATATGTTATCTAGCCTTAAAAAAAACAAGCCCTGAACACATTGTGCTCAAGGCTTATTAATTCTTTGATAGTGAGGCTATTAGCTAGGGTTCTTAGCTGCAGGCTCTGCACCTTCTTCTTTGTCTACTTTTCCTTTTACAGTAACATAAGAGTTTACAGGATCTGTATTAGCCGTGATCGTAACTCTCTTAGATTGTACTTGACCACCCACTTTTCCTTTGTTCTTAGTATCAAACTGTACTTTGATCTCATTACTCTCACCTGGAGCAATAGGCTCTCTAGGCCAAGAAGGAACAGTACATCCACATGTTGCTTTTGCATTACTAATTATAAGAGGCTCAGAACCTGTGTTTTTGAATTTGTATACATGGACTACTTTTTCGCCTTCCATAACAGTACCGAAGTCATACTCAGTTTCTTCAAATTCTATTGAAGTGATAGGTCCTACAGGAACCGCTGGCTCTGTAATACCTGCTGGTGTAGAAACTGGAGAAATATCATTACTGCTAGTAGAAGCAGGGACTGATGGTGCTGATGGCTCTGCAGCTGCATTAGTAGCAGTATCGCTTTTACAACTAGCCATAAGCATCAAACCGAATGCAAGAAAAAATGCTATTTTATTCATTTGAAAATTTTTGTGTTTTTAAAATCTGGTACAAATATATCTTAAAAGCGTTGGATGTAAAGGCTTGAGTATCTGTATACAGCATTGTTAACAAGCGATTAACAATAAATTATAGGCAAATTTGAGAAAACTTATCTTTTGGAATGTTGGTCCTCTAGCCATTCCTCAAATTCGTCTATATCCATAGCATTAAGACAATATGAAGTAGGGAGTCCAGCTTTTCTAGCAGCACAGACTCCATAGTACATATCATCTAGTCCTGAGATACTATGCGCATCAGGATTGATAGCTATGAGTACCTCTTTATTCAGTGCATAATTGATCCATTTCCAGTCTATATCTAGCCGATTAGGATTAGCATTGAGTTCTATAGCGACTCCGTTATCAGCGCAGGCATCTATGACTTTTGTATGATCTATAGGGTAGCCCTCTCTACTGAGTAAAAGCCTTCCAGTAGGATGACCTAGAATAGATGTATAGGGGTTCTCGATAGCAGTGATGAGTCTTTGGGTGGCTTTAGAACTATCCATCTTCAGATTGGAATGGATAGAAGCCACTATTACATCCAGATCTGCCAGTAGTTCATCTTCATAATCCAGTGCTCCATTAGACAGAATATCTGATTCTATTCCAGAGAAAAAATTGATATCAGGATGGGCTTGGTCTAGCTTCCTGACTTCATCTAGCTGCTCGATAAGTTTCTGGGGCTGAAGGCCATTAGCATAGAAGGCAGACTTAGAATGATCCGTAATTACAAAATACTCGTAGCCTCGTGATTCAGCAGCTTGTAACATCTCTTCGAGAGTATTTACACCGTCACTATAGGTACTGTGGTTGTGTATACAGCCCTTTAGGTCAGACATGCTGATGATATTTTGTGCCCCTGGATAAGTGTCTCTGAGCTCAATATTCTCCTTTTCTCTGTACTCCGGTATGTAGCAAGGGAGTTTGTTTTCTAAGAATACCGCTTCTTCAGAATCGTAGAGGGCTTCCTTGATGGATAAGTCTTCCCAGAATTCTGCAGCAGTATTTTTTTTGGCTAGTGTATGGTAGAACTCTTCGTTGTTGCAAGTGATCAGCTCTAGTTGTATGTTTTTGTAATATTGCTTCTCGTCAATAATAGAAAAGCTTTCACTTTCACCAGAAAATTTACTCAAGTCTCTATTAGAAATATCCGCTATAACTAATGAGAGGGTTTCTATAGTTATTCTCTTCATCACGACTTCTCCTGCCAGTTCTATAAGCTGTCCAGGAAACTTCTCTCTAAATTCTGCCAGAAGTTCTTGAGAGAGTTTTTCAGCATGAGCAAAAAGAAATTTTCCAGATGACTCCAGATGATATTGCAGTTGTTTTTTTAGCGTTTCCTGTGTCTTAGCACCGAAACCTTTTAGTTCTACTAATCTGTTTTCGCTAATAGCATATAATAGCTCACCAGTAGATTCTATACCTAAGTTTTCCCAGACCAGTCGCACTTTCTTAGGACCAAAACCCTTAATGCCTAGCAGCTCCTGAACCCCTATAGGTGTCTTATCCAAAAGTTCATTAAGGCTTTGGATTTCACCAGTTTTCAGAAGTTCTTGGAGTTTAGTCTGGATAGATTTACCCACACCAGGAATGGTTGCGAAGGTGGTGATTGGCATTTCTGCTACTGGCTCGGGCCATTTTTTAATAGCGAGATAGGCGTTCGTATAGGACCGGGTCTTAAAGGGACTCGCTCCATGGAGTTCTAGAAGCTTCCCATGAAAGTGGAGCTTATCAGCGATTTCTCTGTTAGTCAAAAGCACTCAATTTTCCGCAAAACTGTAGAAAAATAGTGATTATGGCTACAAGATTATGTAAGATACTTTATTTTCGCATTACAAAAATTACTAATATGAAATGTATACTATTTAGCTTGGCAACAATATTCCTTGTTGCTTGTGGTGGAAATTCTGGTGGAGGAGCTAGCGGAGGTGCTACAACTAACCTTGATGGTTATACTACAGACAATGCGGGCGGTGGTGTAACTGTGGCTTTTAAAAAAGATGCTGACGGAAACTTTACTGAAAGAGGATATCTATCCGGTGGACAGAAATCTGGTGTATGGATGACTTATCATACTGGTAAAGATGCAGGAAGAGTAAAGTCCATAGCTTCTTACACAAATGGCATTCTCAATGGACCCTATTATGAATTAAATAATAGAGGACAAATAGAGTCTGAAACCAACTACAAAAACAATAAGTATGATGGCCAAGTCGTCACCTATAAGTTCGGTCGTGCCTTATCAGTAAAGAACTACAAGGACAATGTTCTTAATGGTCTATCTACTGATTACTACACTGATGGAGTAGTGCAGAAAGAAATCAATTTCAAGAACGGGAAACAACATGGTAGCATGAAATGGTACAATGAAGAAGGTGAGATGACGATGGAATATGAATACAAGAATGGCGAAAAGGTCAGTGGAGGAATAGTCAAAGGCGGCTAATAGTACGCTTCGGACAAGAAAAATATAATATAGAGAGCTGTGACGACTGAGTCACAGCTCTTTTTTTATGCATTCTATCATAGGAGCAATTTTAGTAATTCTCTTATAATCTAATAAGTTATATATTATAAATATTTATATATATTTGATTCTTCAATTCGCAGCTATGACTTTACCATTGTCTAAATTAATTGCTTCTGACCTAGTTGTCTCTCAGTCGGGGACAAACGCAGTGCTTACTTATAAAAATCAGGAACGCAGCATCATGTCTCTCTTTTGGACCTGTTATTATAATCTGGAGGAGGGAAAACATACTGTCGTAGTCGTTAATGATAAGGATGATCTAGAACAGATAAATTATCACATCTCTAAGTATACTCTCAGTCAGTTATGTCTCATTCTTAATGATGGTAGGTTATTAGAATCTAGTTACTGGAAGGAAAAGTTCAGAGATGATGATCAAAGAAAAAATGCGTCTCTACAACAAGTCAAGGACCACGAGAGGGCTCGTCTGGCCTTAGAAGACTTACTTACGCAGATGAACTTAGATGCCAGCAAACTGAGAGTACCCCAGCTAGGATCACTCAGCCTCGCGCAGATAAATGATAAGTTGTTCTTGGGTTCACAATCTAGTTCCAGTCAGACAAGTCTAGTGCTAAAGCCTCCTTATGACTATGGAGTCTATAGAGCTAAAAAGGAAATGCTCATAGAAGCGCAAAAGTTACACAAAGAGAAGTTCTTCTATCTGGATAACCATAATCCATTTCTCAAATCCACTCTATTAGCACTCGGCAGCAAAGAAATACAGATTCAGCTCAGAGAGTTGGAAAGCAGAATCAATTCAATCTTGAAAGGCTATGAAGAAATAGAGCAGCGAGTCTGCAGTTCTTATGAGACAGGTCAGACTGATGGACTGGATCAAATTAAAATAAAGTTATCTGAACTCCGATCAATGTACCATAGTCAGTCTGAGATTACCGAAACAGACTTGATAAAGCAGACGTTTCATCAGAAAGCCCTATTCGAAGCATTGGATATAACCGCTGATCCTCCCACAGAGGCTGCAGGACTAAAAATGGGAATGGCGAGGATAGAAGAAGCAATCGCTGAGAAGATAGTAGCTCAACAGGCAGAGACGCAAAAACTCAGCTCGGCCTTCCTCGATAAACTGACAGCAGCAAACACAGACTACCCACAGCTAGCAGAACTGATCAAGGCAACGAATGTCATATTTCAAGAAGTAAAAGCACTCGAGTTGTTTTCTGAAAACCCCTGTCCCAAAAGTGTTGCCTTTACTTACCAGAAAAACAATCTCCTTCAGCTAAAAGATAAACTTGCCTATGGTCAGTTTTTCTTGATTGATAATGAGGGGTACATTGACTGGTTAGAATTTGAGCAACAATTGAGTACAGAAGATCTAGCAGTTATCCAGCACCTTAGTAAGCAAGAGCAGTTTTGGGGAGAGGGTTATCAGCAGTTATTTTTAGAAAATTATGTCAATTTTTCTAAGTTCAATTTAAGTTCAGTCCAAAAGAAAGACTCAGAGTTAGATAAGCTTTTGCATGCTTACATTAATCTGAGACACATAGGAATAGTGAAGAAGAATGCAACGTCTAAAGCTGAACATCTGGATATCAATACAGACTCATGGGAGGCTTTCTTAGATGAAAGCGGTACACAGATTATGGAAAGATATCCCTTGCTAATTATAGACGCGGAATTCTATGACAAGTATTCAGAAAGGCTGATCAATGCGACAGACAATCTTATTTTTCTAAACGATATTCCAAGGAAGATATATCAAGAAGACTGGTTAAAGAATACCTTTCTTGGTAGCACAGCTCTATTTATGGAGCAAGTCAAAAACAGAATTCCTAGTCTGAGGGATTGCGAAATCATCGAGGTAGAAAAGAAAAACTATAATATAAATAGACACTTTGATAGTTTAACCATCTCTGAATTGAACAGAGCGGCTAGATATCTTGGTCAAGAAATGAAGTCCATCAGTCCTGACTTCAAAATATATCAGACTAAGGGAGCTTCTATTATCTCGTTTTGGTCAGATGCAAAGAATGCTACTTTGCTCTCGTACCTAGAGCCATACAGTGTCAAAGAAATTGTAAGTGACTCTCAAGAATTTAATTTGATGCCAGGTGTGCTTGCAGATACTAGTACTCAGAACTATGTCTTACTAGAGGATAATCTTTTTGCTATGAATAGTCATAGCTCCATAGTCAGACAGCACAGAATAAAAGATGAATTAAAGACGGCTGGTATAGCTGTTCTCTCGGTGGATAATTACGAGATATTATTGAAAGGCAAGCAAGCATTTCACAAGGTATTCAGAAGCATCAAGATAGAGGCTGGGCAGCAAGCAGCAGCTATGGTTTAAATACTACTAGGATACGGAATCTGTGCTGAATATAGATCTTTCTGAATACCACCAGTTTCTAGATATTACGACGAGTGATAACAAGCAATACATTTTTGATCCTATAAGGAAAAGAAAATTTGTCCTCCTACCTGAAGAAATGGTAAGACAGACATGGATATGTTATCTTAATAGAGTGCACGGAATTGCCTACGCCTCTCTAGGAGTAGAAAAGCAAATCATTACTAGTGGAATGTCTAAGCGTTATGATCTCGTATATTATCGAAAGGGTAAGCCCCACTTATTGTTTGAATTTAAAAGCTTCAAGATTAAATTATCTGACCAAACTGCCTTTCAGGCCGCTGATTACAATATGGCTCTGAGGGTTCCATATATGGTCTTGAGTAATGGCCTGTCTTCATTTCTTTATGAAATTGACTTTGAGAATAAAAAAGTTAGGGAAATAGCCGACTTCCGCTTCTAAATATTTGACTTTGATATTTCTTTTCTGCTAAGAAATATTAGATTTGGTCTGACCTAGCTAAGCATAATAGCTGGAGCGAACCTGATAAATAAAAACTGTGGCAAAAACCGTAGTCCTGGTTACTGGAGCTGGTGGCCAAATAGGCACCGTACTTATAGCTGCCCTGAGAAAATTGCATGGGAATATGAATGTGATTGCATCAGATCTGCATCCTATGGAATCCAATGGACCCTTCGAACTCATAGATGTGACCTCCAGCGTGAGAATAGCAGAAGTCATCAGAAAATATAAAGTCACTCAGATCTATCATTTAGCAGCACTCCTCTCTTCTAAAGGAGAAGCTAATATTGATCTCACTTGGCGCATTAATTTTATTTCTTACCAGAACATATTGGCTCTTGCCCAAGAGCATGGTATTTCTAAATTGTTCTTTCCCAGCACTATCGGAGTCTATGGCCCCACTACTCCAAGAATAATGACACCACAAAATGCCTCCTTTATACCTTCTACGGTGTATGGCATATCAAAAATGACTGGAGAGCTATGGGGAGAGTATTACCGAAATAGGTATGGTCTAGATGTAAGATCCCTTAGATTTCCTGGTGTCATCAGTTATGAAGTTATCCCACATGGAGGGACGACGGATTTTGCTGTAGAAATATTTTTTGCAGCCAAGCGCGAGGGACATTATATCAGTTATCTTAAAGAAGACACAAGGTTACCTATGATCTACATGCCTGATGTGATCAATGCCACACTGAAACTTATGCACGCTGAGCAAGAAGATATCTCTACTTCTATGGGATATAACTTAGCTAGTTTCTCTCTGTCTCCTAGAGAAGTCTATGAAGAAATAAAAAAACACCTTCCTGAGTTGACCATTGCTTATCAGCCTGATGCCAGACAAAAAATTGCGGACTCATGGACAGAGACTACCGATGATAGCTTGGCCCGTTCTGATTGGGGCTGGCAACCAGAATTTAGCATGTCAGAGATGACGATAGACATGCTTAAAAATGTCCAGGTCTAGGCGTCTTTCCTAACATATTAGTAACTTGACTTATATTAACTTAAGTTATGAAAAGACTAATTCTTACTGCCCTCGCTCTACCTATTTGCTTTGCTATACTCTCTGCTCAGACCTATAACCTCAGTGGAAAGATAACGGATGCTGTGACAGGCGATCCTCTTATAGGTGCTACTATAAGAAGCAGTGGTCAGAATAGTCAAGGGACAATCTCTGACGTGGATGGTAGTTTCAGCATTGACCTTCAGCAAGAGGATACTGGTATCATCGTAGATTATCTAGGATATGAGGATTACATCTTAGCCATAAACTATGAGGGAAGAGATCAGGTCTTGGACATTGCACTTACTCTCAGCAAAGTTATATTAGAGACTACCACGATTACAGGATCGCGCTATGAGAAAAGTCTGGCCAAGTCAGCCGTCTCTATCAATGTAATAAAACCCAAATTACTAGAGAGCACTAACACTACGAAGGTGGATAAGTTACTAGATAAAATTCCAGGTGTTCAGATAATAGATGGGCAAGCAAATATCAGAGGTGGCTCTGGCTATTCTTATGGAGCTGGAAGCAGAGTTCTTTTGCTTATAGACGACGTACCCGCCTTTCAAGCAGATGCAGGCAGACCTTTGTGGGATGACATTCCAGTAGAAAATATTTCGCAGATAGAAGTGCTGAAAGGTGCTTCGTCAGCCCTCTACGGCTCCGCTGCACTCAATGGTATTATCAATATCAGAACTGGTTATGCAACCTCTGTGCCCTCTACTAAAGTGAGCTCTTCATTCACCAGTTATCTGAGTCCAGCAGATTCTAGGAAGCAGTGGTGGGGTAGTGCTGAAGAAACCAGCCCTCACAGGTATCACTTAGGAGCTGTACATAAGCAAAAGTTTGGAGCCTTAGATGTAGTGGCAGCAGGCTTCTATGAGAATACTAAAAGCTATTACCGAGCTGTGTTCAAAGAAAAGTATCGCTTATCAGCTAATCTCAAGTACCGATTCAGTGATAGAATAAACTTAGCGATAAATACCATGTACAATTATAAGAATGATGGGAATTATCTGCTGTGGGCAGATGCTAGATCAGGTGCCTATACAGGTTGGGAAGGCACTTATACTGCTGGGACAACTAAGCGCTATTATATAGATCCTCAGCTCACTATCTATGATAAGAAGAATAACAAGCATAAACTTATTACACGATTCTATGAGCTGAATAATACCAGTGTAACCAATCAAGCAACCAGTTCTGAAAATTTCTTTCTCGAATACCAGTTTACCAGTAAGCTTAGAAATTTAGGGATAGAGTATACTTTGGGTTCGTCAGGTTATTTTGCCAGTTCTCAGTCTGAGTTGTATGGTAATCTAGACTTAGGATCAAACAACATGGCTGCTTATGGCCAGCTAGAAAAAACATTCAAAGAGAAGCTGACAGTAACTCTAGGAACTAGGTACGAGTATAATCAGCACCCAGAAGTATCAGCAGGAGATACTTTGCCATACCCCGAAGATGCAGAGGGTAGGCTGGTGTCAAGAATAGGATTGAATTATCAGTTAGCAGAATTTACAAACTTAAGAGGCTCATGGGGGCAGGGATATCGCTTCCCGACACTTGCAGAAAAATTTGTGTCTACGGATCTAGGTAGCTTTCTGGTCATACCCAATCCTGAGTTAGAATCAGAGACAGGATGGACAGCAGAGCTCGGTATTAAGCAGGGCATAAAGTTAGGAGGCTGGCAAGGCTTTGTGGATGTGGCGGTGTTCCGATCAGAGTATAACAATATGATGGAATTTACTTTTGGACAATTTGCGGGCCAGTCTGGTTTTCAGTCCCAAAATGTAGGCAACACTTTAATTAATGGTGCAGAACTAAACTTGATAGGTCGTTCTAAGATTGATCAGCTCCAGCTAGACCTATTATTGGGTTATACTTTTTTGGATTCCAGTTATAAGGATTTTGATACCAATGATAATTTAAGGGCAAGCATCAGTGTCCCTACGGATCCTACCGCTGATAGAAACACCTTAAAATATAGAAATAAGCATAATTTTAAATTCGATGCAGAACTGACGAGATCCAATATTTCTCTAGGTATTTCTGCTAACTACACTAGCCCCATGATAACTATAGACCAGTTCCTCTCTTTGCTCAATGAAATAAATCAGTATCGAGAGGCTAATGGAGGCTACTTTAGAACAGATGTGAGAATGGGCTATGACTTTGGCGTGGTAAAAGTTTCAGTGCTTGCAGAGAATCTTCTTAATGAAGAATATGCAATCAGACCAGGCATTTTGGAAGCCCCTAGGAACCTATCTGTTAGAGCGGAACTAGATTTCTAGTTTATCTATATGCAACTAGTATAGTAGTATAACTATGTCTTAGATTGACAATCAATGAATATAGTATAGCAATTCTATTGTAAGACTGAATAGTTAGCCATATGATGCATTATATTCCCCTGAGTCATATTTTTAGTTTCTATGTGCATCCTGATAACTGTCTAACTATAGCTGCTTTACGTATTATAAGATCTGAGGCTAGATCCAGTAAGTATCACTTTATAAAATCTTAATGGTTGCACGACTTATTACTTTTTTGTCACTGATGCCTATGGGTGCATTGTCGTTCCATAATTTATCATCTTCTTAAGAGAAATGATGTTGCAATATGTTGTTTCTTTTGGCAATTTCGTTAGTACTTTTACTTAAATCAAAGTAGCTATGAATTATTTAGGGTTTTTTCTTGTCGGTTTTCTTTTCCTTTTTTCATGTAATAATGCTAACTCTTCA
Organism: uncultured Saprospiraceae bacterium; assembly: GCA_938002665.1. Taxonomy (GTDB): domain Bacteria; phylum Bacteroidota; class Bacteroidia; order Chitinophagales; family Saprospiraceae; genus RFSX01. Next base: position 16,732 of record CALLAE010000061.1, on the reverse strand, counting down.
AAAGTAGCGGCAGTAGAGAAATCCACAACTGCTGCTAAAGTCGTAGCCAGTGATATAAAGAAGGAAGTAGAAACTCAGCTTGCTGTGGAGGAAAAGTATGTCGCTATAGAAGAAACCAAAATAGAACAAACCAATATAGAAGAAAAGCCTGCGCTTAAGCCAAAAAAAGAAATTAGGAGAACCGTAGAAAAAGTAACTACTAGGTCAGGTTCTCAGCCGATAGAAAAGAAAGATAATGTACCTGCTGCACCTCAAGAGTCAGAAGTAATAAAAGATAAGCCTGCACCTCTGAGAGAAACAGCAACAAAAGCAATTACAGAAGCTGCCACCGCGGCTGTAACCTCCACGGCTTCAAAGCCAGCACTCCAGCCTGTGCCTCAGAAAGAAGAAACTGTAGAGGATGTAAGACCTACTAAGTCAACTAACGAAAAGAAACCTGCTCCCGCAAAGCTTTCTCACGAGCCCTTCGACAAGCTACTCTCCACCCACGTATCTGCCAGTGGAAAAGTAAATTATAAAGGCCTCAAAAGTCAGAGCGCAGAATTAGACCTATATCTCGCTGCCCTAGAGTCGGCAGAGCTAAGCACCATGTCAAAAAAGGAGAAACTAGCATTCTGGATAAATGCCTACAATGCATTCACGATAAAGAAAATTCTCAATGCCTACCCAGTAGCCTCTATCACTGACTTAGATGGTGGCAAACCTTGGGATACGAAGTGGATTAAGTTAGATGGAAGAACACTTTCCCTCAATAATATAGAGAACGATATTATCCGCCCGCAATTCAATGAGCCCAGAATTCACTTTGCTGTCAACTGTGCAGCTAAGTCTTGCCCCCCTCTCCTCAACAAAGCATGGACTGCAGCTAATCTAGAGGCAAATTTCGAAAAGCAGACCAAAGCCTTTGTAAATAATGCCAGTCACAATCAGCTAGCCGCTAAGAGCTGCTCAGTATCTAAAATATTTGAATGGTATGCAGAGGACTTCGGTGACCTGATCTCCTTTCTCAACAAGTACAGCTCTACGACGATAGATAAGGGCGCTCAGCTCAGCTATTTAGACTATGATTGGTCACTGAACGAATAATTAGGGATCTTTATAATTTTATTTTACAATCATAAGTTGTTGATAATCAGAATCTAATGGACTTTTTATGTCTGATTCTGGCTTTTTTCTGAATAATTTCCGCCTCTCAGAGCAACCCTTTCTCTGATTCTTGCACAATGGTTAATGAGACTTTAATTCAATTAAATAACATTAGGCATGAAAAAATTTCTACAACAAATACTACCATTTATAATTCTCCCAATGTTCCTCTACGGACAGACCACCGTAGTAGATGTCGTTGTAAATAGTCCAGACCATACCATCCTAGAAACAGCAGTCCTTGCTGTCGGGTTAGAAGGTACTCTTAGCGGTGATGGACCTTTTACCTTGTTTGCTCCTACTGATGCAGCTTTTGAGGCGCTTCCACCGGGAACTTTACAACAATTAGTGGATGGACCACAGAGTGAATTGACAGATATATTGTTATATCATGCCCTAGCCGCAGATGTCAGAAGTGGTGATCTAAGTAATGGCCAACTTGCAACTACCGTCAACGGTAAAGATATAGCTGTAACGATTAATGACGATGGTGTATACATCAATAATGCAAAAGTAACAGTTGCAGATATAGCAACTGATAACGGAGTGGTACATGTAATAGACGCTGTTCTGTTACCATCCCGATCAACTGTAGTCGATGTGGTTGTTAACAGTGACGACCACACGACTTTAGAAGCAGCAGTAGGTGCAGCAGGCCTAGCTGGCGTGCTGAGTGGAGTAGGACCTTTTACAGTATTTGCACCGACGGATGCAGCCTTTGCGGCATTGCCTGATGGTACAATAGATGATTTACTAGCAGATCCGCAGGGTGCACTGACTCAGATATTATTGTACCATGCAGTGGCAGGTGAAGTAAAGAGTACAGACCTTAGCAATGGACAGTTTGCCACAACCATAAATGGAAAAGATATAGTAGTCACCGTAAATGATAACGGTATCTACATAGACAATGCTCAAGTAACAGTTGCAGATATAGAAACGGATAATGGAATAGTCCATGTATTAGATGCAGTTTTATTGCCTTCAAGAACAACAGTAGTAGACGTAGTAGCTAATAGTGATGACCACACGACATTAGAGGCTGCTGTGGGTGCAGCGGGCTTGGCTGGTGTGCTGAGTGGAGTAGGTCCTTTTACAGTTTTTGCACCGACGGATGCAGCCTTTGCGGCATTGCCTGATGGTACGGTAGATGATTTACTAGCAGATCCGCAGGGTCCACTTACAGACATATTATTGTACCATGCAGTGGCAGGTGAAGTAAAGAGTACAGACCTGAGCAATGGACAGTTTGCTACAACCATTAATGGAAAAGATATAGTAGTTACCATAAATGATAATGGTGTCTACATAGACAATGCTCAAGTAACAGTTGCAGATATAGAAACGGATAATGGAGTAGTACATGTATTGGATGCAGTCTTATTGCCATCAAGAACTACAGTAGTAGACGTGGTAGTTAATAGTGATGATCATACGACACTAGAGGCTGCGGTAGGAGCTGCAGGCTTGGCTGGTGTGCTGAGCGGAGTAGGTCCATTTACAGTTTTTGCACCGACGGATGCAGCCTTTGCAGCATTGCCTGCTGGTACGGTAGACGATTTACTAGCAGATCCACAAGGGGCTCTCACTGACATCTTATTATTTCATGCAGTAGCAGGAGTAGCAAGAAGTACTGATCTCTCTGATGGACAAAAGGTAGCGACAATAAATGGTAAAAGTGTGGATATAACTATTACTGCTGATGGTGTCTTTATAGATCAAGCAATGGTTACTGTAGCTGATATAGAAACAGATAATGGTGTGGTGCATGTGATAGATGCAGTACTGATGCCAGGAACCTCTAGTACGGAGAACCTAGACTTTGCTCAGCTAGGTGTTTTCCCTAATCCTGCGACGGATTATATAGAAGTCACGATGGAAAACGCCACTACTGACAATAGCGAACTGAGAATTATAAACAGAAATGGTGTTTTAGTTAAATCAATAAGAGGCTTAGAATCTGGATCGCGAGTAGGAGTTGAAGACCTTAATGCCGGTCTATATATCCTAGAAGTTACTAGTGGAAAAAACAGGTTTTACAAAAAGTTGGTGATCAATTAGATTCGAGCTAGGAGTCTAAGTATTTTGCTTAGACTCCACTTTTTTTGATCTTTTTTTAATAATCAATGTTAAGCCTTTAAGAAATACTTTTTCAGTGTCTAATCAGCAAAGCGACATACAACTTATACAACAAGTCTTAGAAGGGGATAGAGCCTCATTTAAGGCCTTGTACAATAGATACAACAGGCTCTTTATGCTTATCTGTCGTAGATATTTTCATACTAAGCAAGATGCTGAAGATATGCTACAAGATGCTTTTGTCTCTATTTATAAAGATCTGAAACAATTTGATGTCAAAAAAGGGAAGTTTCAGCATTGGGCAAAAAGAGTAGTTATAAATACATGTCTACAGCGATTAAGAAAGAAGACTGTTCTTGATGATTTTGATGATTTGAATGAAAAGAGTTTTGACCTAGGTGTATCACCAGAGGTTATGTCTAAAATGAGTTTGGAAGACCTGACACAGTTGATCCACAAGTTGCCTCCAGGAAGGAAACTGGTTTTTAACTTGTACGTCATAGATGGCTATACACATAAGGAGATTTCTGAAAAACTAGGTATCTCTACCAGTACTTCTAAGACACAACTGATGAAAGCAAAGAATTTGCTTAGGACAGATATTGAAAATAATAATTACATTACCAGGGGATCTTATGCTTGAGCAAAATAACAAATGGCGCAATAAGTTCAATACCAGTTCTCTTGGAGAAGAGGATTGGCTAGAACCTTCTGATAAATTGTTTGCAGCAATTGAAGAAGAAATCTACGAGGAAAAGAAAGAGCGCAGGTTTGTGCCTTGGTTGTTACTAGGCTTCGTGCTAGTTTCTGTGATAGGGTATCTTACTTTTTCTACTTTCAGTAACAGCAAAAAGGATGCTCTTTCAGAAGCTAATTCTGATACCAGTATCTCTATCATCAGCGAAGCTGCAAAGACTGACTTAGAATCAAGCTCCACTGATGAGGCCATCACTACCGCACTAGAAAGTCCTGCGGATACAAAAGATACAGAGCCAAGCCAAGACTTTGCTCCTGCACAAAGGCCAAATATTAATAACAAACTTGATAGAATAAAAGAAACTAAAGTATCGAGCTCAGCTTTCCAAAGTTCTGGAGCTGGACTTACTCAAGCGAAAAAAGCTTTCAACAAAAACCAAATAGCAAAGAGACCAAAACCAATCGGATTAAGTTCCTCTGTTTCTGGTGCATCTAGTTCTTTCGTTAATAAAAAGGCTGGTGCAAAAAAAACAGCTAAGACTAATAAGCTCATCTCCTTTATTGGGTTTCTACCTGTGCTTGAGAATAGTCTTTTAGGTCAACAAGGCTTGTCATTGAGTGAAGCAAATGCTTACATAGAAAAAACTTTAGATAGCGAATCTCTTGCTCATACGGAAGAGAACGATCGCCATAAAATTACTAATGGCTTCTATGTTAATGCAGGAGCAAACTTTACGCGATTTGTATTAAATCAAAACTTTAGCTCTGCTGTCGATCCAGCGGATTTTGAGCATTCATGGGGTACAGGCTATGCAGTGACAGCTGGGTATAAAAAGCAATTTGGCGAAAAGCTGGGTTTATTTGTAGAGATGGACTATACAAGAAATACTTTTACCAGCGGCCACAACTCTGCCTACACCTATGACCTTCCTTCTGAGCAAAATGCCAGCCAAGAAGCTAACCTCACTATGGCTACGCCACTAGGCTTTATGGAAGGGTCAGTGTTACTACTAAGGACGGCTACTGTGACAGAATCAGAAGTTGGTCTAGTACTAGATCTACATAATGAGCATAAGTACAGCACAGCAGGAATAAATCTTGGTCTAGCTTATGAACTTCTTTCATTTAGCGACTTTGACTTAGCACTAAATCTAGGCTTAGGTGTACAGAGATTATTTGATCTGAGCAATACCCTCACCGAGGTAAATACGTCAAACACTGGTTTCGGTTCTACAATGAAAAACATTACCTCGGACCAGCAAACAATCAGAAAGTCGCTACCAAAATCAGTCATAGGTTTCGATCTGATGAGGGATTTCTGCCCACATAGTCGTATCGGCTTATCTTACAGATATCACCAAGGCTTGAAAGCTATACATGCACAAGGGGACTTGAGTACTGGTGTTTCTGAGCACAGAGTACAGCTTCAGTTGCTGAAAGATTTTTAGCAGAGTTTTACAAGGAGTATTTATAATTCCCAACCTGATTTTGTAGCAGATTTTTGGATTCGCCTTAGCCATTTTAGCTATCAAAGGCTAGAGTAGAGTCAAGAAATAAGTTGAGCCTGATGACTGAGAGGTCGCATTCATAGAGTACGAGAGACAGAATAAAATGTATGTCTTGAATCAGGGAATAGATACATCAGTAACCGGGTGGGTAGATATTTCGTTTTTTCAATGAAAAAGAAAACTGCCAGTAGGCAAGTATTATAATGAACAACTTGCTTAATGAAAAAGAGCCACAACTGTGGCTCTCCAAAAATTCTTAAAAATTATATTTCTATTAGGCTGTCAAAGCCGGTATCCTCAAAGTCTGTCCTGGATAAATGAGGTTAGGATCTTTAAGCATTGGTTGGTTAGCTTCGAAGATGATTTTGTATTTCATAGGATCACCATAGTGTGCCTTCGCGATTTTAGAAAGAGAATCGCCTGCTTGTACCTGATACATAGTAGAGGCAGCAGCAGGTGCAGCTTCTGGTGCGCCACCCACAACAGATATTCTATCATCTATAGAAGATACCCCGTCCATATTGCCTAAGATAAGTATCGCTCTTTCTTTGTCAGCCTCTGTAGTTGCTTCTCCCCAGATCTTTACCACATCATCTTCTATCTCTATATCTACATTTTTGACATTGATACCAGCGCCTTCTATAATCCCCTCTAGCAGACCTTCTTGTCTTTCTCTCATAGCCTCAGCATTTTTTTCTTTAGCCTCATATGCTTTCGCTTTGTTCTTTAGAAGACCTGAGCCAGAGCTCTTTAGAAAATCGAATAAACCCATATTGTTGTTGTTAATTTGTTGATTAGTTAATTATTACAAAGGTAGAACTATGTATCTGATTAAATAATTCTCTAAAACCGTAATTATTACTGAGAAGCCGCTGCGGACGATTGAACTAGGCTAAGCTTAAAAGGCTATTGCGCCAAGCTTTCCCATCCCATAACCTCAATTCACCCAGAATCATTTTCCAAAGATTCTGACCTCTCTTACAAAGAGAGGTGATTAGTGGTACCCACAACTATAGGGATTCGGGCAGACCCGAAGGGCTATTTTATATGTTGCAATCTTATTGCATCTCAGCTACAAGCTGAGACGAAAGAGGATTTGTAGGAAGGAATCATGTAAATCTGGAAATCTTAAAAATCATAGTTCAGACAAAGGAGGTAGGGAGGGTAGCTTTCTAACTGCTTTAAGACAGAATCTTGGTGAGATATCAAGTGTGGATACCTAAGCACCTGTGGATACTCACCCTCAAATCTTCTTTGAAGATTTTGACCTTCACTTGGAAAGAGAGGATAGGTGTTCTAATTGGATAGAGGAGAACATTTATCAAACTCTCTTCTTGAGTTAGTTTTAAAATTTCGGAGACATACTATTTTCACTCCAACTAACTTACTACCAGAACCTTATGTATCAGAAAAAACTAATACAACTAACTTCTATATGTTAAAACATAGAATGATTTGGTGAAATGGTTTTTTTTGAAATTACTAACGATTTAGAATACAACCTCCCGCTCACCTGCTTGCTTAGTACGTGACAACCTAATAGCTTTAATAATTCTTAAGACTGGAATGCGACTCTAGCTGTCAATGTGGCAACTGGGTAAGATATAAGTATGGGTAAAAACAAAGAGAGCCCACGTATCCGCCCGTGGCGGAAGCAGACCCTCCATCTCATCGCTAAAAGAGGCTGCAAAGATAGGTCTTCTCTTCTGCTCAACCCATAAGCGCAGAATTATTTTTATAACCTCCTCTCGTGGCGCAGAGATAAAGGGGGTGATGACCTAAAAACTTTTTTATGGAAAATTTAATATTTAGATTTCTCTTTGTAGTCTTATTGTTATCTGGTAGTGAGCTAAATGGTCAATGCAATCCTGTGATTATTAATAATTCCTTGGAATTAACTGGTGAAGGAGAAGGCGACAATAATGTATTATCTAATGTCTGTTTTAACGACTACAGACTATTTTTTACCGTCAATTTTGAATACAGGGCCTTATTGCAAGATGAAGTTGCTACTTTAACTTTTAGTTATAATACTCTCGCGTTTGAGCATATAGATGGAATTAATGTAACTGGTTCTAATGTAACAAATGTTACAGAGACTCAAGATATGAATGATCCCGAGAGAAATATAATGACAATAGAATTAGAACTCCCAACAGATTTATCTGGGAATGTTTTTGATGTTTTTATTTTCATTTCAGGCAGAGCACCTGATCCACATCCTTCATATGTTGTTCTTGAGGAAGAATTTATAATTGCAGAGTTAAAATTCAATAATACTGTTTGTCAAACTAAAGACATTCTTGTTATACCAGAAGTGGTGCCTTATAGTAATTACTTAACTGTACCTAATTTTTCAGCTACAACACCATTGTCAACACAAGATTTTTTTATCGACAATCTTAAGCCTGTCATTTTTAATGTCGAGAATATGATAGTAGATGTTGACTGGACAGACAATGTAACATCTGGAATAAGAAGGACCTGTTACATGCAACCTGGAGCTGAAATTACTGTCAGGTCAGGTGTGACACTTCATCTTAAGGATTATAACTTCATTCCATGTGGACAATTATGGCAATCAAATTTCTGGGACTCTATGATCTTGGAGCCTGGGGCAACATTAATACTCGAAAACTGTATTTTCCGCGGTGGAATGAAAGGTATAAAAGCAGAGTCTGGGTCTTCTATTAGCTTAGAGAGCTGTACTTTTAAATTCTTTGAATCTTTCTCAACTACTGAATATGCAGCCATCGAACTAAATGGATCTGTCTCTGTAGAAAAGTTTGATAATAATATATTTGATTTATGTGATGTAGGAGTAAGGGTGCTTAATGGTCAAGACATAGACTTAAGCGCAAGCAGTCTAGATAATTCTAATTATTTTTTACATGGTGTTCTTAAAGGGATAGATATGTTAGGTTCTGAAGCAACCATTAAGAATAATCGATTTGTTTCAACGTTACCAATAACCTCAAGAATTACCAAGGGCTTATTGCATGTTGAAAATAATGAAATAGATTATTTTAATTGGGGTCTATTCGCTAATGGAGGAGATGTGATTATTACACGGAATAAGTTTGGACAAGGACTTTCCATGACACCAAATGGCACAGGAGATATGCCAAGATTTGGAAAACGAGCTATCATCTTATCTTTGCCTAATGGTGCAGATATTGAAGACAATACTATAAGAGCAGAAAAGATAGGTATACAGACCTCCTTTGTGCTGAATGAAAATTCAGAAATATGGGATAATAGCATAGAAGTTGTTGCGACAGAACCCAATGCTTATGGTATCAATACTTTTTTTGCAGCCAACCATAGGCTGGAGAACAATTATATCTACGGTTCTGGTCATCAAGCTTCTATAAGAGTCGGCTCGCTGCATGGATGTGAAGTAGTGGATAATACGACCCAGGCTACAAGCACAGGCAATGGAATTGTAATCAGCGGAGGATCTGGAAACACAGTAGAACAGAATCTCATATCCAATAATCCACTTAATGGAATACTAAATTATTCATCTGAAGGGAATACTTATGATGACAATGACATCTATGCTTTATATCAAGGCCTCTCTATAGAACCAGCTAGTGGCCGAGAGCAATGGATTACTTGTAATAACTTCCTCAATGGGGGGACTGATCTCAATATAGAATCTGTAATAGGAATACAGCCCCATCATCAAAATTTATTCAGGGTATCAGGTTCTGCAGCTAGAGCTCCAGGACTTAGTGCTTTTGATATTCAAGCTAGTCGTTTCGAATATGACCAAACCCAACCAGCTAATGGTAATCTACAGCTTTTTGTAGATCCAAATAATGACGGTGGCCTTTTTGATCCTCAGAATGGACCATCACTTAATGAGCTACCATGTAGTAACAATGTCGGCTACGATGGTATAATGACTCCTGAAGAATTTTCTGAGGCGATAGCGAGTTTAGATGCAGACGATTACTGGATGCAACTCAGACTACTATTGGGAAGGTATTATGCGACTCACGGCCCTAATAGCCGACCTGATTGTGTGCCTGAGTGCCGTCTTACAGAATTGGCAACACAAGAGGCTATACTCAGGCAAGCTATGTCTGGCACAGAGGGATTATCTTCTTCTAATACTGAGACAAATGTAAAGTCAATCGCCATGAGTCAATACAACCAGCTTTCTGGTGAAGGTGAAAACACAATTAGCACATTTCCACCTTGCGGAGACATAGTACTGGAACCGCTATATGAATCTACTTATACTAAGATAGTAAAGTATATAGCCACAGAAAAATTATCTAATACTGATATATCAGAACTTAGGGTAGTAGCTGATTATTGTCCTCAGGAATATGGAGAGGTAGTAGAATGGGCAAAGGGTCTCTTGCATACGCAAGCCTACTATGATTATGAAAACAATGACTGCGATAGCTCAGAAATTGATCAAAGAAATATAGTAGAAATTCCGAAGGATTGGAATATTACCTTGTTCCCATCGCCTGCGTCAGATATAGTACAGGTAGGTATGGGGGATGCGGACTACGACACGGTAGATATAACTGTTACGGATATGAAAGGTCGTCAGGTAAGTCATCAGCACTATGGTTCTGATGCTGTTATCTCTATACCATTAGTTGGTATAGCAAATGGTATGTACCTTATGACTATAACTGTAGATAGCCGAGAGACCATAACAAAGAAGTTTACTGTACAACATTAATATTTATCATGTAGATCGACAAATATAATTTGTCGATCTACTTTTCTAATTAAGAGGATATATGAGAGTAATAATCATATTATTTATGTTGGGTTTGCTCATGTCTACGATGCAAGCTCAAAACAAACGAGACTATTACTGGCCTTTTGGAAAAGATCAGGATAATAAGGAAGGCGTTCAGGCTTCAGCTTTTGATTTCAATGTGCGACCCTTCGCCGTCCAGGAAAGAGAGGGAGAGCTGGAGTTTGATCAGAATAATGCGAGTATCTGTGATGAAGCTGGCAATTTATTGTTCTATACCAATGGTTGTGCAGTGGCTAACCGGCTGCATCAGATCATGCCGAATGGAGATAGTATCAATGCTGGTGAATTTTTCGATATCTTATGGCTAGGCGATTGCGGCAATGGATATCCTGGCAGACAAGATGTTATTATATTGCCTGATCCTAGTAATAGGGAAGGGTATTATCTTATTCATGAAATTATTTCCTTTCATCCCAATGGACAAAATATAATAGCTGATACTTTGCTGTACAGTTATATAAGTATGTCAGAGGATAATGGTCTTGGTGATGTCATCTACAAGAACAGGTCTATCGATATAGATGAATATTTGTCAGGTTATCAATCTGCTATAAATCATTCTAATGGTATAGATTGGTGGGTGCTTATTGCAGATAAGGTAAAGGGTTTTGATCTATTTCAGATAGATGAGCAAGGTTTTAGCTTTGTTGAGAAATTAGATGTTGGACCTGCGTATCATTGGAATGCTAGTGCCTCAGGCGATTCTAGATTTTCTCCTGATGGAACTAAGTACGCTTATTTTAATGAATTCGATGGACTGCAATTGTATGACTTTGATAGAACAGAAGGTGTCCTAGATCACATTGGTTCTATTGACCTAATAGATACTGTCAATTGGTGGTTTGCTACCTGCGAGTGGAGTCCTAGTTCGCAGTTTTTATACCTTATAAAGAGTGATAGTATTTGGCAGCTAGATACGCATATAGACCCACTAGAGGATGGTTTAGAATTTATAGCTGCGCACAATGGTGTTTTGGATCCATTGTCTACACGTTTTTTTAAGTCAGCACTCGGCCCTGATTGTCGTATTTATATTCGACCAGGGAGTGGTAGTAATTCATTTCATGTAATCAATAAGCCCGATGAAAAAGGCATCGCTTGTGATCTGGTACAGCAAGGTATAAGACTACCCTATATTTCTGCAACAGGCTCCTTTCCTAACTTCCCTCGTTTCCGTGTAGATGAGGAAGAGAAGTGTGACCCTAGTATCGTCAGTATCGTAGGAGAGACTGTGTGGTGGCGCAGAGAGCTCACAGTCTATCCTAGTCCGACTACAGGTCCAGTGACAGTTGAGATTCCTGAAAGTAAGCGAGGTCAGTTGTATGTCGTGGACATGCAAGGGCAAGTGGTGCTGCATAAAAATGTGGAGATTCTGATAGGAGAGCTAGAGTTATCGTTAGGTGGGTTGCCATCAGCGATATACTCTGTAGAGTTTATAGCTGATGATAGTACTGATAGGGTGGTATGGACTAAGCGAGTGGTGGTTGTAGAATAGGTTGGTTTTAGTCATAGTATCGTATTGCATACTATTCTGATTCATAACGTATAGTTTTTTAATGATACGTTGTGAGTTAAATCAAGTAAATCTTTAACTCACCCCACAAATCTCCTATGGAGATTTTGACCCTCTCTTGGAAAAAGAGGGTAGGTGTTGACAGAGCGGGTAGCGCTCCCTTCTCTTCGTAAGAGAAGGGCCGGGGATGAGTTGAAAGTTAGTATTAAAACTCACCCCAAAATCTCCTATAGAGATTTTGACCCTCTCTTCACAAAAGTGGTAGGTGATACTCAGATACGAATCCTATAATCCCCAAATCCTACTAATCCTAATTCTGACAAAAGGATAAAGCGGGGCATTCATTTCAACTAACGTACTAACAGTATCTTATGTATCAGAAAAAACTAATACAACTAACTTCTATATGTTAAAACATAGAAAGATTTGGTGAAATGGTTTTTTTTTTTTGAAATTACTAACGATTTAGAATACAACCTCCCGCTCACCTGCTTCCTTAGTACGTGACAACCTAATAGCTTTAATATTCTTAAGACTGGAATGCGACTCTAGCTGTCAATGTGGCAACTGGGTAAGATATAAGTTTGGGTAAAAAAAAGAGAGCCCACATAGCTGATACATTCGACTCACTGAGTTCGCTCAGTACAGGTGTATCAGTAGCAGACCCTCGATCTCTCGACAAAAAGAGGCTGCAAAGATAGGTCTTCTCTTCTGCTCAACCCATATGCGCAGAATTATTTTTATAACCTCCTCTCGTGGCGCAGAGATAAAGGAGGTGATGACCTAAAAACTTTAAAAGTTATGAATCAAAAGTTCATTCGGTACCTTATTGCAGGTGCCTGCTTATTGCTGTGTCAAGATTTTATGGCACAACTCAATCCTACCAATGATGGTTCTGATCCTTGTTCAGTAAATCTTAGAGTTATAAATGCCAGTAATGGCTCTATGACTCTTTGTAATGATGGACAAGGTGCAGCGCCTTGGAATTATTCTAGTTTCAGTATGACCTGCTCAGCTGATGATGGTACTGCTATGTCCAGTAGTTCAGGAGTCCATGCTTCATCTTGTCTAACTATCCCTTGCTGTGAAAGTGAAGATGGATTAGTATTTACTTGGACGATGAATAATGCAGAGGAAACTAGCTACTGTACCTATCTTGTTACACAGTCCTGTTGTGATGGTCCAGATGCAGACGGTGATGGTATCTGTGATGAGAACGATTGCTGGCCTGAAGACCCTAATCAGAGCTATGGCCCAGGAGATGAATGTGATGATGGTGATCCATTGACCCATCATAGTTATTATGATGAAGACTGTAATTGTGTCGGCTGGTCTGAAGGCTGCCGTCTGGGTGACTCAGATGGAGATGGCGTCTGTGATGAAGATGATTGCTGGCCTGATGACTCTAGTCAAGCTGGCGGTCCTGGAGACTTTTGTAACGATGGTGATCCTGACACATATAATGATAGATATACAGTAGACTGTGAATGTATAGGTACACCTATTCCCTGCGGAGATGTAAATCCTAACGATGGCTGTCCTCTTACTGTGGACCTCATCAATGCTGATTGTTCTGTAACTAATGTTCCTCCAGATCCTGATGACGGCTGTGACCTAACCTATGATTACTTTGATGCTGAGAATTGTATAGTTGTCAATGAAGTTCCAGATGTAGATGATGGCTGCTCAGGAACCAGAGATTATTTTGATATATATAACTGTGAGATAATTCATGAGGCACTTCCTTGTGATGATGGCGATCCTGCGACGGTTGGCGATAAGTATAATGATGGTTGCGAGTGCCAAGGTTGTGATCCTTGCCAGCTCGAAGGAGAAAAGTGGAATTTATTATGTGAACTTTTAAATCGATAGGTCATGAGATGTAGAATAAATTTATTAACGGTCTTAGCTGTTTTTTCAATTGGAATTAGTTTTGGTCAATATCATCCAGATGGATGTTATTTAGAAGGTGACGTTTCTTTGGAGTCAAGATCTAATAATCTAGATATCTTATGATGGAGAAATGATCGCGGTATCACAATTAAAAGTTGATTTGTACAAGCAATTGAGCGATAAGGTCTTGGCTCATTCCGCGGAGGCAAACACTGAAATGAGTCATACAGAATTAAAGAATCTGATGAAGGCACAACCAGAATTTGATATCAGGAGTTTTGTGCCTAGTATCAGTATAAGATATAGTGAGTATGACGTTGCGATAGCAGAACTGAATGCTATTGTGACTAGCAGCCAGGAAGAGTCTAATTATATAGAAGCTCAGAAAATCTATGTAGATTTTCTTTCTAATGGAAGGACTGAGGTCAGTCCTTCCCAACTACAGTTTCTTAGGAATGCAGGATTCCAAGAGGGAAGATTGAATGCCTATCCGCGGACTATACTTTATTTAATAGCTGGCGAACGCTTAGAAAGAACAGTACCTTTTGCAGATCCGTCTCTAGAAGAGCGATCTAGAAAAGCAGCTCTTAATAGAACGATATCTTGTTATCCGAATCCCGTGCAGCAGTCCTCTATATATCTAGTAATTGAGGAAAATGAAAATACGAGTTACGATTTCAAATTGAGTGATATGTCTGGAAGCATTATTTATATTGGCCAATTAGAATCTAATAAAGTAAAGGTGATAGATTCCGCAGAATTGTCCTCAGGGATTTATATTTTGACTATTTCTGACAAAGAAGAAAATATCATCCATTTAGACAAGATTGTCGTCACAGAATAATGATATGAAATTTATACGGGAGAGGGACTAGCTCCCTCTCCTTTTATTTATCTTTAGGATATGAGAACAATATTTTTTTTAGTTTTTGTAATCTGCTCTTTGGGGACAGTACTTTCCCAAAAGACCTTTATTAAAACTTACGACTTTTTCGATGCTGTGAGTGAGACAGCGAGAAATATGTTCGTGATAGATGAGCTAGTGTATATAATAGGATCTGGAGGTTGTGATGCAGGTCCTTGCCTGCACTATTACGTACTGAATGTAGATGGAGAAGTGCTGATGACAAAAAGATATCCTGACATCGCTCCTACTACCCGATGCTGGCTAAGAGATTCCAGTATCTATGTTGCGGGAAGACAACGGCTAGATACCTTAGAGTCTAGAGATGGATATAGATTGTATAAGTTGGGTCTAGATGGAGTGGTGCAAGCAACTTCCAAGTACGATCTCAATGATCTAGCAGATCCTCCTGACTATCCCATTCTTAAGTATTATCCAAGAGGGACGATAGCGAATGATGAGAAGATCGTCGTCTATGGAGATACTTCAGAAAATGATGGCATCAGTGATAACTACTATAGAGGCTTATTGGTTTATTATAATAAAGACTTGAGTTTTGATACATTGGTGTTTATCAATCCTAGATACAGGAACATGGAAATGTGGAATGCGGACCTAGACACGAGTGAGAACTTCTCATTTCTGTTTGATTATAACGAATGGGAAAATGGAGAGGAAATTGATTATAGAACCTATGCCATTTACAATTCTGAAGGTGCTCAACTTTTTAGATGGAATCCACCAGAACTTTATTTTGACAGGTATATATTTCTGGACCATAAAATTTCCTCCAGTAATGAAGTAATTCTATACCTGACACCAACCTCAAATGATTTTGACCCTGGTCATGACCTAATTGTTGTAGATAACGAAAAGGAAATTAGATGGAGACGGATACAAAGATTTGCTCAAGTTCAATTAGGCATTCTAGATATCTCTGAGTCATTAGATAACAACATCTTGGTCGCTGGTTTTTCTGATAGTCCACATCAGGGCTCTCATATAAGAAAAGTGGATGTCTCTAATGGCGAGGTCATATGGGACAGAGCATTTAGGGACTTTGATGATGAAGCAACTGGGAATGCACTCACTAATTTCTACAATGTTAAGGAACTCCCAGATGGAACCCTATTGGTAGCTGGTACCCGTAGTGATAAAAAATACCTAGATAGTACCACTTACATCTCTCATCATGACCTCCAGTTACTCCGACTAGATGCAGAAGGCTGTCTAGAGGCTGGCTGTGGTGGACTAGAGCAGATAATAGGTGGGATAGCCCCTTATGTTCCTCTACCTTATTATACCCATAGATGGCATTATCAAAAGTATGATACTGAGCAAGGTATATTCAAGCAAGCCTTCAAAAAGGTATCAGGATTAGGTAATGTGTATAAAGAAAATAGAGCAGAAGAAATATTAGCAATAGATGGAGGCGGATGGCCCACCAGATCCTCTAAGTTACTTAGTCTAGAGAATGAAGGCCGAAAAATTTATTACATAGAGGATTATGATGTCAGTCAGGAAGAAGTGCTGTTGTACGATTTTACTCTAGAGGTGGGTGACCTATTCTACTCTGACTATATAGATCAGCCACTAGAGGTGATAGAGTCTGACACCATGCGTCTGACTGACAGAAGTAAGATGCGCTACTGGGTACTCGCCTGTACAGAAAATCCTGAGCAGACCATCACTTGGATGGAAAATATAGGTACTTATCATGGTGTAGCATGGCCAAAAGATTTTTGTTCGGGTGCTTATGGAGACGAAGAATTGACTTGTTTTTACAGACATTATCAGCTGGCTCATATGAATCCTGATGTATCGGACTGTCTTATTCCTAGTTCAATTTCAGATCTGGACAGATTATCGCTCTCAGATATAACAGTGCTCCCTAATCCGACGAGCGGAGCTCTTACTATTTCTTCTTCTGGAAAAGTGAATATTGATAGAATAGAACTTCTTGATACCCATGGGGTAGAGCATGTAAGCTTCCATTCCGCATCTTCAGAAGTTACAATGGACCTCAGCGGGTATCCCTCAGGCCTTTACTATGTCAGTATCTATACTGAGAAAGGAACGGTGGTGAAGAAGGTTGTGGTGCAGTAGCTGTTATTGTACCTAGGCGAAAAGCAAGCAGCTTTCCCACCCCATAACCTCAACTCACCCAGAATCATTTTCCAAAGATTCTGACCTCTCTTACG
>CALLAE010000060.1 GCA_938002665.1 uncultured Saprospiraceae bacterium | reverse complement strand
TGTATTATTCTTTTTTATCCCTCTTCTAAGCATTGCACAAAAAAGCTATGCTCCACTTGGCGCAACATGGAACTATCAGAGAGTATCACTTGAATGTGTAGGTCATGTACAATATGTTGTAGAAAATGAGAGGATGATAGATGGTAAAGATTGTTCGGTCATATATAGTTATTACAAAGCCTAATTGCCTGATGATTATTCTTTTACAGGTGATAGTCTAGTTGTGTGGGAGGATAACAGGAGAGTTTATTTTTTAGAAGAGACTGATTTTTATTTGATGTATGATTTTAGTCTTGAGAAGGGTGATACTATGACTTATTACGATCCTGTAAATAGAGGTTATTTTTCTGCAGGAAATAACATAAGTCCTACAGGTGCTCCTGTGGAGTTGAAATTGGTAATAGAGGACATCACAGAAATGCAATTAGAGTCTGGTAGCAGTAAAAAGTTTTTTAAGCTTAGTGAAGAGGTGATGATAGGAGCGCATAGTGAGGCGAACTGCATAAGATTTTTTGGCTTTATTGAAGATGTAGGAAGCCTAGGGTCTAGTTTGACTGGTGGGCAGTGTCAGTTTGTCGCAGATGGTTGTGTGGGAGGCCTGCATTGTTACAGTAGTAGTGTAGGGGAATATATCAGCTCGTATGATTTTCTTATGCCAAATCCTGATTGTGTTACCTTGCCAAAATCTTTTGCACCCCTAGATGCTGTATGGAATTATGAAGGCTGGTCAGAATTTTGTGAAGGGAATCATATGCAGTTTAGGGTAGTAGATGAGACTGTTGTTGATGGTAGAGAATGTTCTGTAATCGCAGGTCATGGAGACAGTCTTATCGTCAATGAGAATGCTGGAAAAGTATATTTTTTGCAGGACTCACTTTTCTATCTTTTGTATGACTTCACTTTAGATGTTGGTGATACTTTGTCACATTATTATCCAGTTAATCAAGGTATCTTTTCGTCCTATCTAAATGCAGAAGATGATTCTGATCCCTTATTACTCAAGTCACTTATTACTGAAGTAGGAGAAGTAGAGTTATCAGGAGTGCTCAGAAAAACTCTTGTAACTGAACCTCTCGCCCATAATGATAACCTTTCTACCTTAGGCACTATTATAGAAGGCATAGGAAGTACTTCTGAAGCGCTCACGGGAGAGTTGTGCTGTATTGTGGCCGATGGATGTTTTGGTAGCCTGCAATGTTATTCAGATACCACTCTAGAATATCAAGGGCTGGCTTCTCAGGTCCCGCATCCTGAATGTTCTTATCCTGATGCAGTGAACGAACTGGATGTATTTATGGAGTTAGCTGTATTCCCTAATCCAGTTCACGATTATCTTTATCTGGAAGGAATAGAAAGAGATTTTAGAGTAGGAATATATGATATAGGTCTCAGACTGCTATCAGAATACCGCAATGAATATGTTATTCGAGTGCATGATCTAGAAGAAGGTCCTTATGTTTTTATGATCGAATCTGATGGAGTCTTTAAGTATTTCAAAGTGATAAAGAAATAGCTAGTTGTTTGCGTACGAAAATGATTCGTACAGTAATGATCACCCTAGGTTTGCAACACAATTAGACAAACGTTTCTATGCTTCTATTTGTTAACACATTTCATTTTTAGATCTCATATCATAGTATAAGCAAGACTAGTTGCCTACTGTTAGTTATAGAAGTCATATTGTTAAAATAATTAATATAATTTCTTGCTATTTTGCCTGTTCAAATTATAATGAACTATGGTGAATTTACCTCCAGAAAAATTAGGCTCTTTCTATCTAGGAGCAAAGTATGATATTGATAACAAGGCAGTCACACCTGAAGCTGTTAATTATGATGCACGTGATCTTACTACCCATGCGGTCTGCGTAGGGATGACAGGTAGTGGTAAGACTGGCTTATGTATAGGACTGCTAGAAGAGGCTGCCATAGACAAAGTTCCCGCCCTTATCATAGATCCTAAAGGTGATATGACTAATCTCATGCTTCAGTTCGAAAATCTACAGCCTGCAGATTTTGAAAAATGGATCAATGTAGATGATGCAGGTCGCAAAGGGATGACTGTAGCAGAATATGCCAGTTCCATGGCAGGTAAGTGGGAACAGGGCTTAGCTAGTTGGGGTCAGACTAAAGATCGTATCAGTATGCTGAAGGAAGCTGTGGATGTCACTATCTATACGCCTGGCTCAGACTCTGGTATTCCTATAAATATCATGGGCTCATTTGCCGCCCCTGTATACAAGGCAGGAGAAGACTTCGATACAGATTCCGAAATGCTTAGAGAAAGAATCCAAGGCACCGTCGCTGCTCTGCTCGGTATGATAGAAAGTAAGGAGGACCCGGTCAGAAGTAGAGAAGGCATTCTATTGGCTAATCTCTTTGAGCATTACTGGAGAGCAGGCAAAGATTTAGACCTGGCCACTTTGATAAAAAGTATCCAGTCGCCACCCATGCAGCAATTAGGAGTTTTCGACATAGAGACTTTCTTTCCCGCTAAAGATAGATTCAATCTTGCAATGGATTTCAATACGTTAATTGCCTCCCCGCAGTTTAAGTATTGGTTGCAAGGAGAAGACCTAGATATAGACAAGCTCTACTATACAGCTGATGGACAACCCAAGCACAGTATCTTCTATATCTCTCATCTTTCGGAGAGCGAACGCATGTTCTTCGTTACACTATTGCTTAATAGTCTGATAAGCTGGATGCGCAGACAATCAGGAACGACCAGTCTGAGAAGTCTGATGTACTTCGATGAGATCTTTGGGTACTTTCCACCCACTGCTAATCCTCCCTCAAAGAAGCCACTGCTCACCCTCCTCAAGCAAGCCCGCGCCTATGGGGTAGGCTCCGTGCTCGTTACACAGAATCCTGTGGATATAGATTACAAAGGCTTGTCCAATGCCGGTACTTGGTTTATAGGAAAGCTGCAGACTGAAAGAGATAAGATGAGAGTGCTAGAGGGACTGCAAGGAGCCATCGCCGAAGCAGGCGGTAAACAATTGGATTTCGATAAGATAATCACTGGACTCAATTCTAGAGTCTTTCTCATGCATAATGTCCACGATGATGAACCCACCGTCTATCATACAAGATGGGCGATGTCTTACCTACGTGGGCCTATGACCCGTCCTCAGGTCAAAGAACTGATGGCTGCAAAGAAAAGTGCAGCACAGAAAGTTTACAGCTCCAGTATTGCCGAAGTGGGAAGAACCAAGGCAGCCATCTCTGAACAAACTAAAGTAGAGGTTGCGCCATCTTTAGATCATAAGATACAGCAGCGCTATTTTGCTTTGTGGAAATCTGCAAGCGAGGCTGGGATGAATAGTGGAGGTGCTAATAAAATACAATATCAACCTCAGCTACTTGCTACTGCCAAGGTCAGGTTCTATGATGAAAAGAGACGCGTGGATAAAGTCAATGAGCTGGCCTTTCTTGTAGATGCTCCAGACGAGTTTGGCAGAGCGGACTGGGATGAGGCGCTCAAGATTTCTAACTGGGAGAAGGCTTTGCTTTCTTCTCCAGACCATCCTGATAATGTAGGAGTAGAGTTTGGGCCAGTGCCACAAACGATGAATACAGCCAAGGAGTTAGGGAAGATAGAAGATGCTTTTTCTGACTGGTTATATCACAACCAACGAATGTATACTATGGAACACGAGGACTTAGAGATATATCAGTCTGATGATGAGAGCGAAGAAGCCTTTCGCATGCGCCTCCAGATGAAAGCTCGGGAAGCTAGAGATGAAGAAGTAGATAAGTTGCATGATAAGTATGAAGCGAAATTTGCTAAGCTAGATGAAAAGATACGAAAAGAAGAGCGCGACCTAGATGAAGCGCAAGCGGATAGGAGGAGCAGACGGAATGATGAATTGTTCAATGTCGTAGAGACAGTCTTTGGTGGAGTTTTCGGTAAGCGTAGGCGATCTATGAGTTCGGTTTCTACCAAAAGAAGAATGGCAAGAAAGGCAGCAGAGCGGGTGCAAGAAGCGGAGGAGGATCTAGAAGTGCTGGATATGGCTAAGATAGAATTAGAGAACGAACTAAAAGACAAAGTCTCTGAGATCTCTACGAAATGGGAGCAGGCAGGAGAAGAAGTGACCAAGAAAGAAATAAAACCTCGACGTTCTGATGTTATGGTTTCTGAACCTATTATTGTCTGGTATCCTTACTGGGTAGGACCGGATGGGAAGAAGGTTTCGGCGATGGGCTAACACAGAGCCACAGAGCAAATTGAAAAAAACGAGAGCTTGGATTCTGGGGAAAGTTATTTTGAGATGGACTAGATGCCTCCCTTTTATGAATAAATGAAACGCTTCTGACTAATTAAGCTACTTTTACGCTGTGAACTCAGGCATGCTAATTAGTCATTAATCATCTTGCAGCTGACCTACACTTAATGAATAATAGCTCATTCAATAATTCCTATAAATGCCATTTTCGAAATTCCAACTCCATCCTTCTATTCTAAGAAATATCAGTGCATTGGGATATG
The DNA here is from genome assembly GCA_938002665.1 of uncultured Saprospiraceae bacterium. Taxonomy (GTDB): domain Bacteria; phylum Bacteroidota; class Bacteroidia; order Chitinophagales; family Saprospiraceae; genus RFSX01. The sequence goes on along the minus strand of CALLAE010000060.1, from coordinate 10,231 downwards.
AGCTGCCGACAGCTATTCAAGCGCAGGCTATTCCTGTGGTATTGGCAGGAAAAGATCTACTAGGGATAGCCAAGACTGGATCAGGAAAAACGGCAAGCTTTGCAATTCCCATATTAAATCAAATGCTGGCTTCTCCTGAACGGAGCAGGAATAGGCAACCCAAAGTCCTCGTACTTGTGCCGACAAGAGAATTAGCTGCTCAGTTAGTTGAGGTGTTCAGTGCTCTGTCACAGTCTCTTCCATGGGACATCAAGTCGCTGGCAGTCTATGGTGGCGTTTCTATCAATCCTCAGATGAAAGCGCTCTACGGTGTTGAAATATTAGTTGCGACTCCAGGCAGATTATTGGACTTGCAAAGATCGAATGCTGTTGATCTATCAAAAGTGAAAACCTTGGTTCTAGATGAAGCGGATAAGATGTTGAATCTAGGTTTCAAAGCAGAGATGCAAGAGATATTTAAACTTCTGCCTCAGCAACGGCAAAACCTTTTATTCTCAGCAACCTTAAGTAAGCAGTTAGATGGCATTAAAGAAGTGATGCTAGGTGATCCTGTGGTTATTGAGATAGAAGAGCAAGTGGAGGCAGAAGCGCAGATAAATTTGGCAGGCTATTTCGTGAGCGATGAGCGCAAAGGTCCCTTCCTCAGGCATCTGATCCAGGATAAAGATATGCATCAGGTATTGGTCTTTACTTCCTCAGGCCGTAAGGCAGATAGGGTAGCGAACAAGCTAGGAAAAAATGGCATTGAGGCGCTGGCTATACATGGAAAGAAAAGCCAAGGTGCTAGGACTACAGCATTGAGAAAATTTAAGTCAGGAGAGCTCAGAGTCTTGGTTGCTACAGATCTGATTTCTAGAGGAATCGATATCGATAAGTTGCCTTATGTTATCAATTATGAGTTGCCGAGGAGCCCTAAGGACTTTGTGCACAGAGTAGGGCGGACTGGGCGCGCTGATGCGCAGGGCTTGGCTATTTCTTTAGTGACCAGAGAAGAGACACATCATCTGAAAGTCATTCTGAAAAAGATGAAACGCTACATGGATATGGTGGATAGTGAGGGGATGGAGTTGTAGCTGCTTTGCAACTACAAGAGTTATTTTGCAAGCCTACTTATACCCCTAATCATTCTGAAAATCATCTCGGTAGTTACATATAGTATTACGTTAATTACGCTGCCATAAACGGCAATGATTGTAAAAAGGATTGAATGCTTTTGTTCCGCAACTGCCTGAAGCTTCTCTTGAATAAAAATTAAAAAGAGTGAGGGCTAGGCCAGTCAGAATAAATATGGAAATGGCGCTCCACATTATACTTCGAGACGTTTTGAATGTTTTAGTCTTTAGTGCATGATAGCATTGAGCAATGAAGTGAAGTATAAGACCCAGTAATATTATTTTTAGTTCGACCATTTTCTAATCTCAACTAGATGGATGTATGCAGTTCGCTTAAGATGTATTCGGATATTTTTTTGTAGTATTTAAAATACTCTCTTTCGGAGAATTTTTTCTTGTTTTCAAAGAAATGAATTCCTAAGCTAGGTATACTTTGAGTATCACTTTCATAACCAATGATGCAGATGCAATTTCCAGATCTTAATTCAAGAAAGACCATTGAAGCATTTTCATTATTCTGAGCATTCAAGTTTTTATTTTCTGGTTTTAAAAATTCGATGGCTTTGAGTTCAGAAGGAGGAACATCTATCCTATTATTATGGCTGAACTCTTTGTCTCTACTCAAAAGATTTAAGGACAGTGGAAAAAAATAATCAGAACCTAAAAGTCTACATTTTGCTTCTACTTTTAGGTATGTACCATCAAAGTCAAGAACGATAGAGGCAGAATTAGTATCAGTATTGGCCTGAGTAATTATTGGCTGATTATAAGGTTGGAGGTTAATTTTATTGCATAATATATAGCGCAGCTTATTGTGTTTAAGTTTTAACAAGATCTCTTCCATAGAATGGGTGCTAATTGTATTTGATGACAAACTATAGTTTAACCAGTCGATGAGCTATATTCCCAATCTTCATAATATACATGCCTGAGTCTAACAGCTCCAGATTTATGCTGGCAGCGTAAGAATCTAAGGTGCCTGTTAATATTAGTCGACCATCCATACTATGTAGACTGAAATCTCTGTTCTGAGCATGGGTTATTTCTAATTTGTCTACAACAGGGTTTGGAGAGATTCTCACCTGATCTAACTTGCTGTTAATATTGGAGCTGATGGAGTTACAGTTGTCTTGAAAGAAATTCCACATTACTTCGTTGGGGGAGCTGCCCTCTATGTTGTCACTAAACCAAACATGGCCACCTGGTTTGTCATTCTCTTCTCTAATGGTGTAAAGACTCAAGCAATTAGAATTACCTCCAGAGTATGTATCCAGATTAACTTTACCTTCATTGAGTTCAGAAGAAAACTTACTGCTTTGCGGTATTTCGTTTTTATCAAGCCAGAAATCTACAACCTCTTCCACCGACTGAAACCAGAAGTTGCCCTCATAAGGCAATACACCATCCTCTATCCCATGGAATTTTATAATAGGGACGGGCTGTTCTAGAGCACAATCCTCTTCCAGCATGGTTCCTGACATAATCCCTATCGCAGAAAAGACTTGGCTTCTGTTGCAGGCAAGACTGTAGGCCATCATCCCACCATTAGAATAGCCACAAGCATAGATCATACTTTTGTCAATGTTATATTCCGCTTCTATATCCAATATTAGTTGGTCAAAGAAGTAAACGTCATTTTCGTAGATATTATCAGATCCCGTATCTCCTGGCTCCCAGTAAGTTTCTTCTTTTTCTTGTCTATAGGCCCCTTGCGGATAGGCAACGATAATATTTTCTGAATTCGCCAATTCCTTGAAGTTATAGAAATTTCCTATTGCAATGGAATAGTCTGTGGCACAACCACCAAAGCCATGTAAATTGAACACTAAAGCAGTGGGTATATCTTCTTGATAACTTGTAGGAACTTTTAAAATGTATTCCCTATAGATAGTGTCTGTTCCTATGACTTGAGTTATGATGTGATTGTCTGGGTGATTTAGATTTTGGGGGCAAGTTTCTGTTTGTGACAATAGGAGTTGACTGATCACTAGAAAAGAGATAGTTGCGAAATATTTATAGTTCATAATGCTCTTTGTAATTATTTTACATATCTGAGAAGATAATTAAGCTCTCAGTTTTCTGTAAGTAATTTCAATATACAACTAATAGATTATTGAAGTATAAATATGTGTGCAGGTTCGAAGTTTCTTAACTAGACTACTTGTTGACTTTTTTAACTTTCTTTGTTGACTCATTTGGGTTAGGCCTATTTTTGTAAAAGTTATCATTTATGTTCGAGTATTTATTATGTCCTGTCTGTAAGTCTCCTTTGGAGTTAGAGAATAGGATATTTAGTTGTGATAACAATCATAGTTATGACCAAGCGAAAGAAGGCTATGTCAATCTGCTTGTCGCTAATAAGAAGCGCTCCAAAGAACCAGGTGATAACAAAGAAATGATAGTCGCTAGACGTCAGTTTCTAGAAGCCGGTTATTATGATAGTCTGGTAGAGAGAATGCAAGCTTTGATTTTGGATCTAGGTCCTGCAGGCATCACTTTGCTAGACTCCTGCTGTGGAGAAGGCTTTTATACTGCAAAGATGCATGAGCTGGCAGAACTAGAAATCGAAGATTGTTATGGCTTTGATGTATCTAAGCCTGCAATAAAAGCTGCTGCAAAAAAGTATAAAGATCTCTCTTGCTTTATCGCCAATGTCCAAGATATCCCCTTAGAAGAAGAATCTGTAGATATCATCCAGACAGTTTTCTCTCCCCTGTATTCGGCAGAATTTGAAAGAGTACTAAGAGACGAAGGGTATTTATTAGTGGTCTCTGCTGGACCCGAGCACCTCAAAGAGCTCGCCCTAAAAGTCTACGATAATTATAAACCCCACAATTATAATCCATCTGAACAACTCAGCGCAGCTTTCCAAAGAGTCAGTCTCAGTGGCCTAAAGTATTCCATAGAGCTAAAGAACAAAGAACATATTCTTTCTCTTCTCAAAATGACACCGTACTACTGGAATACAGTACCGGAAAAATTAGCCGTAATAGAAAAACTAGAGACTCTAGAAATTACCTGTGATTTTGTCTTGTCCCTTTTTGAAAAAATAGGAACTGATGAAGAAGAGTAAGCTTAAACCCTTGAACCCACTAAACCCATTGAACCCACTAAACCCATTGAACCCACTAAACCCACTAAACCCACTAAACCCACTAAACCCATTCACCCCTAGCACTTATACTTAATCTTATACTTCTTAATCATAACATCCCTCCCCCTCAGGAGCAATAAGATATTTCATACCCAAAGTCCCCCAATAAGGTGTTTTCTTTTCAGCTAATTTAAACTCTGATGTTCGGCTATTGATAGACATGGAGAACTCTATTTTTTTGAGCAACTGGATTTTAGCACCGACATAGGTTTCTAGAACTAGTTTTCTGGTGTCTTGTAGTGAGATATAATGATCAGGATTAGCAGAGTAAATACCATTCAGGTGGGCATTATAGAGCACTGCTCTGGCAGTAAAGCCTGCTGAGATTGCTATGCCTATATTTTCATTATTTACTTTTAGAAGACTGGGATTATTAGCATCAGTGTAGCCTAGGTTGTCGACGTTTTTTTCTACGTTCATCACCTTGCCTATATCCATACCCACTCCTACATTGGTGTAGGTTCCGAGATTAACTTCTGGTCTCAGTTGTATCACTATTTTTCTGATAGGCCTTAGCACTACTGCTTCGTAAGAAAAAGAATACATTAATACTGGTAAGCCTTTGGGCATGGTTTGTCCAGTGGGATAAACTTTGGTTTCATCTCTTTTCCAGAGATTAGCTTCTGGTCTATTTCCTCCAAAGAGATTTTCTATCCCTTGTATCATCCCGAAGCTTGCAAAGCCAAAAGTGAAGGAGGTACTTATGGCCATATCTAGTCTATGCGCAGAGTGGGCAAACAACTTGCTGCCCTCTAGTCTCCGCGAACTTCTAATCCCTGTAAAAGAAGAAAAGGGCCTGTCTTGTAGAAAATCATATCCTGATAGCTGTGCCGCATCAAAAAGTAAAGTCTGATCTGATATATACGAAGGACTGAAACCATTAATAGTTATCGCAAAATTATGAGAGATCACTTCTGGCTGGAAGCCTCTATTGTGTAATAAGTTATCAATCAAGAAAGCATCTATATTTTCTCTTACCCAAGGCAAGCCTAGGTAGGTGTGGTTAGCTGCTTTTCCGTAGAAGCCTATTCTTAATCCTATTGTATGATTATCTCTTTCATAAGGCTGCTGTCTTAGAAAGTCGACAAATCTGTCTTGGTCTACAGAAACTTCTACGCCACTAAAATCTTTCTGTTGTGCCCTTAAGGACTGATCTGAACTAACTGAAAAAAACGTAATAAAGAATACCAATAAAAACCTCATCATAATTATCTAGCTATGGATATAAGAACAAGTCGCGAAGATAGGTTAAATTAGAAGTATGAAACAGGTCACTAGAAGAAATATGATGAAAGCCCTTGGTCTTGCTACCGGAGGATTATTTACTGGCGCTCTTGAGGGTTATGATGAGAACAATGAGCCCTTACATCTGCCAGATTTTTCTGACTGGGAAGGACCGAGAAATCCAGTGAAGGCCATCACCTGTGGGGCAGGAAACAGAGGAAATATGTATGGCAACTTTGCGCTGAAATATCCTGATGTGTTAGATATAGTAGGCGTCGCTGAGCCTATCAAAATCAGAAATAAGCGCTATGTAAAAGCACATAAGATAGAGCAGGGCAATTATTTTAAAACTTGGGAACATGTCTTTGAGCGACCAAAATTTGCAGACGCGATAATTATTACCACGCCTGATGATCTTCATTATGGTCCTTGTATGAAAGCACTGGAGATGGGTTATCATGTCTTATTGGAAAAACCCATTTCGCCCACTGAGGAACAGTGCAAAGATATACTGGATAAGGCACAAGAGACAGGTCTAATAGTAGCGGTATGTCATGTACTCAGGTATGCACCTTACTTTATGGAATTGCGAGACTATATTAAGCAAGGTAAGATAGGTGAACTGATTAGTATACAACATTTCGAGCCTATAGAGCATGTACATATGTCTCATAGTTTCGTGAGAGGTAACTGGCATAATAGTAAAGAGACTACGCCTATAATTCTGGCTAAGTCTTGTCATGATTTAGATATCCTAAGGTGGCTGGTAGATAAGCCATGCAATAAAATTTCAGCCTTTGGGGATCTGTCTTGGTTTAGAAAAGAAAATATGCCGGAGGGAGCGACGCCGAGATGTATAGATGGTTGTGCTGTAGAAAAGGAATGTCCTTACAGTGCATTGAAAATATACAATACAGATAGTGGCTGGACGTATGCATTTGATCTTCCAGATGACAAGTCTAAGCATGGAGAGGCTATCACCGAATATCTGCGCAATACTAATTACGGACGCTGTGTATATCAGATGGACAATGATCAGCCGGATCACTATGTAGCTAATATGGAATTTGAAGGTGGGATAACAGCCTCTTTTAGTATGGAGGCGTTTACCTCCTACGCCGGTAGAAGAACTAGAATTATGGGCAGTCATGGAGATATAGTGGGCGATATGAAACAGTTTGTCCATACTGATTTTCTGACTGGCGAAAAGACAGAATGGAAAATGGATTCAGATGGCCACGGTGGAGGAGACTGGAATTTATTAGCAGATTTTATAAAAGCAGTTAAGAAACGAGACGCATCTCTATTGTCTTCATCAATTGATGCCTCAGTAGAGAGTCACGTAATGGCGTTTAAGGCAGAAACAAGCCGCCTTAATGGAACAGTAGAGCAGGTTGACTAAGGATGTTTTCTGCACTAAGCTGATGATGCTTCCCTTGGAGCTTTCGATTCCATGAGCACATACTCATGAACAATGTTCAGTGCTTTATGTGCTTGCTTGCTAGAAATGACTAAGGATATATTTTCTCCAGATATACTGTTGCTAAATAGATGTATCCATATCTTATTTTTACGCAAGCCTTCTATGGCCTTCTCTAATGCATAGTTGTGCCTTCCGGTTATTGCTATTATAGCAATCTGATTATTGACCTTGATGTGAGATATATCTTCGGTCATTAATTCTTCCCTAAATTCTTCTCTTAATAAACTTCCTGCGCGCTCAGCCATTTCAGAATTTATAACAAATCCGATACCTCTTTCTGCTGAGGCTTGAGAAATCAGTCTTACGCTGATATTGTGAGTACTGAGTACTGAGAAGATTCTAGCGTCTATTCCTACCTTGCCAGAAAGTCCTAGCCCTTCTAGGCTCACTAAAGAAACATCCTCTATTAAGGAGATAGCCTTGATGCCTTTGCCAGAGCCTGCTTGGTCTATTGTAGTGCCCATCGGATTTTCTGAATAGCTATTATATATTTTTAATGGAATGTTCGTTTTCATTAATGGAAGTATAGTCTTAGAATGCAGGACACTAGCACCAAAATTTGCTAGCTCATTAGCTTCCCTATAGCTGAGATGTGGAATTTGTACAGCGGCTTTGACATATTTCGGATGAGCACTATAGACACCATTGACATCAGTCCAGTTTTGAATTTCAGAAGCAGAAATAAAAGTAGCTATGAGGCTAGCTGTATAGTTACTTCCGTTTCTTCCGAGAGTCGTTGTAGTCCCTTGCTGGTCAGCAGCGATAAAGCCAGTAATGATAGGTATGGCTTCAGGTTCTAGTTTAGAAAATACTTCTTTGGTTTTTTGTTTGGAGACAATAAGATTTACTTCGTCTTCTTCGCCATTGTGGATGGTCTTTATGAGCTTTCTAGCGTCTATAAATTTAGCGTTGATATTTTGTTCATTCAGCAGCGCTGTTATGCCAGCGGCACTCATAAGTTCCCCCTGCGCGAGGATTTCATTTTTGGCTGAAGGCACTTCTGTTTTCAGAATCTTTAGAGAGGAAAGAAGTGCATCCAGTCTTTTTCCGTAGGTCTGAAAATCTACTCGCTCAGTGAGAGCAGCTTGTTCTTGGATAAGTTCGGATAGTTCAGGGTTATAGTCGCTTCCTGCCACTGCAAGCTGGTAGAGCTGTAATAGTTTGTCAGTTGTCTTGCCTCTTGCGGAGACAACTATAGCTACAGGATGCTGTGCTGCTTCTGCTTTTATAAGTTCCATAGCTCTTGCTACAGGCGCCCCATTTTTTAGTGAAGAACCCCCAAATTTCATGACCGTTCTTCTTACTTTTTTATCTGTTAGAAATTTTCCTATCGTCTTTGATAGGGTTGCTGTTTCTATAAGGAATCCATCATGCCCATACTCAGAATCTATTTCTTTGTAAGTGCTATTGGGGAGGGATTCTGCCAAGCTCTTTTGGAGGGCAGGAGGAATCAGTAGATCAGTGCTGATAGAAATAATTAGAGTATCTATCTGAATACTTCCCAAAGCTTTCTGAAGGCCACCTCTACCTCTGCCCAGGTTATGGGTATCTAGGCACTTAGTCAGATAATAATAGGAGAGGGCATTGAATCTCTTTATAAATTTATCTCCTTGGTATTGTATGTAGGAAGAAGCTCTGAAGTTATCTAGCTTTTCTTGCTGATCTGTTTGTGTTTCTATAAAAGCTTGCGAGGTTCTGTAAGTGAGCATGCCTATCGCTCTTGCCGCTGCCATGCCTTCTTTGCCTTCCCCCTTACGACCAAAACTATGATCACTGCGCATAGCCATCCTTTGGGTTTCATGGACAGCGATAGACCAGGCAGATTCTTTAGCGGAGGAAGCGATCAGTATGAGTTTAGCTATTTCTCCTTTGTACCCATAAGCAAATTCTAAGGCTTGGTTACCACCGAATGAGCCACCTATTGCGACGCTGATCTTATCTATGTCCAAAGCCTCAGCCAGAATGTAATGCGCTGCGACGATGTCCCTTACTGAGAACTGTGGGAACTCCAGTGACTCAGGCTGTGAGGTTCCATAGGGAGAGCCTAGAACATTAGCACAGATAATAAAATGCCGTTGTGGCGAAAACAATTCATCTTCACCAAAGAGTCCTGGCCACCATTCTAGCACCTCGCTATTAGCAGTCAGTGCATGGAAGACCCAGATAATATTATCCTTGGCGGCATTGAGTTCTCCATAGGTATGGTAAGCTATTCTAAGATCTGAAATGTGTGCGCCAGATTCTAGTAAGAAGTCCTGATTGTGTTTGTATATATTGAGTGGCATGGTTGTTAGTTTTTAGCTTGGAATAAGGCTTGGTCTATGTCAGCTATGATGTCGTCTATGTGTTCTAGACCAACAGAAAATCTCAGGTAGCCTGGTGTTATGCCGATATCCATTTGCTCCTCATCATTCAGTTTGGAATGGGTGGTAGAGGCAGGATGTGTTGCTATGCTTCGAGAGTCTCCTAGGTTAGCAGTTTTGGAATGTAGCTTTAGTGCATTGATAAATTTTACACCTTGCTCGAGACCACCTGCCAACTCACATCCGACCAGCCCACCACCTTGTCGCATTTGTTTTTGTGCAAGACTCAGTTGAGGATAGGAGTGATGATGTGGATAACTTACTGTTCTAATTTCTTTGTGATTATATAAGTATTCGGCAAGAGCGGAAGCGTTAGAGCAATGTCTGTCCATTCTGAGGGCTAGTGTCTCTAGACTTTTGGATAAGATCCATGCATTGAATGGGGATAGAGCAGCACCGGTTCTTCTGACAAAATCATAACATTGACTGACCAGCTCTTTTTTTCCTACAATCGCTCCACCTAGAACACGACCCTGACCATCTATATATTTTGTTGCAGAATGAATGACAAGATCAGCACCGAAAACTGTAGGCTGCTGCAAGTAAGGCGTTGCAAAGCAATTGTCCACAGAAAATATAACCTTATGCGCTTTGCATAACTCTCCTAGGCTAGCTAGGTCTACCGTCTTCAGGGTGGGATTAGAAGGTGTTTCTAGAAAGAGCATTTTGGTATTCTTTTTAAAGGCCGCTTCCCATCCTTCTGTATCATGGATATCTACAAAGCTGACCTCTATACCCCAGGCAGGTAAGATGTTCTTTAGGATATAGCTGGAATTACCGAAAATAGACTTGCAAGAAATTATATGATCTCCAGCTGTAAGTAGGCTCGCCATACTAGTAAATACAGCTGCCATCCCTGAAGCTGTGACCATGCCTGCTTCTGCTGCCTCCATAT
>CALLAE010000059.1 GCA_938002665.1 uncultured Saprospiraceae bacterium | reverse complement strand
AGGAAAAGTATTAGAAGTGATCCAGACAACAGGGGAGAGAGGCGCTAATACTATTACTGTACAAAATGAGAGATTGACAGCTGGAGTAATCTACTACAAGTTAGAAGCAGGAGAATACACAGCTACAAAACATATGATTGTAATTGAGTAATTAAAGAGCCAAAAACAATTAACTCAGTGAGATCGAGTTTATAATTTTTGGTTTATTATCGTCAAAGACTAGTTACGCTTGTAGCTAGTCTTTTTTTTATTTATTATGTAAGTCTAAAGGAAGTGTATTTTACTGAGTCATTCAGATTAGTAACAAGACTTTTATACGTGTCGGTAATACTTACAGTATCTGCGTTTTGTTATTTTATAGAGAAGGATAAAGCCACCTCATGTATGTTTCCAAATATGACCGAGTGAGAATAGAGAGTAGGATTGTAAGAATAACCTAATCGGAATTCGCCATTGGATCCGTACTTCATTATAGCTCCAATTTCAGTATGCACTATTGCACTAGAGTTAGCACCGATGCCTAACCACATATGCTCTGAGAACTTATATCTAAATAGAAAATCATAATTCATATCCAGATTTTTCACCCTTTTAGCCCAGCCTGATAACTCTATGTAAGTATCCTCACTAAGAATTTTGTAGTAAGAACTAGTCAGATAGTAATGGGCTACTCTTTTTACATCAAACTCCTTCCTATCATTTGTATAAGTATGATCAAGGCCAAACATCTGAGGAATGGATAGTCCTACTTGTAGATAATCATCATTCTCAAACTGCCCAACATAAGAAATGCCTATACCTACATCTGGATATATTACAGCAGTATTATCTTGAAATAAGATGGGGTCAATGTCTGTGTAAGCAAGGTTGGCTAAGTCAACTCTGTACTGACCAGCGCCGAAATTGATTCCTATTGCTATACCTCCTGTTTTATACTTTGAGTTAGTTGTCCTAAAAAAACCTCCAAGCCTTGCTTTGACCTCTGTTGTCTGAAATACCCCGATTCTATCATTCAGAAGATATCCACCATAGATCAGATTGACTCCTTTTTTATAAGTGGTAGCTGATTCTATTCGTACGGCCATTGTTCGAGGACGATCAGGGAGGTTAGTCCACTGGTCTCTGTAGGCAGCTCCATACAGGGATTTCTTCTTAGAGTGATATATCTGAAAGGGAAGGTGAGAAGCATTAATAAGTCCCCCATATTCACTATACTGAGTAAATAGAGGAAGTTGTTGTGCTATTCCCTTAGAACAGCACATCCAAAGTAGAAATATAAGTGCTATACCTGTTTTCTTGGGATTCAATTATTGATTTTTAAAGTGGGGAATAACTCCAATTATTTAAGTTGAAAAAAGAATGCCAACCCAATAATGCATCTGCCCAATCCCTAAAAGTGACAAGTACTTTGCTTCTTTTATTCTACCTGATGAGTGATCTGCTACCCATCACGGATTTTCCATTACTGTAGAGTAAGTGATAATAATAGACACCTTCAGGAAGGGGGCTAGAAGTATCTCCATGCTTATATCCTGCCCAATCATTACTATAATTCTCTGTGCTATAGACCACTTGGCCCCATCTATTTATAATGTTTATGCTGGATTCTGGTATTGTTTCATACTCAGAATAGCCACTTACAACTAGTACCTCATTGTAACCATCATTATTAGGTGTGATAACATCTTCATCAAAACCATCACTCTCAGTAGTGATAGTAACCAAAGCTCTCTGGCATAAATCACAGTCTTCTACACATACTTCATATTCTATAGTAGAAAGACCACTATGGTTAGGGTCGATAACAAATTCTATTTCATCTCTGTCATTTACTCTAACTTCATCCACATATTTAGAGTCGGTAATGCTTATTATAACCTCTGTGTCAAAATTCAGCATATCATTTTCCAGTACATCTATTTTGTTAGAGTTAGACTTAGTGACGATAAAATCATCTCTTGTAGTAGGTGTCTCTAAATATGATAGCGATACATGTACTAGGCTATCGCAACCCTGGGCTGAAACAAGATTCTCTGTTCCGAATGATTTCTCTTCATTGTATTCGTTATTATTTATGAAGAGGGACTCTCCAGGGCAGAGCACTCTATCTAAGGCGGTTGGTTCTGGAGATTGGAAGTTAGATATGATTTCTATCGTTGATTCATAAGTACATCCTAGCACAGCAGATCTGATTTCTACCTGATAAGTACCTGGTTCTAATCTGTAATCAGTGTCAAAGCTGAAAGAAGTGCTACTCTCTGAAATTATGACTTGGCTTAAGTTATATAATTCGAATGTATAATTATCCTCAGGAGCATCTGCTGATATCAAAATTCTGCCAGACGCATCCTTGTCACAACTCACATCGGTTACATCTACTGTATAATCTATATACTCAAGATCAATAATGACTAGACTATCGCAGCCATTAGCTGTTTTTAGAACTTCTGTTCCTTTAGGATTTTCAGAATTATAGGTATGGCCATTAATGCTAAGTTCTTCTCCTGAACACCTAACACCATTCTCATAAGTTTCTCCTATTTCTGAATATGTAGACCCTATTTCAAATTGTGATGCTATCTGGCAACCAATATTTGTTTCCATTAAGACAAGATTGTAATTGCCAGCAGCTAGGCTATTCTCTAGTTGGGGAACAGCTGTGACTTGCTGCCCACTTGCAACTTCTTCATTATCTTGGTTGTATATCGTATAATCATAGAGCCCTGAGATAGAGGTGGTGATTTCTGCAGATCCGTCTTCACCCCCAAAACAAGTTACATCCTTCGTCTCTATGTTTATTCCAACTTGTATAATGTTAGTAGTAATTATACTATCACAGCCATTATCTGTAAGTAGGCTATCTACCACTTGTCCAGGAGTATCATAGACTGTATTACCTATAGTGAGACTTTCACTACCACAGATATATGCATCATGAGTGATTAACGATGGTATACATACGTGCGAATAGCAACTGCAGTCTGGTTGTATGGTTTCGTCTGTAACACCAGATTCTGTAGAGCACTTAGCGTTTATTTGCGTTTTACCCTCACAGAATTGGGTAAAATCGCCTTGCCAAGGTAATTCTGAGTTGTGGTCAAAAGAGAAATCATGATCACATTTCTTCAGCAATGATTCAGGGAAACAACCGGATAGCTTATTAGATCTTAAGTCTAGCTTACTCAGAGTCACACTATTGCCATAATCTTCAGGAATATTGCCATCTATCAGGTTATCATTAAGAACTAGCTGAGTAAACCGCTGGAGATGGGAAACCAAACTAGGTAAAGGACCTATGATCTGATTATTATCTGCCATTATCAGTTTTATAGACGATAATTCGCCTATTTTTTCTGGTAGCGACCCAGTTAGACTATTATTAGATACCTGAAGTTCTTGGAGTCTCCTTAGCTTTTCCAAATTTCTAGGTAGAGGACCTATTAGCAAGTTATTACTCAGATTTAGTTTTACTAAAAATTCTAACTCCTCTATTTCTTCAGGGATGTTTCCAGATAGTTGATTATTATTAAGTCTGACATCTGTCATCATTTTGCAATTACCTATCTGAGTAGGTATAACGCCACTTAACATATTGTCATTTGCCCAGAATTGTTCTAGTGCACCCAGTTCTCCTATTCTTGATGGTAGAGGTCCGATAAAATTATTATTACATAATCGTAGAACTCGTAGGGACTTCATAGCTCCTATTTCTTCTGGCGTTACACCAGTTACTTGGTTATGGGCAATAATAAATGATAAGAGTTTTTCTAGCCTGCCTAGTTCTGGCGGTAGTGTACCTGTAAGATTATTCTGGGCTAGGTTTATGCTAGTGAGTTCAGATAGTAAACCTAATTCTTTTGGAATACTACCAGACAACATATTATTATGTAGTCTGATTCTCCTCAATGCAGAGGCATTACCCAATTCAGGAGGTAAGATCCCTGTTAGTCTGTTATTGTCTATAAATAAGTCTTTTAACTTTTTGAGCATTCCTATGCTAGGAGGAATAGAGCCGCCTATGTTATTACCTGCCATAGATAGTACTTCTAGGTTTGCGGCATTCCCCATACTGGCAGGCAGAGGACCTATCATCTCATTAGCAAAGACATCTATTATTTCTATGTATGGTAATTCGAATACCCTTGCAGGTACAGCACCAGCTATCCTATTATTTCCAATAATAAGTTTTCTTAAACTTCTAAGATTTCCCACAGATTCAGGAAGAAAACCAGAAAGATTATTACCGAACGAAACCGAGATGGTACCTCCTGTTTCCCCATCCAAATCTATTCCGATCACACAACCTGCTGCATTAAGAGTTATTCCATACCAAGTATCAATAGGATTATTAAAATCCCATTTGTTAGTCCAGTCTTGTCCTCTGGTATTATTGTAAAAGTCTATTAAGGTCAACGAATCTTGAGCTCGGCAAGAATTCACAGCCTCAATTACAAATGATTCCTTATCTGTAGAAGCTGTTATTATATTGTTGAAAGATGCGAATAGGAATACGCATCCTAGTATGAGCATTTCTGCAAAATGACTTTTTGACCCCATAATATTCTTATTACCACATAAAACTATGTCAATAAGAACTCTAAGGTTCTTAACGCCACCTTATCCCCATTAAAAAGGTAGTCGGGAACTTTACATTACCATAAGGCAAAGGGCAATTTATTTTGGAAAGACAAGTACTTGACAAAAAATATGGATCAAGCGAGATGGTTTTTTCTAGGTTTTGATTTCTTCATTATAGGTATAAAAAAAGCCAGAGAAGAATACAAATGCTTCTCTGGCTTATCTATTTCAGCAGTGATTAGACACTGAATATAATAGATCAGTAATCTTACTCAAACATGATCTTCATGGATTGCATACCATCTTCAAAATGAAGATTTAGCAAGTAAATCCCACTTTTTAGATCTCCTCGGTCTATTGTCAGACTTGTTTGATTGATACCATTATAAGTCCTTACCAGTCGACCTGAGATATCTAGAATCTGAAGATGTCTGATCTCAGCATCACCTACCTGAACTCTTAATTCCTGATAAGCTGGGTTAGGAAAAACATTTACTTCATGCTGTACTATGTCTTCAGCTGACAAGACACCAGTACATACTAGGTCTAGTGCAACACAAGCTCTTGGTAGCATAAGCTGCATAATCGTATCCATATAAGTTCTTCCTTTTTCTGCTGACATGTCAAAATTAGTCAGTAAGCCATCGCGGTGTAACGTATCAGCATTAAAGGCAGTACCTAGAGCTGCATTAGTTCCAGCAACTATTGCATCTAAGGTACCTTTATCCCACCAGTCCCAAGGAGATCCTTGTGGAAATGGTGTCTCAAATGCATAAAAGTTATCAGCTCCAAGAGGATGCTCTATTCCTACTACAGGTAGTGGGAAAGTTCTAGTCTTCTGATCTTCTATGAGATCTTTTAATGGGTCATACAGTAAGTCAGCAAATCTGTCATTGTTGCCTACGGCGTTAGCTTTGCTAATTGCAGACCAAGTTCCTGATACATTCACAACGAATTCGTTAGTAGTGGGTACGATTACCGGCCCATCTGTGAAAGGAGCGAAGATGTCATTTGTCGCATGGATTCCTGCAAACATCGGCTCACGATCCTCTCCATCTATCCAGTCACTATCTCCGAGTGCTCCACCTAAGTTAAAACTGAAGTCAATGTCAGAACTATAACCTGGATGGTTAGCTAAACAAATTGCAGCATCAGTATCTGCATATGGATTACCAAGCACAGTTGTGTCTATGTATGGAAGAGCAGTTTCTGTATCGATAAATTTATCAATATTAATCTCATCATACTCGAAAAATGAACCAGCACCTAATGAAAGGTATCCACCAGTTCCTATTCCTACAACACCTATGCCGCTTGAGTTTATGCCATATGGATTGCCATCTTCAGCGACAGTTTTGCGAAAGAATCTGACACAAGATCTTGTGTCTTGGATACCTCTGTATGCAGCTTGTAATAGAGTACCTGTTCTCAGATTTTGGTCTGGAGAGGTTGGTAGCCAGCCTTGTCTATAAGTGTATGCAACTGCCACATAGCCTCTCTTAGCTAATTCAGTACAGACATAGACGACAGTACTATCTGACTTTCCCCCTGTAATTTGTCCATTGAATAATTGTGGAAGGAAGCTACCCGTATGAGCAACAAGCACTAATGGCTTTTCAGTATTATCATCTCCCACAGGAGAATATACATCCATCAATAGATCTAATGGCTCAGGCATACCTCTGAGTATACTGATGTTTTGACCATAGGTAAGCTCTCTTTCTACCTGAACATCAAACTGAGAATCTAGGTACCTTTCTTGAGCACCTATACAAAAGGCAGAGAGTATAAATAATAAAGTGTAAATTCTTGTCATAGTATTTTTATTATCTGAGTTAATAGATTCATTTTTTTTGCCATTCGTAAGTCGCACTAATATAGGCCATTCGACCTATTCTAGGCCCTCCATACGTTTGGAAGTTTTTATTATTTAACACATTTGATGCGCCGATTTTTATTGTGGTATTGACTGATTCTAAGTTGAAATTGACCTGAGCATCTATGAGGTCATAGGTAGGAATTAATCCAGTAAACTGTGGAGATCCCTCAAATATAAAACCTTCAATCCATTTATAGTTAATGCTGAATCCAAAGGGTACTGATCCTATATTAAGGTCTCTACCTGATAGGCTCACATTGTACTTATATTCTGGTGTATTGAATGCAGGGATAATAGGGTCGTCAGTTGCCGTATTTAGTCTGTTCCAGGAAAAATTCCCTTTGAGCAAGAAGTACTTGGCGAAATAATAGCTTAAGCCTAGAGAGTATCCCTGAGTAGTGACTCTATCTGTAGCATTAGCTGAAACTCTAAAGGCTTGTACTCTTGTAGGAATAGTACTTCCTTCTGGGACAAACTGATCTATACCAAGCTGAAAACCGATAAAGTCTTTGTACCTAGAATAGTAATAACTCATATCTACAAAGAGCGCATCAAAAAGCGTTGTACGATACCCAACCTCAAAGGTTTGTACCTTTTCTGGTCTGATAGGTGCAATGTCAAAGTATTCTAAGGTATCTGTATTTCCCGTGTTAAGTAGATCAACAAAAGATTCTACAGTTACCAAATCCTTCACACCTGAAATATTACCAAGAAGAATAGCTGGACCTACATTGTAATTTAAGTATTGATCTACCAGTCTAGGATTTCGGATGGCAGAAGAGAATGACAATCTTAAGAAATTATTTTCCGATGGTGTCCACACGGCCGAGGCTGCAGGGGACAATAGGTAATTAAAATTCTGATGTTTGTCTAATCTTAGTGTAGCACTTAATCTGAGTTTATCCTCTACTAGGCCTAAGGTGCTCCCGCCGTAGAGTCCATACTCGTAAGTGTTGATATTTACACCATTAGTATCTAAAAGGATAGAACCCATAGAATTAGGCATGTATAATCGAGCATTTGCCCCTAATCTAAAATCTAAGTCAGAAACCTTATCACCTTGGTGGACATCATTGATTTCTTTCTCACCATGTAAATGAATAAGTGCTGATTTTGAAAAGAATTTTGTCCCTCCTTCAGAATTTGCCAGTCTACTTGTGATGTTATTAAATTCTTCTTCAAATTCGGGAGTACCTGGTTGAAGAAATGCGGAAGTACCTACCACCGTATTTGCATTAAGCGTATTATCTAAAGTTTCTTGGTGCCAGACTACAAGTGAGTCATCGATGGTAGTTAAGAAACTTTCTTTTGCCATTCTGAATCCATCAGGGTCACCTGGGAATTGAGAGATTTTCGGGAAGCCCTCTAAGCTTTCAATTTTGTTGACAATATTTAGACTCCAATAATTAAGGTAAGCGGTGTTCCATTCTACATCATCTCCAGAAGCTTCTTGCAACTTGAGAGCAGTAAAGAATGGATCATACGAGTCACCAGCGTTTTCATGAGTAGCATATAGTCTCAAAAAGTAACTGCCCTCTTTCTTTAACTCTGCTTTGTGTTGAAAGAACTTTATGTTTCTCAATGAGAACCTATTATCCCCTTGGTAGACGGTTGTTCCTGCTCCAAAACTACTTCCTATGATCAGCTCTGAAGACTCAAATTCCTCGTCTGGATTTAGCCTAAAGTGCAGTGCCGCGGAGGCTTTAGTATTTTTAGTATCATAGTCTACAAGGTCATTTTCTTGATACCCATTTCTGAAGTAGGTTCCTATACCTGGTATATTAGCAGTTCTGTTAAATTCATCGCCATAGGTGTTGACCGCATCAAATCTTCCTGGATTACCACTAGTGACCTCACTATCATCTACTGGATTAAAATTATCAGCTTCCCAGTCGTCTGCTCTTAGATTGAAAAAATTTAACTTGTATGCCATCCATGGCTTGCCATCTTTATTGGTAAAAGAATCTGCCCATCTCAGGCTGGTTTCAAATAAATTTCTTTCAGCTACTTTCAGCCTTGCACTTAGACCTCTGAGAACAAAAGGATTTTTAGTTTCCATGCTTAAGACGCCATTGAAGGCATTGGGGCCATAATAGGCAGTACTAGCTCCTACAATGAGGTCTACTTTTTTAATATCTAGCTCTGATGCTCCTAAGAAATTTCCCAGAGAAAAGTTGAGGCCTGGCGATTGATTATCTATACCATCTATGATCTGGAGTGAGCGCACAGGGCTGGTACTATTAAAGCCCCTCGTATTAATGATGGTGAACCCGATACTGGCTGTGGTAAGGTCTACATCCTTTAAGCTACCAAGACCTTGGTAAAAGTTAGAGGACGGTGTTTCTTTTATAGAAAGTATGTCTAAAGATTCTATAGTGAGAGGCGCTTTTTTCTGTTCATCAGATACTCTTTGCCCTTTGACAACTATCTCTTCTATGATCGTCGTGCTCTCTGCCATCATTATTTTGATTTCAGACAGATCATTGACAATTACATCTTGGTTGGCATATCCTATGTAAGAAATGGTCAGCGAAAGAGGAGGTGCTTCGTCGGTTGTAAATTCAAAGCTCCCATCCCAGTCCGTAATTGTTCCGGTTGTCGTTCCTGAAATGATGACGTTCGCACCTATAATTGCCTCATTGTTGTTTGCATCAAGCACAAAACCCTTTAAGGTGGTCTGACAACAAAGTTTACAACAGAAAAGACATAGTATTCCTACAGTAAGTAGAAAGGATAAAATGATTTTGTAAATAACTCTCATGCACAAAGTGATTACTGCTAAAATACCATTAATTATGACTTTTGAGTAGTCTTTTAGGGTACATCATGAGGTATTTTAATTCTGTGGATATAAGCTGTGAAACTGTACATTTATGGTGATGAATTTTCCCTTTTATATAGCCCGGCGCATTTCTAAATCGTCTACTACTGGTTATTCTGGAGCATTGATCAAATTAGCGATATTTAGTATATCTCTATCAGTCGCTGTTATGATTCTGAGCACTGCTGTCATAAAAGGCTTTAAAAACGAAATTTCTGAGAAGATATATGGATTTTGGGGTAATATTCACATAACGGATACACATCAGACTAGGAATTTTGAACTAAGGCCTATTGCGCTTCAGAAGGCGTTAATAGATTCAGTGACCTCTATCGGCCATCTAGAATATATGGATAAAGAGGGAGGTAAAAAATATAGAACGAAAGGTGGTGTTAAGGCTATGAGCCCCTTTATAACTTACCCTGCAATATTGAATAGCAAGCAGGTTATGGAAGGCATTGTTCTTAAAGGGATAAATGCGGATTATGACGAAAACATTTTTGACTCTTATCTTAGGTCTGGTACTTTTCCAGGATTCAAGGATAGTATAGCATCTCGGCAGGTATTGATATCAAGACAAACAGCTAGCAGACTGAAGGTGGATGTAGGTGACCAAATCAATATCCATTTCTTAGAAGAGAACAAACAGATCAAAAGACGTCTCCAAGTTTCCGGGATCTATAAAACGGGGCTAGAGGAGTATGATAAGAAGTTTGCATTCATTGACCTGCGTATCCTGCAGCATATCTTGGATTGGGATGAAAACCAGATAGGAGGGTATGAAATTTTTGTAGATCATGTAGAAGATTCGGAACCTATAGCTGACTATATCTACAATGAATTATTACCAGCTAACCTATATGCTGAGACTATTCAAGAAAAACAGAGTGGCATTTTCGAATGGCTAGAACTGCAAAACATCAATGAAACCATGATCCTTCTTCTGATGGTTCTAGTGGCAATTATAAATATGTCCACGGCCATTTTGATACTAATTCTAGAGCGGTCTACTATGATCGGTATACTGAAATCCTTAGGGGAGACGAATTGGGGGGTGAGGAAGATATTTATATATAATGCGCTGTATATCATGGTGTTGTCATTGATAATTGGTAATGTTTTGGGTTTGGGAGTAGGGTGGTTGCAAATGAAATTTGAGTTTTTAAAACTGGATGAAGCAAACCACTATCTTACTAGTGTACCCGTCCAATTTGATTTGGCTTCTATAGGGATGATCAACCTTGGGGCGGTGCTCGTTACGGCTATAGCTATGCTTTTGCCCACTTTCCTAGTGACTAGAATATCACCTATTAGCATATTAAGATTTGATTGATATAATGCTTGTGGATTGATATTTGATGCACATCTACAGTTATAGCTATCTCATATAAAACAGAGAAGAAGTAGTTCAGAGTATGATTCAATATTTCACATTTAGGGGTAAAATCGCAGAAGCTATGGATGATATCCATAATGCGGATTGGATTCATATATCTCCACCTCTTCTGGATGCTGAAATAGAGTCCATCGCAGGCCGTCTAGAAATTCCTACTGATTTTATTACCGATTCTTTAGATATCGATGAGAGATCTCGTTATGAGAAAGAAGATGAATCTAAGTTAGTATTGATTAATACGCCGATGATCAATAAATCGCAAAAAGAGAATGAGGCGGTCTATATCACAATGCCCATAGGCATTATCATTCAGAAGACAAGAGTAATCACGGTTGCACAGCAAGGCAATATGATCATCGAGCGGATTCTGGAGCAGAAAATTAAAAACTTCAGACCTGCTGATAAAGCCCAATTTCTGTTACATCTTTTTGAAGAAAATGTTTTTTGGTTTCTAGAATGCCTCAAAAAACTAAATAGGACGAGGAATCTGATAGAGGAAGAACTATATGATTCTAGCCGAAATTCAGAACTAAAGCAGTTGCTAAGGATAGAAAAGAGTCTGGTATACTTTGTCAACTCGCTGAATGCCAACGATCTCTTGATGATGAAAATGAAGCGTACAGACTTCTTAGATATAAGAGCCAGTGAGAAGCATATGGACCAGTTTGAGGATATTATCATAGACAATAGTCAGGCCTTGGAAATGTCAAATGTCTATACGAACATACTGAGCGGAACAATGGAGGCCTACGCATCTATTATATCTAATAACCTCAATACCTTCATACATAGACTAACCATAATCACGATCATACTTATGGTACCTACACTGGTAGCAAGTTTTTATGGGATGAATTTGAAACATCTTCCTTTTAGTCAACATAAATATGCCTTTTATATACTTCTTGCAATCTCAGTAGTATTGGGTATTCTCTTGATTTTATTTCTAGGGGGAAGAACACGTAAGAAGTAATCAACTCACATTATCATTTCTTTTAATATGTTCGTCTCAGTTTTCAACAGCTGTGGAAAACTCAGTTAACATATTAGCTTTTTTTCTTATTTAATTTGCAGGACGAATAGTCGAATAATCCTCAATGGAATTCACCCCGTCTATTCTAATTTTTCCCAATATATCTTTTAGCTAACCTGGTTTTTAGAAGTAAAAATCACATAGAGCTTACTCTCTCTAGTTAAAAGTGATATTAAAATAATTTATATATATAATAATTCTTAATTTGTATCCTCTAAGGACTAACCACTTACTCAATGACTAAAGCAATAGAGCCACTACTCAAGGAAAACCCAAATAGATTCGTCCTGTTTCCTATCAAGCATGACGACATCTGGTCTTTTTATAAGAAATCTGAAGCTAGTTTTTGGACAGCAGAAGAAATCGATTTACATCAGGATCTTTCTGATTGGGAGAATAAACTTAATGACGATGAGAAACACTTCATCAAGCATGTTTTAGCCTTTTTTGCTGCTAGTGATGGTATTGTGAATGAGAATCTTGCAGAAAACATGGTAAGTGAGGTACAGTACACAGAGGCTAAGTTTTTCTATGGTTTCCAGATCATGATGGAAAACATTCATTCTGAAACTTACTCGTTGCTGATAGACACTTATATCAAAGACAACAAAGAAAAAGATTATCTATTTAATGCGATAGAGAATATGCCATGTGTCAAAAAGAAAGCTGACTGGGCACTCGAGTGGATAGAAGATGCATCTTTTGCTGAACGTCTAATTGCCTTTGCAGCAGTGGAAGGGATTTTCTTCTCAGGTTCTTTCTGCTCTATATTTTGGTTGAATAAAAGAGGATTGATGCCAGGCCTCTCATTCTCCAATGAATTGATTTCAAGAGATGAGGGAATGCACTGTGACTTCGCTTGCCTCTTATACAATGCTCATATCGAAAACAAGCTTCCTAAAGAGACTATAAAAAGGATCATATGTGAGGCTGTTGAGATAGAAAAAGAATTTGTTTCTGATGCTATACCAGTAAGATTGATAGGTATGAATGCAGCTTCTATGTGCGATTACATAGAATTTGTAGCCGACAGATTATTGGTAGACCTAGGAAATGAAAAAGTCTATAATGCCACTAATCCTTTCCCATGGATGGAACTGATATCACTACAGGGTAAAACTAACTTCTTTGAAAAAAGAGTCGGTGACTACACTAAGGCAGGTGTCATGGCAGAAAAAGGAAAGCAGATTTTCTCATTAGATGAGGACTTCTAGTAAAAGATTGCTCTCGATAACGGAAACTACACAAAACCAAACCCGAGATCTTTTTTAACCCTTTTATCATTAACACATGCAAGTAATTAAGAGATCTGGACGTCGAGAAGACGTCAGCTTTGACAAAATATCCGCGCGAATAAGAAAATTGTGCTACGGGCTAGACCCGAATTTTATTAAACCAATGGAAATTTCTCAAAAAGTCATACAAGGACTTTTTGATGG
This sequence comes from uncultured Saprospiraceae bacterium, assembly GCA_938002665.1. GTDB lineage: Bacteria > Bacteroidota > Bacteroidia > Chitinophagales > Saprospiraceae > RFSX01. The sequence goes on along the minus strand of CALLAE010000059.1, from coordinate 7,718 downwards.
AGTAAGTACATCAGAATTAGACAATCTAGCGGCAGAGACTTCAGCTTCTCTAGCGACGGAGCATCCTGAAAATGCAACATTAGCAGCAAGGATAGCTATATCTAATCTTCATAAGAATACATTGAAGTCGTTCTCTAAGACTATGAGACTTCTTCATGATTATATAGATCCTAAGACTGGAGAATTAGCAGGTCTTATAAGTAGTAAACATCTAAAGATCATAGAAGATAATGCCTCCAAGATAGACTCTGCTATTGTCTATGACAGAGACTTTAGTTTCGATTATTTTGGATTCAAAACTTTAGAAAGATCTTACCTCCTAAGAGCCGATGGAAAAGTAGTCGAACGACCACAGCACTTGCTGATGAGGGCAGCTATAGGAATCCACGGTGAGGACATTGACTCAGCGATAGAGACCTATAACTACATGTCAGAGAAGTGGTTTATACATGCCACACCGACTCTGTTTAATGCCTCTACACCTAAGCCTCAGTTATCCTCTTGCTTTCTACTTACAGCGACAGATGATAGTATCTCAGGCATCTTTGAAACACTAACAAGATGTGCAAAGATATCGCAGTCTGCGGGTGGTATAGGACTAAGTATTCATAATATCAGAGCGAAGGGTAGTTATATAAAAGGCACTGGTGGTACCTCTAATGGAATAGTTCCTATGCTAAGAGTCTTCAATGACACAGCACGATATGTAGACCAAGGAGGGGGGAAAAGAAAAGGAGCTTTTGCGGTATACCTAGAGCCATGGCATGCTGACATTCATGACTTTTTAGATCTTAAAAAGAATCATGGGAAAGAGGAACAACGTGCAAGAGACTTGTTCTATGCAATGTGGATCTCTGATCTCTTTATGGAAAGGGTAGAGGAAAATGGTGACTGGTCACTTTTCTGCCCTAATGAAGCAAAAGGTCTCTGTGATGTATACGGTGATGAATTCAAAGCACTATACACTAAGTACGAAGCAGAAGGTCTAGCAAGAAAAACAGTAAAAGCAAGAGACGTATGGTCTTCTATAATGGAGTCACAAGTAGAGACCGGTACACCATATATTCTGTATAAGGATGCTTGTAATGAAAAGTCTAACCAAAAGAACCTTGGAACGATAAGATCCAGTAATCTATGTACAGAAATTCTAGAGTATACCTCTGCAGATGAAGTTGCTGTCTGCAATTTAGCTTCTATCTCTTTAGCAAAATTTGTAAAGGAGGATACAACAGAGTTTGATTTCCAGAAGTTATACGAAGTGACCAGAGTTGTAACTAGAAACCTCAATAAGGTTATAGATGTAAACTACTATCCTGTCAAAGAAGCTGAGAATTCTAACATGAGACACCGACCTATCGGGATAGGTGTACAAGGATTAGCAGATGCCTTTATCAAAATGAAAATGCCATTCGAAAGTGATGAGGCAAAACAACTTAATAAGGATATTTTTGAAACCATCTACTTTGGTGCTGTTACAGAATCAAACGCTATTGCGGAAAAAGATGGAGCCTATAGTACCTATGAAGGAAGTCCAGTAAGTAAAGGCATCCTACAGTATGACATGTGGGGAGTTACACCATCAGACAGATGGGACTGGACTGGGCTAAAAGAAAGTATTGCTAAGCACGGAGTTAGAAATAGTCTACTCTTGGCACCTATGCCAACTGCTTCTACTTCTCAGATACTAGGTAATAACGAATGCTTTGAGCCTTATACGGCTAATATCTACACAAGAAGGACGCTATCTGGAGAGTATGTTGTTGTAAATCAGCACCTGCTTAAAGATCTTATCAATATGAATCTATGGACTCCAGAGATGAAAGAAAGACTGATAGCTGCTAATGGTAGTATACAACATATGGAAGATCTGCCAGAGGAAATGCGAGAGCTGTACAAAACCGTGTGGGAAATCAAGCAGAAGACTCTTATAGATATGGCTGCAGATAGAGGTGCTTATATCTGCCAGAGCCAGAGTCTCAACTTATTTATGGAGACACCTAACTTAGCTAAGCTGACTTCTATGCACTTCTATGGCTGGAAGAGTGGACTAAAGACTGGTATGTATTACCTAAGGTCTAAAGCTGCTGTAGATCCGATCAAGTTTACTCTGAGCGCAGATTATAAGAAGAAGTATGATACTACTGCTAAAGAAGTGATGGATGTAGATACACAAGAACAAGAAGTTGTCGAAGGCGAAGTATGCAATATGGATGATGGCTGCCTCATGTGTGGTTCTTAAGAAAGAGAATTCCCAAACCTAATTATAGAAGGGTCGTGCTGATATAGCATGACCCTTTGTTTTTCTAGGATATTATTGTCGTCTCATTGTCAAAGCTGCTATAGATAAATATGCCATTCGTTGAGTAAATTATATTTGACCCACTGTGACTACATAAGTCTATGTGAATCTTGGATACGTTTGGTTTAAGGGATAGTTAAGGTCCGAGTAGCCAAAGTGTGAAGATGAGACTGAATATCCTGAGAATAATTTATCTATCAATTTTGCTTGTGTCGGCAAGTAAGGTCACAGCTCAGTTATTTACTGAAGTAGACCATACCACTCTCAATACATATCCCGATCTTGAGGTTGTACATTTTAATGTAAACGTAGACGAGCTAAATAAAAGTCTTGCTCAGAAGTCAACAGCAGTAAAACTTGATTTTCCGTTTTACAACAACAATCAACTCCAATTAGAATTAGTAGAGTTTAAGATTCACTCACAGAACTTTAGACTAACTGAGAGAAATACGGCAGGCGATACAGAAAGAAAAGATTATAAGTTCGGAACCTACTATAGAGGCCAGGTAAAATCTGATCCAAATTCGAATGTCTTGTTAGCTAACCACAATGGAGAGCTCTCAGGCGTCATATGGTTCAAGAACGAAGTTTATAATTTCGGTAAGAAGCTATCTGCAGAAACACATATCTTATACAAGGCCGATAGTGTAAATGAAGAAGACTTGGGACTGAAATGTGGAACTGCCCCTAGCAAGGCTAAGCCTACAAAGCAACTTTATCAAAAAAGTAGTACGGGTTGTGCCTCAGTAGTGAATGTCTATTTTGAATGTGATTATGACATGTATCAAAATTTCAATTCCAACTCTGCAAGTGTCACTAACTATGTTAATACGATGTTTGCTGAAGTAAGCACTCTTTACAGTAATGAAAGTATTGATATTCAGATTTCAGAGATCGTCGTCTGGACCGGTAGTGACAATTATGCCAGTGGGGTAGGAGCCTTGACCCAGTTTGCTACAGCTCATAGTGCTGGCTTCAATGGTGACATAGCTCATCTACTCACCAATGATAGTGGTGCTAATGGAGGGATAGCATATGTAGATCAGTTATGCGGTAATCTTCCTTTTGCCTACAGTGACATCCAGAACTCAAGTGCTGTATATCCAACATACTCATGGGATGTGCAGGTAGTTGCGCATGAGATGGGTCATAATTTTGGCTCCGCCCATACCCATGATTGCGTCTGGGGACCTAATAATGATCAGCAAATAGATGACTGCGGGAATATTGCTACTGGTGGAGGTGGTAGTTGCTATGATGCGTCTAATACTACAATACCTTCTAGTGGAGGTACAATTATGAGTTATTGTCATCTTAATAGTGTAGGTATAAATTTTGCAGAGGGTTTTGGACCTGAGCCAGGAGCGCTGATACGAGCTAACCATAGTAGTTGTTTTTGTGATAATTCGTCTTGTGACGATGCTATCCAGCTGACTAATTCTGGGACTTTCTTTGCTGAGCCTAACAATGGAAATGGAGCATCAAGTTCTTCGGCAGCACATGCTGATTGGTTTGAATTTACAGCTCAGGCAGCAGGCACAATAGATCTCTATTCTTGTAGTGAAGGAGTAGACACAAGAGTCTTTTTGCACAGTGGCTCGTGTTCTAATCTGAACTATGAAGCGATGAGTGATGATGATTGTACCAGCTCAGGGTCTAGTAACTATGCTTCTGAAATCTTAGGACATTCAGTTATTGCTGGAATGACATACTTTATCGAGTGGGATAATAGATGGAGTACGGCTGGGTTCAATTGGGAATTTGTATTTACACCTAACTCAGGTGGTGGTGTTACAATTACCTGCCCTCAAGACCATATGGCTACTAATACTTGTAATGCAAGCGATTATGATGTTTCTGTTACTGGTACAGCGACTAGTTCTACGAGTGGAGCAAGTATAAGCTACTCTGATCAGATTACAACGACTAACTGTACTGTCGTGGTGGATAGGACCTGGGTGGCGACAGATGGTAATGGAAGTGCTAGTTGTGTACAGCTTATAGATCTGGATGATGATCAAGGGCCGAATCTAACAACTGCTTGTCCAAACCATATTACGGTGACTTCCAACAATAACTGCGAGGCAGTTGTGAGCTGGAGTGCGCCGGCAGCAGGTGATGAATGTAGCTCAGTCACAAGCTCGAGTTCCTATAACCCTGGGGCTGTTTTCACTGTGGGGACACATCCTGTTGTATATAATTTCTCAGATGGTTGTGGTAATAGCACTTCCTGTGTATTTAATGTGGTAGTGCTTAATGGCTGTAGCTCTAACACAAGCCAGTGCAATGGTGTCAATATAAGCCTTAACTCCTCTGCCATAGCTACTGAAACTTATCATGCTCAGCAAAGCTTGGATGCTACTGGTATGGTGCCTGCGAGTAATTCGCCTATTTTTAAGGCAGGGCAAAGTATTGAGTTGAAGCCAGGCTTTGAGATTCAGGCAGGAGGGCAGCTAGAGGTTATGATAGAGAATTGTAATAATTAGAATCTTCTTCTCAGAAAGCTCTTCATTATTCTTTGTCTATCCATTCTACCATCTCGGAGTTATAATGACTTCTCATTTTTTCAAAATGGGCTAGATCCTCCTTATTAAACCATTCTTTCCATCGGCCAATTTTTCCTTGATTAAGAAAAGATCTTGCACCTCCTTTAAAGACTTTCTGATAGCTAGGCAGGAGCTTATCTCCGTTTTTCTTCATTTCTTTAAAGGTTGACGCCTTTGTGATTTGCTCAAGAAGATCTTCATTTATCCCTTCTATTTCAAGATACTCTATTATTTTTCGGATCTCATGTTTTAGATTTTTGAGTAAATCATTATAGTGCACAAAATGGATGTTGGGATATGTTCTGAAATTCCAAAAAGATTCAGTATAGGCATAGTTAGACCAATAGGGCCAACCATCTTTTTCCCAATTAAAGGTACTTCTCGAAGTGTAATTTTTCCATTTTTCATGAATGTCACCTTGCGTCTCAAAAAGTGGAGGATGTTTTCTTTTATGTTTTACTAAGTATTCAGAAATCAGACTCCAATGGTTGAGCATAGACATGAATACATCTCGTGTATCTCTGCTGATGTGGATGTACTTTACTTGCTTATTATAATCTAAACCATCTAGTGGGATATGAGTCTTGAAAAATCTTCTATGTTCTATTCTATTGATCCTCTTTTTAATGTCTTCAAAGGACTCAAAAACTACTGCATCTAGCCAAGGAGCGCTCATGGCGGCGGCATCCAGTTCTTCAGGATTTTGATGGATTAATAGGCTAACTATTCTCTGCATCCAAGTCGTCCCTACTTTGGGTGCTGTGGCAATGATTATGTCATCATTTCTTAAGGGAATCTCTTCCCATCTTCTACTATCGACAGTCTCATTTTGATAGACCCTTGTTTTCGATGGAACTGTTAAGTTTGTTATTGCCATCAGTTCCTTTTAGAATTCTCTTGTGAAAATGTTTTAATTACCACAAGGTAAATTTAAAACAAAAGTGATAGAGCCTCAGCTCTTTAATCAAGCAGAACTGTTTAGTAATCTAAGTAAATATTCTCCATAACCACTTTTCTTTAACGGCTGAGCTATTTTTTCTAGCTGCCCATCATCTATATAGCCCATTCTATAGGCCACCTCTTCTATACAGCCTATCTTGTAGTCTTGTCGTTGTTCTATAACTCTAATAAACTCTGAGGCTGCGGCCAGTGACTCGAAGGTACCTGTGTCTAGCCAAGCGGTGCCTCTTTGCATGATACCTACAGAAAGCTCTTCTAACTTAAGATATTCTCTATTTAGATCTGTGATCTCATACTCGCCACGAGCTGAGGGCTTAAGATCTCTAGCTATATCACAAACTTTATTGTCGTAGTAATAAAGACCTGGAACAGCATAATTTGATTTAGGCTCCTGCGGTTTTTCTTCTATCGATAGCACCTTATTGTCCTTATCAAATTCTACGACTCCATAGCGCTCAGGGTCGTGGACAGGATAGGCAAATACTCTTGCCCCACTCTCCATTTTGGTGCTTTCCTGCAGAAGTGCTGATAGCCCTGAGCCATAAAAGATATTATCACCTAGAATTAAGCTGGCTTTGTCTCCAGCAATGAAGTCGTTCCCTATAACAAAGGCTTGCGCCAAGCCATTAGGCACCTCTTGAACGGCATACTGAAAATTACAACCTAGCTCAGCTCCATCTCCAAGCAAGCGCTGAAAAGATTCGCTATCATGAGGAGTTGTGATTATAAGGATATCCTTGATCCCAGATAACATCAGGATAGATAGTGGATAATAGATCATCGGCTTATCATAGATAGGCATCAGTTGCTTAGAAATGGCCTTTGTAATGGGGTATAGTCTAGTGCCAGATCCTCCGGCTAGTATTATTCCTTTCACGTTGATTTTCGATTTAAGTGATTTTTGATTTTTGATTGACTTCCATTGTTTTAACTGAGGAAATCATAATTGAGAGAAGTTCGTTAGCTTCGGCTAATTGGATATTAAAAACCTTTGGCTTGTCGGGTAGAGAATTTAAAATATCGATCCAAAAGTGAGTTTCATCTAACTCTTCTATTACAATTTTTAACTTATATATGAAGTCTTTTTTGGATTTGGCTCTGCAAGCAGCATTGTAATTGGCGGCAGACGAAGACATTGACCTAATGAGTTGTCTTTTAATGATAAAGTATTCTTCAGATTTTGGAAGTCTTTTACAGTCAGATATGATGAGTAGTAGTAACTTTTTTAGTCTTGTCTTTATTTTTTGCTCCATGAAAAATCAAAAATCTTAATTCAAGAAATCAAAAATCAAGAATACATTTTATCATAATACTTCCTATACTCTCCACTAGTCACATTCTCTAACCACTCCTTATTCTCCAAGTACCAATCTATAGTTTTACTCAGTCCTTCTTCAAATTGTAATGAAGGAACCCAGCCAAGCTCATCTTTTATTTTAGTTGCATCTATCGCATATCGCATATCATGCCCAGCTCTATCTGTTACATAGGTTATTAGTTCTTTAGAGGTACCTTCTGCTCTTCCGAGCTTTTCATCAGTTTGTTTGATGAGTAAATGAATAAGATCAATATTTCGCCACTCATTATGTCCTCCTATGTTGTAGGTCTCTCCATGCTTCCCTTTGTGGAAAATAGTGTCAATGGCTCTGGCATGATCCACCACATATAACCAATCTCTCACATTGACGCCTTTACCATAGACAGGAAGTGGTTTATTGTGAATAATGTTGTTTATAAATAGAGGTAATAGCTTTTCGGGAAATTGGTAAGGGCCATAATTATTGGAGCAATTAGAAAGTACTATAGGCATTCCATAAGTATGGCCAAAGGCTCTTACTAAATGATCACTGCTTGCTTTACTAGCAGAGTAGGGGCTTCTGGGGTCATATGGTGTATCTTCATAGAAGAAGCCA
>CALLAE010000058.1 GCA_938002665.1 uncultured Saprospiraceae bacterium | reverse complement strand
TATGCCGGTGCGCTCATCCATCAGTTGCTGCTCTGCATGCACATAGATAGTAGCGCTGCTGGCATTAAGAAATATTTTTGGCTTAGCTGTACATAGTTCTATGGCTGCATCTAGAACTGCGGTAGGTATCAGTCTAGAATCAAGAATGGCTTTTTTATTGACTTCATTATATCGGCAATCCACGCTTTTGCCACATAGATTTATGATGGCTTCAGCACCCTCAAGTTGGTCGGTCCATGAGCCAAAAGAACGACCATCCCACTCGAGATGATTGGGCTTAGTAGCTTTTCTAGTTAAGATCAAAACCTCAAAAGCTGCAGCTGCAAAGTGCTGCTCTAGTGCTTGTCCCAGGAAACCGGTGCCGCCCGCTATGATGATTTTCTTTTTCATAATTAAAGTAGATTATTATTGATGAGAAGAATAAGAAAAGAAAGAGCAGTGATTCTATAAGCCACCCAAGTAATGGTCATCCATGAACTGATACCCAGTAGATGACAACGTCTGATGTGCTCAAAGAACATAAAGCCTATGACAGAGAAAAATAACAGGAGTTTGACATATACTGAAAGGCTTACCATAGTCATGGCTAAGGTTATAGGGAGTAGTAGCAAAGCACCCATCATAGAGACTGTAGACATATTTCCGAGGTAATGGGTTCTGTCTTTGCCTATAATGAGTTGTGCTGCGATGGCTTGCCAAGCGACTTGGCCAAAGCAGATTACCAACTCTGTTGTCAGGTTATGTGGCCATCCAAAATGTGGGAAGAGTTGTGCAGTGAAGTTGTTGACTATGAGTGCGGTGGCTAGTGCTACAAAGATGATATAGACCCAGCGATAGGAGAGATTAAAGTCTGGGTTGCAATCTCTGCCATCAGAGTGGGGTGCTGCAGGTGCGATGACTTTTCTGTTGTAAGAAATAAATCTGTAGAGGATAGTCATAGGCTTAAAGAACAGAGGGTGGTGCAGCAGGGCTTGGATTCTGTGATGGTTATGAGTTAGGATTTTTATCAGTGATGCTAGACCATAAGTTGCAGTTCCAGTGCTGAGGTCCAGTAAGGCAATTTCGTTTCGGGCTCTATCTTGATCTAGATTCTTAAGGAGGCCTGCCTCTGGTGATTGATATGGGAGTATGCAGTTTTTATCTGTCATTCCCAGATGGACGATAGGCTTGCTGTAGAGTCTGCACATATGGCAGTCTTGGTCGATGAGTAATTTGTGATTTTTAAGCATAGGTTTTCTTTTTTGCAGTAACTAATTATGCTAACCTAATTTGAGGCGCTTGTGGGAAGGGGAGCCTCATCTGGATCAGTCCTTGGTGTTTTAGATTTAGATCTCATTTTGAAGAGCACGAGCAAATTCATAAAATGCATGATGCCCAGCGTAATAATAATTACACCTATTTTTTGGCTGAGCTTTTCTACACTTTCTACAGCAGAAGTAATTTTGGCTCTAGTGATGAGATTGTGTAAGGCGAAGCCAAAGTTTATCAAGTAAAAACCTATCAATAAAAGTTTGTTGATGGAATTGACCAGTTCTTCATTATGGTCGAAGATTTCTAGCAGGAATATTTTGCCATTGGTAAACAGGGTATTGCCTACCCAAAAAGTCAAGACCAAAGTAATGGTGATATAGGCGAGGTAGGTGATTAATAGGTAATCCATAGGTGTAATTTTTAAAGTTTTAGAAAAAACTGAAAGTTTGTGTTAAAAAAATAGTTAGAAGATGAGCTTTTCGATTTCTTCATAATGCTCTTCTGTACTGATGCACCAGTAATGGATGGCGATAAAATGTGGTAGACATATGCAGTAGGTGAAGACAACCTGTACCCCTCCTGGTGCAGACAGCCACTCTATAGGAAGCATGTATCCGATAATCCAGACGATAAAGTAAGTCGCTACTATAAGGCCATACCTTTTTAAGTTGTGATAATATACTTCTGGTTTTTCTCTGACCAAATAGCTACCTATCGCATGGATTACTTGACAGCAACCCAAGCTGATCATGAAGAGTAAGTAGAGGATAATTAGCATAGTTCTATATATTTTAAAGTTTTAGAAAAAACTGAAAGTTTGTATCAAAAAAATAGGTTTCATTATCAGCCCAAAAATTTAATAAACTGATTGAAGAAACGGTTGTCTTTCATCTTGACTAGTAGCTCAGAAAGTTGATCCATCTGACTGAGGAAATCATCTAGTTCATTGACCAATTTATTAAAGTGGCCAACGTCAGAAGGATTGCCTTCCATTTTTGTTGCTTTTAATTCCCTGAGAAGATTTTGGATAGGTACAAACTCTCTTTTCTTCCGCTCTTCTATGATTCTTTTGGCGATTTCCCAGATGTGATGATTAGCCTTGAAATATTCTTTTCGCTCTCCTAGCTTGTTTTGCTTGCTGATCAGTCCCCAATTGATGAGTTCTCGGAGATTGATATTGACATTGCCTCTAGAAAGCTTTATTTCTTCCATAACCTCCTCAGTACTAAGGCCTTCTGCATTAGCTAGTAACAGTGCATGTATCTGAGCCATAGAGCGCGGAATACCCCATGCAGAGCCTACGGCCCCCCAGGTTTGAATAAATTCCATCTTTGCTTGCTCTAATTTCATATTTCAAATATAAAATAAATATTTCAAACTTTCAATAATTATTGAAAGTTTGAAAATAATAGTTAGAGCATGCTTCTTGGCAATTATAAACTTAGGACGTATTCATGTTTGCATATTGCGAACAATCTAAATAACTTTGGGCTGTGAAGAGAATAGTAGCAAAGCGAACT
>CALLAE010000057.1 GCA_938002665.1 uncultured Saprospiraceae bacterium | reverse complement strand
GGAGGGGAAACTTTGCTAGAAACTCAGAAAGTAATCGACTTACTTTATAAGAATGATACACTTACGATTCTAGATTATGGAGCAGAGGCAAAAAGCTCAGAAGAAGATCTTGATAAAGTAGTAGAAGAAACAATCAAAGCTCTAGAGCTAGCAGCAAATAATAATTCTGTTCCAGTAATAAGCACTAAAGTAACTGGACTTGCTGACAACAGTTTGTTGACAAAAATTCAAAATGGATCAGCACTGAATCAGGAAGAGCAAAATCAAAAAAATAGACTGGAACAGCGTCTGGACAGCATCTGTAAAAAGGCATATGATCTTAAAGTAGGGGTGATGGTCGATGCGGAAGAATCATGGCTACAAGATACAATAGATGATCTTGTGGATAAGATGATGGAAAGCTATAATCGAAAAGAGGTCATTGTTTTTAATACATATCAATTGTATAGAAAAGACAAATTGGAATTCCTAAGGGAATCTTTTGATAGAGCAAAGTCTGGTGGGTATCTGCTAGGGGCTAAACTGGTAAGGGGAGCATACATGGAAAAGGAAAGAACTTATGCTGAAGAACAAGGTATAGAATCTCTTATTCAACCCACTAAAGAAGCAACAGATATAGACTATAATAAGGCACTTTCATTCTGTATAGATCATTATGAAGATATCGCCTCAGTCTGTGCCTCGCACAATACGCAAAGTAATAAGTTGCAAGCACATATCATTGAAAAACAAAAGATACCCAAAGGACATCCACATCTGAATTTTTGCCAACTGTATGGTATGTCAGATAACTTAACCTTTAATCTTGCCCGAGCAGGCTATAATGTTGCTAAGTATGTACCTTATGGACCTTTGAACGATGTAGTGCCCTATCTCATAAGAAGAGCTCAAGAGAATACCGCTATGACCAGTGATGTGAGTAGGGAACTGTCTTTCATCTCTAAGGAAATACAAAGAAGACAGCTATAAGTTATATCCGTTCAGATCGTTAAATATCAAAACTGATCAGTTCTTAAAAGCACCAGCGTACAGGCATTTTCAACTTTTATGCCGGCCTCTATGGCTAGCTTAGCTAACTCCGGATTTTCAGTTCCAGGATTGAAAATTAGGCGCTTTGGTTTAGTCTTTAAGATGTATTCATACAAGGGAACCTGACGAGTGGGATTTAGGTAAAGCGTCATGGTATGCGCATAGGCGATTTTAGGTAAACCAGTAAGAATGTCTATTTCTCCAATCTTACCCTCTTTGATACCTATAGCATAGACCTCATGCTTTTTTGCTACTAAGTCAAGAACTGCTTTGTGTGAATATCTTTCTGGGTTGGTAGAAGCGCCGAGGACTATGGTTCTTTTGCTGTACATCACTCTATTAACTCTTTTTAAGCTGTTGAGGTTCATCTTAGAGCCGCATATTAACTATTGCCAAAGAAAATTATGATGAAAGATTGTTAATGTTTGGCTAATTGTCCTTGTATTACCAAATTAGGTATATAATTTGTTAATAATATGTATTGAGTATCCGCTTCCTTACCAGTATTGCAGAATGTCTATAAACCATTTTTGTTTTAATGGTTTAAGGATCATTTTCCATCAGAATTAGAAAACTAATCAAATTCCCTTGGTAAGTTTTCAGCTACGATATTAAGGATACACGGTTGATATGTTTATTAAAGCTTAAGGTAGGCTGGAACTACCTATGTAAAAGTTATTGGATTTATAAAATAATAGAGAATGGAAGGATTAACCCAATTAGGCCAAAAAGTCGCCCTAAGAATTATTTGTATGATTTTAGGGGTATTATCCCTATTGCCGCCCAATGAGCTAAGTGCTCAGGATTACAGTGCAGCCCGCGTCTGGAATGAAATGGTACTGAATGCCATTAGAAACGACTTTGCAAGACCTACTGTCCATGCAAGAAATTTGCACCACACTTCTATTGCAATGTATGATGCCTTTGCGGCCTATGATGAAATAAATGAGCCTTACTTCCTTGGGAAAACTGTTAATGGTTTTACGTGTCCATTTGACGGAGTTCCTATAGTAGGGAAGATTGATGAAGCTCGCAAAACAGCCATGAGTTATGCAGTGTATCGATTAATCAGACATCGATTTCAAGATGCACCATTTGCTGAAGAAATATTCTTTAACACTGATTTAGTTTTTTCTGCTTTTGGTTATGATAATGACTATGTGGATACTGACTATTCTACAGGTAATCCAGCTGCACTAGGAAACTATATTGCCGAGCAATTAATAGAATATGGCATGCAAGATGGCTCGAATGAAGAAAATAAGTACGAGAATAAATATTACAAACCTATAAATCCAGAGATTAACCCATTCAGCGAGTATTTTTCTAGCACTCTAGGTTTTGGCAATGAAAGATTGAGTGATCCTAATCGCTGGCAACAAATTTCTATTCCTGGCTTAACGGACCAAGCTGGTAACGTTATTCCTGGCGGTACCTTACCTTTTCTAAGTGCGGAATGGGGAGAAGTGGGTCCTTTTGCATTAGCGGAAAGCGATGGAGAAGTTTTAGTTCGAGATAGCAATGAATATATTGTATATCACAACCCAGGGCCTCCTCATTTGTTAGACACATTACAGTCTACACCTTCATCAGAAGAATATAGGTGGGGCTTTTCTTTAGTCGCACATTGGAAGTCGCATACGATTTTTGATTCCGTTTTTTATAACATTTCTCCCTCGGCTTTGGGTAATATAGAGAAGCTGCCAGAGAATGACGCGGAGTATAAGAGTTTTTACAACTTTATGGATGGTGGGGATGCCAGTAGAGGTCATGAGATGAACCCTCATACTGGACTGCCGTACGAGGATCAGTTCGTTTTTCGTTCTGATTATACTAGGGTAGTTGCAGAGTTCTGGGCTGATGGACCTTCTTCTGAAACCCCGCCTGGCCATTGGTTTACTATACTCAATTACGTAAATGATCAAGAAGACTTAGTAAAGAAATACAAGGGAACATCCATTGAAATGACGGATTTGGAGTGGGATGTAAAAGCCTATTTTGTGCTAGGAGGAGCAATGCATGATGCAGCCATTTCTGCATGGAGTAATAAGGGCTATTATGATTACATAAGACCCTTGTCAGCAATCAGATATATGGTAGATCAGGGGCAGAGTACTGATCCATCATTACCAAATTATAGTATGAATGGTATGCCTCTGATTCCAGGATCTATAGAGCAAATATTAGATAATGATCCACTGTTAGCTTTTGATAGTTCTAATTATGGTGCCATAAAAATACTAGGCAACAGATTTGAAGACCAAAACTTTTATATCAGTGGTAGTTTTTGGAATCCTTATCAACCTAGGAATTTTATTACACCTCCTTTTGCAGGATATGTTTCAGGGCATTCCACCTTTTCTCGCGCAGCTGCAGAAGTGCTTACAAGGTTTACTGGTGATGAATATTTTCCTGGTGGAATAGGGGAGTATGAAATACCAGCAATGGAATATTTAGAGACTAATCCAGGTCCTTCTGATAGTTTGACTTTACAATGGGCTACTTATAGAGATGCTGCTCATCAGTCTGCTCTTTCTAGAATATGGGGAGGTATACATCCGCCCATTGATGATATCCCTGGAAGGAAAATAGGAATCAAAGTTGGAAATGATGCTTTTGATCTAGCGGATTCACTATTTGGACAACCCGTCTCTTCGGTGCATCAAATAACATCAAACACTGATGACATTTCAGTTTTTCCTAATCCTCTAAATTGTAAGGGCACTTTCCAAGTGAAGTGTGATAGAAGCCATACAATTTCAAAAGTAGAGCTGTTTAACCTAGATGGTATAAAGATAATTTCTTTAAATCAAACTTCATACTCCAATGAAGTGAAAGTAGATTTAGCTAGATATACAGTTAATGCAGGAATATACACAGTGAAGGTACATCTGAATAATGGCGCAACTAATAGTAAGTCTATTATTCTGCTCAACTAAGTTTTTAGAGTAACATTAATAAATACTATTTGCTTAAGAACTCAGACAGGTAATTGTCTGAACTTATGGGACAGTTATGTACCTACCTTTCTCATGATCTAGTTTCTTTTGTACTGAGTTTCTTTGCTTTCTACTTTGAGTATTCAAAAGTTAAATTTCACTATGAAAACCTAGGCATAGTGTGGCTTTTGAAATATTAAAATTCTTAGATGTGTTTTCTACACCATTATAGTCTAGGGTACCTAATAGACTAGTTGTCTAGTATATGTAACCTCTTTTCTAATTATCCATTTACCATTATCTGCACAATAGTTAGTGTAGTGCAGTTTGCACTTTCGACTATCTAGCTATTTCTTTTGTCCACTAGCTGTCACTACCGATGAGAGACTTAGTGGTAGGCTATGGGATGAATGTCCTGATTATGTAATGAATACTCTCTTTGACCGGAGAAAAAATATGACAGTAAAACACCTCTTAATTTTTGTTTTTGCAAACTGCAGTGTAATTGCAGGTGGTGAAAGAGTACACAGTGAAAATATTTCACATGCCGGAAACTCGACCCTCATTAACCACCAATCAGAAAAGCAGATACCAAAATCTGTAACAAGAATAGTTTCAATCCTCTCTAACACTATCTACTCAATTTCTTACTCAACATTCAAAGAAAATAAGAATACCACTATTGGTGATTACTTGTTTGATGTCTTCCTAAAAGTAAGAAAGGGGGATTATGAAAAATATGTACTTAATGATCTTGATGATAAAGTATCAAAGAAAGAATTAAAGAAAAGAACAGATCCAGTGCACGCTTGTACTTGGGTCTAGACTTGTTTTTATAATTTATATATAGGAAACCTAATTTATTTAAACCTAATACTGAGAAAATTTTATGAGAATGAAAAGAATGTTTTATTCAATTAAATCATGGGAGCAGAAGCAAGCAATTTTGCTATGTCTGGTTCTTAGTGTACTATCGATTGCCCAGGTGGGTAATGCTAGTGCCTTAGAGTCCTATGATTCAAAAAAGCATTATTCTAGTACTTTCACAGAAGACGTTACTGAGGCTGGGAATAGCTTAAGTACAATTTCTTGTGATCCATCCGAAAACACAAAGCTGATCAGCTGGAGTTTGGATGCATGTAAGAACTATGATGATGCCTATTATTACAATGAGTTTACGCCGCATGTAAACTCAAACGGTGGCTGCACTGATGTCAGTGGCTCTATTGTAAGTAGAAATAATCCTAATATTAACTTTCACAGCTGCGTCTTAGGCGTGGGTGGAAACGGTTATGGGATGTGTATTTCTGCTAACATAGAAGATAAGCCCCTTTATAATGATAAAACGTTGAGATTTAGCGTAACAGTTAATCCTCAAGATGCTGGTAATCTGTCAAAGCTAGAATTTTATGAAATGTCACCTGAACAAGTGGAGTGGCAAAGTAATTTCTATGCTGCTGAATACCAAGGTCCTAATAATAGGCCTACAAAGTATGGTGTAAGAGTAAAGAAGAATGGAGTTCTTATTTATAGTTCTGACATAAATACTACGACAACAAGTTGGTCTTTAGAATCATTTGATTTTACAAATGATCCAGACTTTCAAGTAACTACTACCACCACTTTCCACTTTGAATTGGTTGCCTATGATGCCATAGGAAATGGTGCTGCCCTTAGCGTTTGGGATGTTGATAACATCAGCGTTTTCGGTGGATGTTGTGGTGACCCTTGTGATGCTACTAGTTTTAGTCCTGGCGGAATATCTGGATACTCTATAAATTGTGGAGCATTCGATCCACCAGCAATGTCTAGCTCACCAGCACCTAGTGGTTGTAATGGAGGAACAATTGTCTATCAGTGGCAAGAGAAGAATGCTGCTAATAATTGGCAGTGGGTAGATATAGCAGGAGCAACGAGTTCTACCTGGAATCCAGGATGGACTACTGTTTCAAATTGGATACGTCTCGGCGTTAAATGTGAACCATGTGGAACATGGAAATACACAGAAAGCACGGATATACATATAAATCACAATTATACTAATGGAGGTACTCTATCTTCAGATCAGTGTATATGCCCAGGAAGTGCTGCAAGC
>CALLAE010000056.1 GCA_938002665.1 uncultured Saprospiraceae bacterium | reverse complement strand
GAATTTATAGGTTCAGTACACTACTCTTCAGAGGATGAGACTTTCTATGGGAAGATTGAGGGCATTAATGATCTTGTGACGTTTGAAGGTTCGACAGTTGTAAAGCTTAAGGCAGCATTAAAAGAAGCAGCCAATGACTATGAAGCATTATGCAATGAGAGTGGGAAGGCCGTTTTTAAGTCCTTCAAAGGGAGTTTTAATGTACGTGTAAATCCTGAATTACACTCAAAAGCCTTTGAACAAGCCTTATTAGAAGGGAAAACATTGAATCAATTTATCAAGGAAGCTATAGAACAAAGATTATCTATAAGTCGCAGATACTGATGGATTATATGAAATTAGAATAGATGTCAAATCAAACGCATACAGAATATTTTGTTGTTTCGATAAAGGCAAACTAATTGTATTATTCAACACAAGTCAAAAGAAGACACAGAAAACTGACAACCGAGAACTTAAAAAAGCACTAAAACTAAAAGATGAGTACTTCAAAAGTAAAAAACGTAAAATTCTTAACGCTAAAAATGTTGATGAATTATTCGATATACAATTCGGTAAAATCGGAACAAAAAGCAGAGATGAATTTGAAGAAAAGGCTCAATATTTTGTGATATCAGAAATGCTAAAGGAAGCACGAAAAGAAGCAAACTTGACACAAGAACAACTTGCAAATAAAGTTGGGACTAAGAAAAGTTACATATCGAGACTTGAAAATGGAAAGTGTGATATACAACTCTCAACTCTTTATAGAATCTTTGAAACAGGATTAAGTAGAAAAGTTAACTTACTTATCGGATGAATGAAGACCTACTGACAACACATGATGACGATGGCATACCCTAGGCAAGATAAGTGACGGCCGTCTGAAAAGAAACATTTTAAAATTAAAAAGCAGTTCTCAATTAGCAAGGCAATTTTGGTGATTGCGAATCAATCGGTGTAGAAATAAGAAAAGTTAGAATTCACTTCGCTAAATAAAAAAATGAAAAATATATTATTACCCATATTGTGTCTATTTGTGTTCGGCAAACTAATAAGTCAGACCAAGCAACAAATGGCTAATTATTATTTCCAACAATACTCGCTACCAAAGACAAACATCAAGCAGGAAAATCTCATACAAACAATTCAAAAATTGGACTTAGATTCTCTCGAAACATGGTCCTCGAAAAATTATAAATACTGGAATCTATTAGTCTTTTCAGCAAAAAGATTCCGAAAGAGTGAAGATCTAAAAACAATATGGGAAGCTAATTTTAGAAATGACCCATATGAAACTTGTGAAAAATTTAGAGAAGTTCTGAGTCTTGAAAATGGTGATTTTAACTACCCCAAAACATCACAGTTGTTATTTGTACACCTACTACAAGAGTATGATTATTATGATTCTGTCTGCGTAGAATATCTTAAAGAGAAGTCTCCTCAGATTGCGACTCAACTGCAAAAAATAAAAAAGGACTATCAACTAGAAAGCACTAATAAAAAATCACGACATGAAATTCAGACAAAAAATGAAAATTCAATAGAATCGATAATTCAAAAACTTGGAAAATATCCTGGTAGGTCAATCGTTGGAAAAGAACTAGAGGAAGTACCCTATCTAGTTTTAAGAAATTCATCTCTTCAGAAAATTGAAAAATACCTCCCAATTGTTTTAAATGCAATTAACAACAAGGACTTAGACCCCAAATATGCCACCTTATTGTCTGAACAAATAATCTTGCTAAAGAAATAAATTAGAGACGGATAAACAATGCCAGCATTCAATAACTATGAAGAGCTTAATGATTCTGAAGCCTAGTTCTAAAGGAAATACTATACACCATAAACTTGCAAAACATAGAACATTACAACTGCTGAAAATCCAAGGACGAACTAAGTAAGGCACTTATCGACAACAACTGGGACGGTTATCTGTCCAGCCTTGAACAGGGATATCTCATACACCAGTTTCTCAATAGTCAACTTTAAAACTGCTACATCCGCGTAGCTCAGCTTCTTATAGTCCACTTGTAATCAAAAGTGATCAGATTTTTTGTCGTGACAATCACACCTAAACCGCATCACTTACTTTTGGTAGCTTGTTTTTTAGAACCAGCCCCTTTTTGTGAGAGCTCACCCAAAAATAATATTGTAATAAATATAGCAAGTGACGCAATGGTTGAAATATATTGCGCTCACAAGACTGCACTTCTTTTTTGCCTTATCTGGATATTTTATAGCTGGTTATTGCATATCCTGATTAATAACAGTCCACTAACCTTTAGGCAGCAGAACAAATTAAATAGGTATATTAGATATACAAGGATGCAAGTATAGCTCGTAGCCTAATCATTTATCATCAAATTATCCGTTATGAAGACTTCCATTTTCACACTTTTATTACTGTTACCATTATTATCTTATGCTCAATACAGCACTTGCGAGGAAGCTGAAAGCAATATTACCTGCGGCCTAGACTTCGAGATTTTTGGTTCTTCTACGGATTTTGAGACCAATGTTATAGGCTTTATAGCAACAGACACGGAGTTCTATGTAGAGCTCTACTGGGTCTGTGACCCACTAGACGATCCAGAGATAGCTTCTTTTCTAGATGTCTATTCTGTGCTCTATGAAGAATGTGGTGGTAGCTTTCTAGAGTTTTCTCCAGGCTGTGATTATGGTCCTGAAGGGGAAAGTGGCTATACGTATATGGGACTGAATATAGGACAGACATATTTTCTTTCCTTCGAGACATGTGAAGGTTTTCCTTGTGAATTTGAGGGATTTGTAGAGATGGGTAATTCTGGAGAGGAGATTTTTGAAGTGGGCTTTTATGACCCAACTTTTGAAGATGGCTGTTCCGAGCCCGAGTTCGCCTTCAATGAATTCTGTACAGGCAAGCAAATTTTAATACAGACGACAATAGATGAAGAAATCTTTTCAAGACAGGTGTGGACCGTCAATCCACTTTTAGATGAAGTTGATCTTGATCTTGTAACCTGGATAGATTACGATGGTAACGAAACTACCGGGGGTCAAGTAGAAATATTTGAAAGCCCAGCTGAGGTTAAAATGACTTTTGAAGCCGCTGGTTTGTATGAAGTATGCTTAAATACACTAGAGGAAGTTTGCGGCATTTTCGAACCATCTTGTCAAGAAATTTTAATCAGGAAACCTTCAGCAATTTTTGATAGAGAGTTTTGTGTAGACAATAGTAATCTAATAGAGGGAGGAATAATTCCAGTTAATGATGAAGGAGATGAGTGGCGCAGTGGTCCTATCTTCTTACAAGATCTAACGGAAGGCAATGGATTCCTGGAGAATGAGATATACTCAGAAAACTGTGATTGTTTTTACTATGAAGCCTTAGAATATGATTTGTTATATCCTGGTGAAGGAAGTTGTAGAGAACAGTCTGTAGATTCTTGCCCATCGTGGGAGATGACACTTAGTGTGGATGGTCTTATAGAGCCAACTTCCTCAGCTGTGATATCTCAGGAGTCCTTTGTAAGCATACAGCTTAGGGATGATGTATTTCCTGAGCAAAGCGATATTGTCTGGTATAGAGGAACTACGAGTGACTTTAGGCCGGAGCCTGGTTCTGCAATTGAGATAGGACGATCTTCCGTCGAGTTGGGTTCTACTGCTTGGGAATGTAATGAAAATATGGAGCTGTTAGCCATACAGTATGAAGGCTATGAGCAATTTGCTCCTAAGGATTCCATCATGCAAGAAAGAGAGATGTTGATTCTGTATTCTGGTATAGGATTTAGGATGGATGAGCTGAAGATAAATGGCGCTGATGAATTTTTTGAGATATGCGCTCCAGAAAATAAGTGGAGTGCAGATGTTACCTCCCACTTTGAGAAATGTGATAAAATAATCGGGGTAGGCCATGAAGATGTTGTTCCACCTAATTCTATATTAATCCTGTACTTCGGTCCTGAAGATCCAGATGTATTATGGGATGCTGAATTACTTTGTGATCAAGCCAGCTGCATCTATGTCACGAGAAGTGTCTGTTCTGCTGATCTAAGGCCAGCAGCTACGAATGGTTATTTTTCTAATCTGGGTACCCACGAAATAGAAATATCTACAGGATGCGGGACGAGAGAATTTGAATATAATGCTGATAGGAATTTTGGGCCAGGAAGTTATGTTACTCAAGAAAACTGGATAGATAAGGTTAGTGAGGATAAAATACCACTAGTTCTTTTTAATAGCCCTGTGAGATCTAGTTTTGGTTTTTGGTCTAGTGATCCTAATGAGGTCCAGCCCTTATCATTACAGTTTGATTGCTTAGCCGCTCCTACTGGTGGCGGTGGAACAGGCTTGTCTCAGGTGTTCTATGTCAAAGGAGTTGTAGAAAATATGGAAAGCAATGATTGCTGCGAGTGGGTATCGCCTACCCTTACGTTCACGATGCAAGGCTGCGAGGTAGGTGGAGATCCTGCGCTGGTGTGGGGCCCTGATAGCCAAACTTTCCTCCCACCAGATATATACATAGAAACTACTGACTGCCCTTATGTAATCCCAGCACAAGGCTTGCTAGATTCAGAAACTGGAAAGTACTGGAACATAGACGAGGTCACGGCTATCAGTTCTTGTCCTAATCCTACTATAGATGTCCTGATAGATATTCAGGAGGAATATGAAGAAGGCGACCATGTTCTTTCTTATGTAGCCCAAGACAATTGTGGTAATATCTTAAGACATGAATTTGTCCTCACTATAAAGTGCATAAGAGGTGTAGATGAAATCGATCCAATATTCGCAACTAACCCTTGGCTCATAAATCTTGTAGACCTTGATGACTGTCAAGGCACCACTATAGAAACCTACACTACTGGAATCTATTCTTTCTATTATATCCATGATGGAACTAGTGGCGTGCTCTATTTCCAAGATGGCACAAGATATTGTACTGATTCTCCAGGGCTGAGTTGTGTATCAGCGTATGGCTTTGGCGCTCCAGATTCTGTCTGGAACTGTGAAGGTACTGGCGGTGGTGGTCCAGGTGAGGGAGGCGGCCCTTCTCCATTAGACGATTATCCATGGATGTCAGACTACATTGCTTTTGATGATTGTCTCGGGGTGGTGATAGAGTTCTATGATTTTTACGGTACTGTGTTCCCTTACTTTGAAGCTAATGGAAAGTGGACTCTATTCAGTGATATGGGTCAGGTCTATTGTACTGACAGCCCTCCAGGATTTTTCTGTCCTGAGGTCTATGGCTTAGGTGCACCTATATCTATCTGGGAATGTGGGCAGGATTGTATCTGTAGTCTTGAGTATGATCCTGTATGTGGAGCTGATGGTTTCACCTATGGTAACAGCTGCGAAGCCGAATGTGCAGGAGTGGAAATATTATATATGGGAGATTGTGTAGTAGATTCTATTTATCCATTGTTTGAGGACTATCCATGGTTGACAGACGTGGTAGATCCGTTTGATTGTACTGACGACGCTACTGTCTATTTATTAGAGTTAGGCAACTTTGAGTATCTGTTCTACGAGACAGCTAGCTCAAGAACCTTATACAATGCACAAGGTCAGTTCTATTGTCAAGACTTCAGTAATTTTTCATGCCTAGATGCCTATGGATTTGATTTAGCTAATGATGTTATAGATATCTGGCACTGTGGGCTTTTCCAAGATGGAAACGTAGAAATTAGAGACAGAAAGCCAGTAACAATAATAGAAGAAATCCAGCTCCACTGTTTCCCTAACCCAACTGCTGGCGTCATTACAGTTGCAGCTAACTCTACTATAGAAAGCGGGATGCTAAGAGTGCTGGACCCTAGTGGCAGAATGATATTAATTGAAAAAATGTCTGGTACTGATAGCAAGCAACTAGATTTGCAAGCTCTCGGAGGGGGCATTTACTTCATAGAGCTCACTACTGATACACAGAGAGTAATAGAGAAAATAATAGTGCTCTAAGTTCTATAGAGAATTAAAAAAGATATCGATCAAGATTAGGAAAGAGAAGTAGTTGCTACTTCTCTTTTCTTTTTTGAGTACAGCTATTAAGTAAACAAGAGCTCGATAAGATCTTCCGTCTTACCCACGGGCATAATTTTCAGCCCGCCATAGGTTTTCTTGAGTCCTTTCATGTTATACTTAGAAATAATCATCTGCTCAAAACCCAGTCGCGCAGCCTCCTCTATCCGCTGCTCTATCCGATTAACCGCTCGTATCTCTCCTGTCAGGCCGACCTCACCTGCAAAGCCTATTTTATTGCTCACAGGAATATTATGCAGTGAAGAAATGAGCGCGGCGACTATCGCAAGATCTATCGCTGTGTCCTGCACTTTCAGTCCGCCCGCTATATTCAGAAAGACATCATTCTGTCCAAAGAACAGTCCAGCTCTCTTCTCTAACACTGCCAGTAACATACTCAGTCTTCTTAAGTCAAAACCCGTCGCGGAACGTTGCGGATTGCCATATATAGCCTGACTCACAAGTGCTTGTGTCTCTATAAGCATGGGTCGCATGCCCTCTATTGTGGTAGCCACTGTGCTGCCGCTCAGATCTTCATCGCTCTGCGAAAGCAACAACTCAGAAGGATTATCTACCTCTCTGAGACCCGTCGCCTCCATTGCATAGATGCCTAACTCATCCGTAGAACCAAATCTGTTTTTCTTGGTCCGTAAGATTCTATAGATATGATTCCTATCGCCTTCAAACTGTAGTACTGTGTCCACGATGTGTTCTAAGATCTTAGGTCCCGCGATGGACCCTTCCTTATTTATATGGCCGATGATGACAACTGGAACATTGCTTTCCTTAGCGAAGCCCTGCAGGTCTGAGGTACATTCTCTTACTTGCGATACACTGCCTGCTATAGAATCTAGGAGTGGGGAGCTGATGGTCTGTATAGAGTCTATGACTAGTAGATCAGGACATACCTTTTTGGCTTGTTGTAGGACTTTGTTTAGATCTGTCTCTGCTAGGATAAGACAGGCCTTATTAGAGATACCTATTCTTTCTGCCCGCATTTTTATCTGCTGTGGGCTTTCCTCTCCTGATACGTAAAGGATAGATAGTTGGGAATTAAGCGCAAGCTGTAGGAGTAAGGTAGACTTTCCTATACCAGGCTCTCCACCTATCAATGTTATGCTCCCAGGCACCAAACCACCTCCTAGCGTTCTCATAAATTCTCCATCAGGGAGGCTGAGACGTTGTGTTTTGGAATATTTGACATCTTGTATAAGCACTGGCGCCACAGAATGGCTCTTTTCTGTCCGCCACAGCTTCTTCTTTTCCTCTTGAGGAGTGGATTTACTGATACTCTCTTCTATATAGGTATTCCATTCATTGCAACTGGGACATTTCCCTTCCCATTTAGCTGCATTTGCACCACAATTCGAACAAATAAATACTTTTTTTACCTTCATTATATATTGATAATCAATCGATTATGAATTATTTATAATTTTTTTACAAAATCATGTGACTAATCTTGTTTACAGCGTCTAAAAGTTGTCGTGGAAGTAGACCTAGGTCTATTTCCTTGATACATTAATGAAAATTTATCTCTTTTAAAGACAAGAGATTCAAGATAGATTGTTTTCAATTGGTTTTTTGGGGTTAAACAGGGTGCTATTCTAAAATAGCGTCCTGTTTATTTTAAATTTCCGCTGATGACAAAAAGAGCGATTGTTTTCAATTGGTTTTTTGGGGTTAAACAGGGTGCTATTCTAAAGTAGCGTCCTGTTTATTTTAAATTTCCATTGTTGACAAAAAGAGCGATTGTTTTCAATTGGTTTTTTGGGGTTACAGGGTGCTGCATAGTATCCTGTTTTTTCTATTTATACTAATTGATACATAAAATATATTAGAACAATTGTTTTCAATTGGTTTTTTGGGGTTATACAGGGTACTTTTTAAGTACCCTGTTCTTATTTGTACCTTTCACTATATGACTCAGATCTGATCCTTTAGAGTCTTCTTGTATAATTTTGAAGACCCAAGACCAAGTTTGTTAATCCTGTGCACTATAGATACACGGATAACTCCTAAGCCATATTTTATGCTTCTTGGAAGATTAATTGAAGAGGCTTCTTCAAAATACTTAGTAGGACAGGTCACTTCTCCTATGTCAAACCCTGCATAGATAATCTGAGACAACATCTGGTTGTCAAAAACGAAATCATCAGAGTTGGCATTGAAATTTATGGCTTCTAGTACTTCTTTACTGAAGGCTCTATAGCCAGTATGGTATTCAGATAGTTTATAGGAGATGAGGATGTTTTGGAATAGGGTCAAAAATCTATTGGCTATATATTTATACAAAGGCATCCCTCCTTTCAGTGCACCTTTGCCCAGAATACGAGAGCCGAGTACGACTTCATAGAGGCCTTCACCTATGATATTGACCATAGAAGGGATAAGCTTAGGAGTATATTGATAATCAGGATGCAACATTATAATAATATCCGCATCTATTTCTAGGGCCTTGTTATAGAGAGACTTTTGGTTGCCTCCATAGCCTTTGTTAGTCCTGTGGCTAATGATATGATTGATACCCAAGCTACTGGCGACCTTGACAGTATCATCCTTGCTGGCGTCATCACAAAGTATCAGCTCATCTACCAGCTCTAGTGGAATCTCTTTATAGGTCTGCTCTAAAGTCGCTGCGGCATTATATGCAGGCATCACAACAGCAACCTTTTTTCCTTTATACATTGAGTAACTTTACGGTGCAAAGATAGACCTTCCTATATATTTGGATTAATTATATATAAATAAGCGCTAAAGCTGCTATTCAAAATTCCATTATGAAATTTATAAAGTACTTAGTTTTCATTCTCCTTTTGCTTGTCATTATTGGTTTTATCGCTGTAAAGGTATTCAGTGTGCAGGAACCTAGAGGTCTGGGAGGTGCAGAGGCGGATAGCTTGGCTCTAGAGGTGATGCACAGACTTAATAAGCCCTCCTATGACACCTTGCCTTATCTACAATGGGAATTTTTCAGAGCAGGCCAGAAGTACTTCTGGGATAAGAAACAAAACAAAGCTGTTATCGAGTGGGGGGATAACAAAGTCGTGATGGACCTCGATTCTCAAGAGGCACAATCCTTCACCTCTGGAATAGAACAGTCTGGTACCGCTCATGAAAAACTCAAAGCCAAAGCCTGGTCTAACTGGTGTAATGATTCATTCTGGCTGATAGCACCATTTAAAATGATGGACCCTGGGACGACAAGAGAACTAGTGGAGCTAGAAAGTGGGGACAAAGGTATCAAGGTAACCTATGGTGGAGGCGGTGTAACACCTGGCGACAGCTACCTCTGGGAACTGGATAAAAACCTGCGGCCTACTGGATGGAAAATGTGGACTAGCATCATTCCTGTAAAAGGCATCTACTCTAAGTGGTCAGGCTGGGAGGAACATCAGGGTATTTCTTTTTCTACTAAGCATACCATCTTTGGGAAAGAAGTCACGATGAGAAATGTAAAAGCGGGAAGTAGCTTGCAAGATTTTGGCTACAGTGCTGATCCTTTCAGATAATTGTAAAAAACAGTTAGCTAAATAGTTTTATCAAATGAAGTACCATGCCCTAGTGTTCTTACTTTTCTTCTGCGTTTGCAAAGCAGATCCTGATAACTTAAAAGTATGAGCACAATCTAATGAAGGGACTCAGAATGGCTGAAGAGCTACACAAACCTCTGTTCGTTCACTTCACAGCTTATGGTTACGGAGGAGAGAATGAATTCAATGATCATATAATCAGGTCAAACAAACCTATCCACTTCATTGTAAGGATCTTCCTTGTTCTAAATAAGTTAAAGCAGAAGAATAATCCTTTTGATTTATCGCAGTTTAGCTTGCATAAAAGATAATAAGCTGTTCAGTATTAATTTGCCTATTAAGATTATTACACTAATTGGCTTGTGAAAGTTGAGAACGATTTCTGATTTTTCTCTAGACACAAAATTATTTGTAGTTCCTTAATGGCTAACTACATCCTGTGGTCTAAGAGGAGCATTTTATTGCTTTCAAAAAAATCTATCTCTTCATTAACTTTTCTTTGACCTCAGTTATTCTAGCCATCCTCTCGTCAAATATTTCCTGGCTAATCTTACCTTTCTTAAGATCTCTAGCCAACCTCGATTCATTTCTTTTTAGAGCTGCTAATGCTCTTTCTTTTTGAGCAGTGGTCATCTCCTTTTTGGCTATTTCACCACTTCCTTTATCATGCTTTTGTTTCCATTCTTTCTTGGTCATCTCTTTGTGCATACCTCTTTCCATCTCTCCTTTTCTCCCTTTGATGACGGCTTGCTTTTTATTCTTTCCTATTAGCTCTTTCTTCTTGGCAGCTTTCTGATCTTCAGTCAGATTAGGATCATTTTTGATAGCTTCTAATTCTGCTTTGATCTCTTCTCTCTTAGCTTTTCTATGATCCATTCTCCTGTAAGCGCCAGCTTTTTTTCCTTTTTTTCTTTTCTCACCTAGCTTCTCATTTAGCAGTGCTCTTTTCTTGGTCTCTCTCTCCTCATCAGTCAGACTAGGATCATTATCTATTGCCTCTATTTCCTTACTTATTGCTTGTCTCTGCTTTTTCCACTCTTCCCTTGCTTCTTTAGATTCAAATTTTCCTTTCCCTCTATTTCCGCCTCTCGCTCTTTTGCCTACAGACTGTCTCAGTTCTGCATTCTTCTTACTAATAAGTGCTTCTTTCTCAGACTCAGAAAGAGTGGCATCATTCTCTATGACCTCTATTTCTGCCTTATAATCTTCGAATAGTTTATTCCTATCTTGTACTATCTGAGTTTTTTCTGCTTTAGTTTTCTGTGCAGAAACAACAGTTGGCGTAGAGAATGCGAACGCTACTGCCAGCAATGCGAGTAGGATATTTTGCTTTTTCATTTTGTCTAGTTTGTGACTAATAATAAAATATATACTTCAATATAAGGCTAACGAAAAGAAACTAGAAACAAGTCTTATAATATTCTTAATTTTTAAGCTAATAAAACGTGCCCTGAAGACAGAGCCATCAAGGGTGCATTTACTGAGCCCTCATTCTTTCCTTCGATCATTGACCATTTAGGAAATCTTTCCTCACTTATAGTAGCTCTGAGAAAAAAATTTATAGCATCATAAAAGAATTTTTATATCATATTATTCAAGATACAAATGTATTGTAAACTGTAGAACAGCTTATTGTGAAGTAAAACAAACATATTAATTAAATATCTGTCAAGTACTGAGCATCAATGTATTAGAGCAACATTTTTCTAGCCAGCTGCTGCAACTTATCGCAAGGTATTTGAGTATTGTTGTAAAGGTATACTATTAAACTTAACTTTATTTCAGCATAAAAATAAGTGTCAGATTTAGAACTTTATAAAGGCCTTAAGAACGGGGATAGAAATGCAGTGCTAGAAATATACAGCAGGCTACTACCGAGAGTAAAATCTTGGGTAACAGCAAATAATGGAACCGAAGCGGATGCTCATGATCTTTTCCAAGAAACCTTAGAAACCATCTTGCTAAAGGTGGATGTCATACATAGCAGTTTTGAAGGCTTAGTCATTAAAATGTCTAAAAACAAATGGATAGATACACTGAGGAAGCAAAAGACAATTGATAAAACTAAAGCCTACTTAGAAAAGAGTGAAAGTTTAAATGAAGATGAACATCTAAAGATGACTGAATATCATAAGTATAAGCTAATGGAAAAGTATTTCTCCAAACTCAGCAATACTTGTCAGCAACTCATGGTGTTACTCAAAGAAGGTGTATCGGTACAAGAAGTAATGAAAAAACTAAACTTTAGTTCTGCTAATACAATGTACCGTCGAAAGGCAGCATGTATAGAGCGGTGGGGGCAATTAGTAAAGAAAGATGTACGATACAAAGAATTGTACTCATGAAGAAAGAAGAGTTATATAGGAGATATCTAGCAGGTGAGTTGGGTGGCGATCAGCTTCTTTCTTTCGAGCAGCGGCTCTCAGAAGAGGTGGATTTTCGTGAGGATTTTGAGTTGTATAAGGAGATGGAGGGCTTTGTAGAGGAAAGAGTTAAGAAAATGGATGCGCTGGAGGTATTGAGAGGGGTGAGTAGTGAGCAGAAATCTAGAATAAAGAATCCAAGAAATAATGTTATAGTTTCTAACAAACTACTCTGGTTCTTAATAATACCGTCGCTTGTAGGTATGTTTGTAGCTTGGCTTGCGAGCAGCAAAATGCAAGAGATAAAAAATCGTGAGCTGATAATGGCTGAGTATAAGTACCCACCTAACAAAGGAACACGTTCTCTTGAGGTCGCAGGCACTAAGTTGGATAGTGCCATACACTATTTTGATCTGCGTAGAATGGCTAAAAGTGAGCAGTTGTTCTTAGAGATACTAGCAATCGATTCCCTTCATCAGGATGCCAATCGTTATATGGGACATATCAGTTTTTTGAAGGGAGCAGATAATAAATCGAAATACTATTGCTCCAAACTTGATCGATTAATTTATCAAGATTCAATTTTACTCAAATTGCTTTTAGAATAAATTCTGATCTTCATACAATTAAGTGAACAGAAGTAACATAATAATGATCTTCAGTACCGCTTGACCCACCAATAGGGACCATAGGTTCAAAAATCAATTCAGCAGTTTCTGCTTCGTTATCAGTTCTTCCATCTGTCAAATGTAAAGAGACAAAATCACCTGAATCGCTTTCCTTAGTAAAAACACCATCTGAATCAAGATGGGACGCATCCAAACCAAGTAAATGAACTAGTACTTTCTTTTGTTGTCCATTTACTAGAAAATGAGGTGAGTTACTACCATCACTTCCGAATCCTTTAAAAAATCCATTAGGCTCTGGAGTATCGTTTAACTTAATTATATGCATTCTATTATGCGCCATGTCATGATCATCATGTTCGTGATGTTGATCAACTCTAAATAGACTTGCAGAAATATTTTTTATACCTGAACTAAAGATTTTTTTTCCTAGACTAATATTAGGCTCTGACCTTTTTTCATTTTTCAACACTAGCTCTTCCAGGCCTTCTAGCTGGATATTCGGAGTGGAAGGTGTGGAAGGTGTGGAAGGTGAAGGGATAACAAAATCTTCATCTTGTGGAATGTTAATCTTTACTATTCTTTTACTATTAATGTAAATAGAATCATTTTCTTCCATCTGGTAAACAAGAATAACGTACTCCGTTTCCCACTCTAATCCTATTAGAGATGGATTACTATTTGATGCCTTCATTGGAGACCCTACTGAAATTTCATCATTAAGATCCAAAAAAGAAATATCCTGACTAAAAATATATTCTGAACTATTATTGCCATCAGGAGCTATAAATTCAATATAGATTACGTTTCCATTATCTATAACCCCATAAGTCAACCCAGTTATATCTAAAGAATGATATTGTTTTCCCATTTTAATATTTTTACTGAATATAATATCAATAATTGATCTACAAGCTATTCCCTTTTGTTTTTCTTATGGCCTGCACTAGTGTTAGCCAATTGGATTATGAAAAGTTATTAGCTAATGATCAAATATATATTTCCAGCGAAGCTAATAGGCTAAGTGAAGAAGATCTGATTCTACTTTCATATCCCACTCTGCAAAATTTTGAAAATACTATTCTAACTAACAATTTTTTTGAACTTAAAAAAGCCCTGTTTCACCTAGAATTAAATAAGGCAGAAAAACTAGGTCTCGGCTTACTGGAGAGTCTTGAGAAAAACAACATCTATTATTATGAAGTGGCGAGAATAATATCACGAATATATAATTTGTCTTATGCAGAACTTGACAAAAGAGAAAAGCTAATCAATAGAATCATGATTCTTGATTGGGATAGTGATTTTATAACTCAACACAAAGTATTATGCACACTTATTGTCAAAGCTGATTCACTTCATAGCAAAAATGAAAATCTGTTTGCTATGTCGGTTTTATGTTATGCACTACACTTAATTGAAAAATCCACCTTTGATCACTACAAGTCCGAAGCAGAGATTTTACATACTTTGGGATCAATACAATTAAATGAAATAATCCCTGGATCAATCAATGCTGCTGTCAGCAACTTAGAAAATGCTTCTGAAATATATCATAGTATAGGTTTGGTATCCCAATCAAACCTATCAAAAATTAATCTGGCTAATGCATTATCAGCACAAGGAAATGACTTAGCTATGATCGAAGTAATCAATAAAATAGATGAGCAAAATAGGAAACGGAGTCCTCTTGAAAAATACTATATAGCCATAAATAAAGGATTCACTGAATATTTAAATTCTAATCATGAGCAGGCTATTTATTATTACCGCACTGGGCTTTCTGAGATAGAAGAAGACTGTTCAAGATTCAAATTTGATCTATCTTATTATATAAGTGAATCGTTTCTAGAATTAAACAAGCTTGACAGTGCTCGACATTATCTGGGCTTAGCAAAAAACTTTTCTAATTGTGGTTTCTACCATGAAAATCTTGTCAATTTTTATACTTCTGACATTGAAGCCAAATTGATTTCCAAAGAGAGTGATATCTCATTGAATAAAAAGATAGACTTTCTTATCAAAAGAAGGTTGAGTGCAGAAAAGATTTTTCCCAATAAACAAGAATATCATCTTGGTGACTTCTATGTCCAAAACACCTTTGAAATTCTTTTACTGATTTATGATACTTTAAATCAAAAATCAATACCAAGTAATCTTAAAATACTTATCCCAGAATTATTTAGGGAAACCAAGAAAAGAGAACTAAAACGTTTTCTATATGAATCTTCAAAAAATGATTCCAGCTCGGTTGGAATTAGTAAAATACAAAATAAAATAAACAAATCGTTATATGAAACATCCGACATGACTGACCTTGACTATTCAAATATTCATTACTCATGGTTGTATAAACATTATTCTGATTTTCAAACTTATAGGGAAATAGAAAAATCAATACCTCAAACTCAATCACCACCACTTAACACAACAAATCAAATTATAGAATTCTTATCATATAAAAATAATACGGCATACTATATCTGGAATGGGAAAGACTTTTTTCTGGATATTTTACAGAGCGAAAAACTAAAAAAAGAAAATGAAAAATTAGAAAGTATTATTCATTCCAAAGATGAAGCTCTTATACAAGCTGATAAAATATCGAAATCTCTCAATTTTGATCTTTTAAATGAAGATATGGAACTTGTTATTTCTACTGATAACTTGACCAGCAATTTCCCCTTTGATCTCCTTTTGCCAGATAATTTACCTTGGTCTATAAATCCAAATTACACCATAAAAAAAAGAGAATTATTAGATGCTAAAAAGTCTTTAATATTTTCATTCTCAGATTCTATGACAACTCAGTCGCACCATGAGAAAGAAGTTACTGAACTAGTTTATGGAATGGAAGAATGCAATAGTATAAACAAACTTCTTACAGGATCATCTATAGTTAGTGGAATAGATTTTAGTAAAGAGTCTATATTAAATATGAAACCAGTGGATGTTTTGCATATAAGTACACATGCATACTCAAATACTCAAAGGCGACAAGATTGTTATATGCTTTCAAGAAAAGAAAACACGATGGTGAGTCCCATCTATAGTGTTGAAATTAAGGACTCAGAGATAAAAGCAAAGTTTGTTTGTCTAGGTAGTTGTGATACTGGCTTAGGAGGATATATTTCGGGAGAAGGGGTTTATTCACTTTCGCAATCATTTCTTTCTTCAGGTTCTGAAACAGTCCTAAAAACCCTATGGAAAGTGGACGATCAAGCTACCAAGGAATTCATGGTCAAATTTTATGAACGATGGCTGACTGGAATTTCAGTCCTAGATGCACAATATGAAGCCAAACAATACCTGAGAGACTCAACTGAATTCTCACATCCTTACTACTGGGCGGGCTTCGCCCTCGAAGGCAACCCCCACCTCTACCTCTCAAACTAACTCTATCCAAAGTCTCAACCTCTCCCTATTCATCTGAGCATAAAATCTTTCGCAAAACATATAATTTACTAGAATATAGCGCTTTATATATTAAAATAACTTACAATTGCTTAGCTCCTTTGCTGTAGCAAGAATCTTAATCCCTGAGAGGTTACCATGCTGCAAATAAATATATTATGAATATCTTTAATATGTTTGTAGTTGATTTTACTCTGAATCATCAAAAGCAACAAATGGATACCCAAACCAAAACACTTGTTATAGTAGCTATTCTAGCCTTCTTTTGCTCTCTAGTCAGCGCATCCTCAAGGGATAGCAAGACCACCCAGTCCACTGCTGGAACTACTATAGTAAGTATGTATCCTAATAATGCCAACGACATAGGCAGCTTTCTAAATCCCCAATGGAACAACAGATACTTAGGTGGTATAGAATCACCAAACGGCAACTACGCTGATGCCGCTCTAGCTCCTGGAGAAACATCACAACATTTTTTCCCATACGATTATAGATTTGTAATTCCATGCAATGCAGTTATCACCAATGTCACAGTAGAAGTAACAAGAAGAAATACACTGACAGGGGATCTTGTAGATGCAGAAGTCAGATTGAGACTAGATGACTATACATTAAGTCCTACTAATATGGCCTCAGCTAATGTGTGGCTAGAGTCTACTACCAGCAATGAGACTGTAAGTTATTCTGATCCAACCTGGGGTACTATCCTTACTCCCGAAATACTTAATAGTGAATTATTCGGTGTCATAATCTCTACAACAAATATAGATGGCACTGAGAATGCACAAGCGGAAATAGATGCTATAAATGTTATTCTCTGCTATGATATTGCAGGTACAACAGCTTATGAGCCTATTATTATGGATGTCACCAAACAACCAGATATCTGCAGCCAAGGAATAGGAAGTATAACTATTTCAGCATCAGGTGGCAGTGGCAATTTCGAGTACAGTATAGACGGTGGTATAACGTGGACAACTAACTCAAGTTTTTCTGGATTACTAGCTGGAAACTATAGACTAATGGTTAGAAATTCTGCTGATGGTAGTTGTCAGACCAAAGCAAGCTTTTGTATGATAGCTCTAGATGACAAAATCATACAGCCGGGAGACGCCATCATTGCCTGCAAGCCCGCCTCAGACGACGTCACCCTCGTAGTGGAAAGTATTCAGCCATTCTTTGACCTTTATAATTCTGGATACCAAGGCGAAGATGTGTCCTGCCTTATAGAACCGATACAGACCAGCTACACAACTGCTGATCTCTGTGGTCCTGTATTCAGTCTCGCCCTCGACGAAGAAAGAAATATATACACAGGTGCTACCTCCCTATATGGGATAGGTGGCACACAAGCGCCAGTCGTGTCTATGATAGATGGGACTACTGGTGCAGTGACTAAGTTGGCAACATTACCAGGCAATTACGGGATAGCTGGTGTAGATTATAATGTAGATTGCGACGAGATCTATGCCGCTAACCTAGATGATGGCATGATTTATAGACTAGATGCATCTACTGGTAATATACTCAGTAGTTATGACCCACTAGGAGCTGATAATGGAGCAGCAGGACTAGCAACACTGGGAGAAAGAATAATGGCAGTCACTTATAATCCAGAAGATGGCAGATTGTACTATTCCGTATGGGCTAATGATGTGATAGATAACGCAAACAGAAACACTATAAGGTCAGTAGAAATAGATCCCAATAGCTGTAATATACTTTCCGGTACTGATGTACTAGAAGTAGAATTACCTTGGCTATCTGAAGCTTGTGGTAGAATAGATATTAACTATAGCATGCCCGTGAGTGATATAGAATTTAGTGCAGATGGAACGACTATGCTATTATCAGAGGTAGGGTTTAACTCAAATATTCCTATCAATACTGCTCATCATGCAAGGCTACTAGAATATGATGGTTCATCTACTGCATGGACTCTAGATACAAATGGAAATACTAATAACTGCAAATACAGGATAGGTTACAACCTAGGGACTAATTCTAGGGGTGGTGTTGACTTTGGCTATGCTGGTACGGATGGCACTAATTGCACCCAAGGTGATGAAAGCTTTGTTGTTAATACTGGTGATGCTCTTAGTGGCATCACTTGTTATGCAGAAGGCTGCTACTATGGTCTACAATATATAGATGCAACTGCAGGAGGCAACCAGTTTACTTCAGTCATTTTAGATATGGACAGAGACCAAGCTAGCCAGACTAAATCTGTGTATGGAGATGTAGATATCCTGCTAGGTTGTTCTGAGAATGAAGTATTCTGTAGTCTGACTATTACACATCCTACTTGTACAGATTCTAATGATGGCTCTATAACTGTAACTGGCTCTGGAGGATCTGGCAACTATGAGTATAGTCTGGATGGCGGAGCCACTTATCAGTCTAGTAACACCTTCGCTACTCTTACTGTAGGTGCATACACGATAACCATCCGTGATGTGAATATGGTCGTATGCACAAGCACCTGCTTAGGTCAACTTATAGCGCAAAACGCAGGAGGCTGTCTAGATATAAACGTAATCAGAAATTAGATTAAAATCCTAGCCTAAATCACCCAAAGTTTGAATATTTAAATCCATCTTCTTTACCACCTGCAATGGGTTGTCAACTGGCTGGAAACGGCTAACTACCTTATCAAAAAATGCACCCTTTCTTCTTCTGGAAACAGGAACTTGTGACCCGTCTTCCATCCTCAAAATACCTTCTTTGGAGTAGCTTGTCAAATGTGCCACATTTATCATGTGAGATCTGTGGGCTGTAAAAAACCCTGCCGACTCTAGGCCTTTGAAATGCCCTAGGTTCTTAGAGGAAAGTAGCTTTCTGCCATCTTTCATAAAGAAAGTCACATAACTGCCTTCTGCTTCTATCCGGACTATTTCATCTAGTTGAGCAAAATAATAGGTACCACCTTGGGGGATGACAATACTGTCTTCTTGATTTTTCATATTAGGAGTTAAAGCTGTAAAGTGCTGCCCTCTTGTAATTAGGATAGTTGTTGCAATTTGCTCTGAATAAAACTTCTAAATCACATTTCAGAGTTCATAGATTGGCTAGTCGCCTTGAATTAGTTTGTAACTACTTGGGGTCAACACATTAATACTTAAAGCTAAGTTCAAAAAGAGGGGCAGACAAGACAAAAAAATCGTATTTTCCTATTATAAATTATGAATATAATTTTCATTATAATCTGATTTTCAGATACTTATAATAACTTTATTATAATATTTTCCTATCATATTAAACATAATGCTTAAGTCTACTCTCAAGCTTGTCTTTACTAGCCTTACAAAAGAAGAATGGCTAGGCTTCCACAAGAATCTGCTGGGCATAACTAAGAGCTCAACAGACCTCTATAAGTTGTTCTCTTACTTTCAAAAAAACAAAAATAGACTGGAGAAACTACCAGACTTAGAAACCGTAAGAAGCCTCCACTTCGAACATCTCACCCCCAAAGGTCTCTCAAATCTTATGTCCAAACTCATGGGAATCTTAGAGCGCTGGCTCGCAGCCCAACAACTAGAAAAAACAGCCTACCAAAAAGAACTGCTGCTTATCAAGACCTACAACAATAGAGGCCTCTACAAACTCGCCAACCGAGTAGCGCAAAAATTAGAAACTAAAATTCTAAAAGGCGACTTAGGCTTACATGCAGAAAACCTTACAAAGCTATATGATGCGCAATACTATAGTAACAACCCTATCAAATCTGAGAACCCTACTCTCTTTAAAGATCTAATCAATTGCTTTAGTCAAGACATAAAGAACAAGTCTCTACTCTATTTACTTGAGCTAGAAAACAAATCTGCCAAAAGAGGATTTGCGTATGCAGAAGAGGAAAAAAAGGAACTTGAAAAAGTTGTCTCTATAGAAGTCAAGAATGATCTTGCTATAGTATTAGAGTTAGTTCTAGAGGCGGTCCGAAATCCAAACGAATACAAACTAAGAAAATCACTAGACCAGATAGAACAGCTTTGCATAGAGAAGGGTTCTGATATTTACCTCATCCTCATTAGCTACTTAGCCTTAAGTCTTAGAGGGCTCTATCACACTAATCAATTAGAGAACATCGGTCTTTTTTTAGAAACTCACCAACTGAGATTTGAGGCCATTAAGCAGAACAGCAACCATAAATTATTACCTGTTCATTTCTTCAACCAAGTCAACTTAATTTCCATCTACTCTGGTTATGACCAGACCACTACTTTCATTTCCGAATGGTCTTCTTCGGTGCACTCAAAATTTCCTGAATCAGTTCTTTCATTTGCTAAGGCATTAAATGCTTTCAGAAATGAGAGATATGAAGCACTTCCAGAGCTTCTGTCTACTAGCAAATTTGATAATTTCCAATATAAAATGGAAGGCATCATACTTTTAATAATTGCACACTACAAAAGTGGTGACGAAGAATTGCTCCATTCCATGATCCCTAATTTCAAGAAACAATTGAAAAGAAATAAAGCTCATCTCGCTGCCAGAAACTACCTAGGTCTAAATAACTTAGTGGATGTCATACTATTACTTTCCAAATCCAAATATGACAAGACTATATCTGTAGATCTTGCCGATTTTCAGCCTATATTCTACAAGAACTGGATAGAAAAAGAAATGAAAATCCATTAAGCAAGCCCTACCGAACTTACTTAATGAACGATTGCAATTCTAAAAGCCCATACTATCATCCTCTATTATAAACTCCAAGGCAGTACCCGCTATACTACCCTCTGTATTAGTATAGCACAACTCTGGTATACAGATAGTAACATTCAGATCCATGACAGTAATTTCGTTTTGATCAGCCGTTACAGTTAACTCATAACCTTCCGCAACAGTAACTTTAATGTTACTGCCAGTATCAGCATAAGCTGTCCCATCTTCTAGAACCAGCAAAATGTCGGTGCTAGACTGACTTAGGTAAGACAGTTCAGCACGTGTACATTCTTTTGTAAGGCTCTGTCCTTGAGTTGAAAGATATCTGAATGAGATATTATTGCTAGAGGATCTAGACTGCAGTGAAATAAGTTCTGTCGCTGTTCTTGGTTCTTGTTCAAGATCAGAACAGGAGAATAATAAACATAGTATGGCCATAGAGACCAGAGTCAATTTGTTCATCGTAATAATTTTTTATGAGTGAAATGAATAAGTTGGGTGAGCCTTTGCTCATTCCAAAAGTAGATGGCGATCAAGTATCTAGACATCTAACTTTTGTTATAGACAACTCTTAGTCGCCTAACCAATCACCTACATGAGTACCTAGCGCAGATAACGTTACCTTAAGTGGCTCTTAAAGTTTAGGAAACTATTCTAAATCATCATAACCTAGGTTTTTGTAATTTGGTAACAGAACAACTTATGCAAGATGAAATCTTATCTTACTATAGCTATTTGCCTGCTTGCTATGACTTATTCCCCAGCACAAGAACAGCAGATTAATTATTGGAATATAGGTTTTGGTCCCGTAGGGATGGCAGACCCGATGAGCAGATCTTTTAATTTCATTGCAGAAAAAAACTTATCCAATAAGATTACCTGGGAAATAACTTATGGTCTCTGGCCTGATTATGTCTTTCAACCTACTAATGCAAGAACCAGTGGCATGTTCCAGCATGAGTACAGAACTAGTTTCAGATACATCCCTCAGCTATCCAACCTAGAAAAAAATAATCTCTTCTTCCTAGGTTTAGAATATGCAGGCGTTTTTCAA
Organism: uncultured Saprospiraceae bacterium; assembly: GCA_938002665.1. Taxonomy (GTDB): domain Bacteria; phylum Bacteroidota; class Bacteroidia; order Chitinophagales; family Saprospiraceae; genus RFSX01. The sequence goes on along the minus strand of CALLAE010000056.1, from coordinate 5,034 downwards.
GACTATCGAAGTTTTTCAGATGAATACAGAACCGAAAGCGGAGTAGACCAGTCCTATCGTGCTGCTACTGTCAGACGAGTAGTAAATGGCCTAAGATTAGAATCTGGCGCTAAGCTAATCAGAGGCTGGAAAGAAATAGAAATCTATGGAGGGGTGGGAATAAGACATCTGGATGTTCAGTTTTCTGATATCCTCCCTGTAGAGCAGAATTCTAACTGGGAACCTATCGTAGATTACATCCACTTACAAGAAGGCAAGTACTGGAGACCAGACTTACACGTAGGCATTAAGTTATGTTTTATCGTCCGAAAAAATAGATAGGGCTACATCAGCACTCCTTGTACAGCAGCGATAGGGGCAGGGATATCTTCCTCTCCTAGCATCTCTCTGAGATCTATCTCTATGACACGACTCAGTGCCAGCATAGGTATATCATTGCCCAAGCCCTCAAAAGGATTTTCTGAAAAATCCCCTACTAACTCCATCATAATAAATACCCATCCGACAATAACAGAAAACGGAATGGCAAGCCAGGCTGCGGTCTCGCCTAGCTTATGAAACTCTGTCATCATCCCAAAGGGTAAAAGAAACAGAAATATGCCCACAAAGATCTGACTAGAATTTCCATACTGGCGTGGCAGAGGAAACTTCTTTATTCTTTCAGCCTTACCTTGGTGGACATAGAAGTCGTTCAGTACCTTCTGTAATTCCATATGCCTAAAGTCATCTATTAGGTTCATCGAGCGAAGCATCGTTAAGTCTTGTCCTTGCTGATCTATTATCTGGGTAGCAGTGTTTTTATAATTGATGAGTCGCTCGTACTCTTCAGCGGGAAGGTTTTGTCTTAGTATCTCCTCAGTATCATGGTCATCTATCAGTCCAACCCCAAAACGCTTCATATGCGCTTCTGTCGCTTTTCTACCCCTGGTTCCACCTTGACTTATGTGTTCCCATGGTGTGGGTATGAGGAGCTGACTTCTTAGGCTATAGAGCCAAGCTATGTGACGATGTATGAGTTTAGTTTTAAGACCATCTAGCTCTTTTTCCGAAACTGTTTTTTGCACAAATTGATTAGTCAAGTAGGCCCTAACCATAGTGCCCCAGGCGCGACTGCTATTCACTATTGCGCCCCATATCTTCCTAGCTTCCCACAGTCTATCATAGGCTTGATTATTTTTAAAGCCCACATAAAATGCCACTGCTGTACCTATGACAGAAATAGGTAACCACGGAATTTTTATCCAGTTGTCATGAAATACAACATGCAATCCAAAAACTACAAAAGACCAAATAAGTAAAAACAAAGTGGGCTTCCCCGTAAATCGTATAATACCAAAAAGTTTGAATCGCTTGTTTATGTACATAATGAGGAGTCTTGATAGTTGACCTAAAAATAGCAAGGCCAGCTCATATCTTATGACCTGGCCTGCTTATTATATATTCTTTAGTGGCTATTAACTCACTGCATGCACACAGGTGCCTATCTCCGCACCTTCCGCTACTTTCATTAAGTTGTCATCTACGTTAATATCAAACACGACAATAGGGATATCATTTTCCTGACACATAGTAAAGGCTGTCATATCCATGACTTTCAGATTCTTATTGATAACTTCTGAGAATGAAATTTTATCATACTTTGTTGCGGTCGCATCTTTTTCAGGGTCTGCCGTGTAGATACCATCTACTCTTGTTCCTTTGAGAATCACATCTGCATTTATCTCACTTGCTCTGAGGGCTGCTGCAGAGTCGGTCGTAAAGTAAGGTGATCCTGTACCCCCAGAAAAGATAACTACTCTCCCCTTCTCTAGATGTCTTATAGCTCTTCTTCTGATGTAAGGCTCAGCCACTTCTTTCATTTCTATAGCAGATACCAGTCTTGCATAGATGCCATGAGTCTCCAGTATACTAGCCAGAGCGATGCCATTTATCACTGTCGCTAGCATGCCCATATAATCCCCTTGTACTCTCTCTATACCGCTATCCTCTGCTTGTAGACCTCTAAATATATTTCCACCTCCTATCACTATTGCTGTCTCTATGCCCTTGTCTACTATCTTCTTGATCTCTCTTGCATAGTGGTTCAGTTTTTCTGGTGAAATACCGAATTCCTTTTTCCCCATCAGAGATTCTCCTGATAGCTTGAGCAGGACTCTTTTATACTTAGCTGCCATTCTTTGTTTTGTGCCTTAAAATAAACTCAAAAAAAAAGCGATTCAAAATGAATCGCTTTCTAATAATATCTTTTAACCTAGTTTGATATGCTTGAAATCCGTCACTGTCAAATCAGGATTAATGCTCTGTAGGTATTGTGCTACATTTTCTTTGCTAGTAGACTTTACATAAGCTTGGTTGAGTAAAGTTCTTTCTTTGAAAAACTTATTAAGTTTTCCAGTCGCGATTTTTTCTAGCATTTCTTCAGGCTTACCTTCTTGTCTAGCTATCTCTTTCCCTATTTCTATTTCCTTTTCTACAATACTAGAGTCTACACCATCCTTATCTAAAGCAATAGGGTGCATTGCTGCTACTTGCATAGCTACATTCTTTGCTGGCTCTTCGTACTGAGGACCCTCTAGATTAACTGCAACTATAACGCCTGCTCTATTCCCCATATGTATGTAAGGAAGGACTTGGCCTTGGCCTGCTACAGTTTGGATTTTTGCATAATCCGCTAATTCTATTTTTTCTCCTATGACTCCTGTCTGCTCCTCTATTTTTTCTCCTATGGTCATTCCTCCACAGTCTAGAGCTAATAATTCCTCTTTAGTATCAGGAAGTTTCTTAAGTGCGATGTCCGCAAAGCTCTGTGCAAGGGCTATGAAACTTTCTCCTTTAGAAACGAAATCCGTTTCACTACTTAATCTTACTACTACACCATTATTTTTGTTGTGAGAGACTTTTGCAATTACCGCACCTTCATTAGCTTCTCTATCTGCTCTCTTAGCAGAAAGCTTCTGTCCTTTCTTTCTCAGCTCTTCTATTGCTTTGTCAAAATCTCCGCCTGCCTCTGTGAGTGCTTTTTTGCAATCCATCATACCGGCACCGGTCTGGTCTCTCAACTTTTTTACGTCTGCTGCTGTGATTCCCATTTTATATATAACTCTTTAGTGTTAACAAATTAATTTTCTAAAAAAAACTGACTAGCTAGCTGGTGGCGCTGCAGGCTCAGCTGGTGGCGCAGGAGGAGCTGCTGGTGCTGCTGCCTTTTCTGCTTTCTGCGTCTCCTTCATTTTTCTTCTCTCTTCGTGTCCAGCTTTGATTACTTCACCCATATAGGTGGTTATCGTCTTGATAGACTTGGATGCATCGTCATTTGCTGGAATGGCGAAGTCTACTTGAGTAGGATCAGAGTTCGTATCTACGATACCGAATATTTTGATACCTAACTTTTTCGCTTCTGCTATTGCAATATGCTCATGGTGAATATCTACTACGAAGATAGCTGCTGGCAATCTGTTCATATTAGCGATACCTCCCAGAACTTTCTCTAGCTTATTTCTTTCTCTAGTAAGCGTTAGTCTTTCCTTCTTGGTAATGCTTGTTACACTTTCGTCAGCAAGCAGCTTATCGATGTTATTCATCTTCTTCACTGATCTCTTGATCGTGGAGAAGTTAGTCATCATTCCTCCTAACCATCTTTCGGTAACGTAAGGCATATTGACTTCTCTAGCCATAGCAGCTACTGTTTCCTTTGCTTGCTTCTTTGTAGCAACAAACATCACTTTTCTACCTGACTTCGCTACTTGACCTAGTGCATCAGCAGCTTTGTCTATACCTGCTATAGTCTTATTAAGGTCGATGATGTGGATCCCTTTTCTTTCCATGAAAATGTATGGAGACATTTTAGGGTTCCACTTTCTTTTCATGTGTCCCAGGTGTGCTCCTGCATCTAATAGATCTTTATATGTTGGTTTTCCCATTTTTACTTTTCTAATTGAACTAACGAATAAAAAAACTTGACAAAAACAAAGAGTACCTTCCTATCTCTTAGAGAACTGGAAGCTCTTTCTCGCTTTTGGCTTACCATATTTCTTTCTCTCTACTACTCTTGCATCTCTGGTTAGATATTTCTTTGCTTTAAGCTTTGGCTTGTTCTCTTCATCAGCTTTTACCAGTCCTCTGGAAATGCCTAATCTGATGGCCTCTGCTTGTCCTTTGAAACCGCCACCTCTGACGTTTACTTTTATATCCCATGACTTAAGCCCCTCTACGAGATTAAGCGGATCTTCTAAGTTGAATTGCATGTTAGCTATCGGAAAATACTCTTTGTAGTCTTTTCCATTGACGGTGATTTGACCACCCCCTGCTTTCATGTAAACTCTTGCTACGGAAGCTTTTCTTCTTCCTACTGTGTTAATAACATCCATTTATTAAGCGTTAAGTGTTTCTGGTTTTTGTGCAGCATGCGGATGATCTGGTCCACTATACACATATAATTTTTTGATCATTGCTCTTCCTAACTTGTTCTTAGGTAGCATCCCTCTTACGGCCTTTTCTATGATATCGTTAGGCTTTTTAGCTCTGAGCTCTGCGGCCGTTCTTTCTCTTTGTCCACCTGGATAACCAGAATACCTTTGATAGATCTTCTGCTCCTCCTTTAGACCAGTAAATCTGATCTTTTCAGCATTGACTAAGATAATATTATCTCCTGTGTCTACGTGAGGTGTATAAGTCGGCTTATGCTTACCTCTTAGGATCGTAGCTATCTGAGTAGCTAGTCTTCCCACTATCTCTCCATCACAATCGATGAGAAACCACTGTCTTTCTACGTCTTGTTTTCTGACAGATCTGGTACTATAACTTCTTGTATTCACTATATCAGTTTTATATGATGATAAGTTGCCTATAAACTTATTCAGTCTTAAGCGGCTGCAAATGTATATGGCTTTCTTGGATAAAACAACTATTTGAAGTGGGTAATTTTAGAAATTGTGCGATTTTTTTATTGATTATCAGTGACTTACGAGGGTGGGTACTGTTTTACATCTGGATACGATGGTGAGATTTAATGGGTTTGATGGGTGCAATGGGTTT
>CALLAE010000055.1 GCA_938002665.1 uncultured Saprospiraceae bacterium | reverse complement strand
TTTTTCATTTTCTACTATTACGACATTGCTGAGGAGGTAATTGAGTAGCTGATTGTACTTACCTTCTGAGCTTATAACACTTAGCGCAGGAATACCTAGGTGATCATATAGAATCTGGGTATTGGGTTCTTCGTGGAAACTTGATAGTATAAAGAATTTCGATTTTCCCTTTTGTGCTTGTTTTAGCAGCTCTATGGAATTCCTAGCGTCCTCTATTGTATCTATAATAAAGTAATTAAGATAGGGCTCCAGATAAGCTTCTATAGTACTTCTGTATTCGTCTTTACAGTCTATAATATCAGATAGAATTGGTTTTTTACTATTCCATTCTTTGTATAGAAATTTAGAAGACTCTGGAAACCCTTCTAGATTATTAACCATGTCCTCTAATAAATTTAACTCATTAGTAAGGGCATCTTTTTGTCTATTATGCTGAACTAAAAAAGACTTGTTTTCTTCTATTTTTCTTTTCGTTTCTGAGTTTTGCTCTTCTAATTCTTTCTTCTCTTCTTGGAGCTTAGTCAAAGCTGACATGAGCTCATCCAATTCTGATTGAGTAGTATTTAATTCCTGCTGAAGCTTGTCTAACTCTGAGGTCAATTGTGAGACTTCCTTTGAGGTGTTTGTACTATTCTGAGTATAATTTTGAGACTGAGAGGTTATTTCTATTATTGTTTTTTCAAGATTGAATCTATTATCTTCTAATAATTTTAATTCATCTAGCTCTGTCGTGTTTTCTCCCTGTACAGCTTGACGTCTGGCTTCTACTTCTTCGTATTTAGATTTCCAGGTCATATAGTCTGTTTCCAGTTGCTCAGTCTTAGCTTTTAAGGTATTATACTCTAGCGTTTTTTCTCGGAGTTCTTTTTTTAAGTTTTCAAGATTTTCTGAAAACTCTGTATTGTTTTTTTTGACTCTAGAAATATTTTGTTCTACAAAAGATTTGTTCTGTTTAGTAATCTCTTGCTGACTTTCGGTTTTCCTTATGTCATCTATAAGAAGGCTAAATTCTTTTTGCTTGTGAGAGAGTAATTGTTCACTGTCTAGGTTGGCTTTTTTAGTCTGTTCTATTTCCGCTTCTAAGGTATGTACTTCATTAGAACGTGTGGCATAAATTTCTTGTAGCTGAACCATTTTTGCTTTCAGATCAGCTTCTTTATGTATTGATTCTTTTTGAGAGATTACTGCCTTTTGGATGCTTAACTCTTTGTACTGCTCCTTGAGCTCGTAATATTTCTTTGTACGCTTAGCTTGTTTTTCAAATTTTTTCAGGTTGGCTTGGAGCTCGAAAAGAATGTCTTCGATTCTATCTAAGTCTAGCTGTGTATTTTTAAGCTTAAGTAGAGTTTCTCTTTTTCTTGTTTTATACTTAGCAATACCAGCTGCTTGCTCGAACATTTTTCTACGAGCATTATCCTTATCTGCTAGAATGTCATCTACCATCCCTAGTTCTATGATAGAGTAGCTATTAGATCCTATTCCCGTATCTAGGAAGAGATCTCTTATATCTTTTAGTCTACAAGGGACATCATTAATTCTATATTCACTTTCATTGGTATCGTACAGAATACGGGACACCTTTACATTATCAAACTCAAGGGGGATTAGTTTTCTTGAATTTTCAAATACCATCGACACTTGGGCCATGCCTGCCTTCTTCTTACTCTTGGTTCCATTAAAGATGACATCTACCATCTTGTCTAATCTTAGCTCCTTGCTCTTTTGCTCACCGAGGACCCACCGTATGGCATCTACTATATTAGACTTGCCAGAACCGTTAGGCCCTACGATACCGATGATTTCATCATTAAAATGAATCATGGTGTCATTGGCAAAACTCTTGAACCCTTTTATTTGTATACTTCTTAACTTCACAAGCGACAAATATAGTTTTTTCATTTATATGAGAAAATCATATATGTTTATGTTATTTCTATATTTATAAACAATTTGAAAGGCACTTTTAGCTGTTTCAGTTTATGGAAAAATTATTCACTCCATATTCTTAATCCTATATTCAGTAATTATCTACTAATCAAGAATTTACACATTATGAAAATCTCAAGAGTAATCTATCTCAGTTTGTTTTTAAGTTGCTTTGTGATGTGTAAAACTGTTGATAAAATTCCAAAAGAAATGAAACAAGATTCTCAGTTAAAAATCACACCACCCATTGCAAAGAAAGAAGCATTCCGAATGGAGAAACATGGTGATGTCAGAGTGGATAATTATTACTGGATGAAGTTAAGTGATGAGCAAAAAAATGCTGAAACTCCAGATGCTCAAACACAAGATGTACTAGACTACCTTAATGCTGAAAATGACTATACGCAAAAAAAGATGGGGCACTTGAGCACTCTGAGAAATGACCTGTACGAAGAGATAGTAGGCAGAATCAAGCAAACTGACATGTCAGTACCATACTATAAAAACGGTTATCACTATCTCACGAAATATACAGAAGGCAAAGAGTATCCAATCTATAGTCGAAAAAAAGGTGGTCTCGAAGCTGATGAGGAACTGCTTTTAGATGTAAATGTGCTAGCTGATGGTCTTGATTATTACGCTGCTCGTGGTTTGTCAGTGAGTCCAGATAATAAAATGTTGGCTTATGGAGAGGATAAAGTATCTAGAAGAATCTATACCATCAAATTTAAAGATTTGGAATCTGGTAAACTCTTGCCTGACATTATAGAAAATACTACTGGATCAATCGTATGGGCAAATGATAACAAAACTATATTCTACACAAGAAAGGATAAGTCACTAAGAGCCTATAAAATTTTCAAGCATATACTGGGGTCTCCTACTTCAGAGGACCAAGAAATCTATCATGAAGAGGATGAAACTTTTTCTTGTTATGTGTACAAAACAAAGTCTCAGAAATTTATTGTGATTGGGTCTTATGCGACGGTGAGTAATGAGTATAGATATGTGGATGCTGATAACCCTTCTGAGGATTTTAAGTTATTCCAAAAGAGAGAAAGAGATCATGAGCACAATATCTATCACTTTGATGGAAACTGGTATATCACGACTAACAAGGATGGCGCTAGTAATTTCAAAGTAATGATAACACCTGAGACTGATACTGGTAAAGAAAACTGGACAGACTTTATTTCACATAAAGATGATGTGCTGATATCAAGGCTGGCTATATTCAAGAAATATCTGGTTGTCAATGAACGTGTAGATGGTATTACAAAAGTAAAAGTAGCTCCATGGGATAATCTTAAGAAGGGATATTACATAGATTTCGGTGAGGACTCATATGATGCATATACTAGTACTAATCCTGAGTTTGATACTGAAAAAGTACGCTTGGGCTTCTCATCAATGACAACACCTTTCACTACCTATGATTATGACATGAGTGCTAAAACTCTAGATCTTAAGAAAAGACAAGAAGTCCTTGGGGAGTTTAATAGCGACGATTATGTATCAGAATACTTTAGAGTACCTGCAGCAGATGGTGCGATGGTACCCGTAAATATGGTCTACAAGAAAGGCTATAAAAAAGATGGAAGCCAGCCGTTGCTGCTTTATGCATATGGCTCTTATGGGAGTAGTATGGACCCCTATTTTAGTTCTGTCAGACTTTCTTTGTTGAACAGAGGTTTTGCATTTGCTATAGCACATATCAGAGGCGGTCAAGAACTGGGTAGAGCCTGGTATGATAATGGAAAGTTGCTCAATAAAAAGAACACCTTTACGGACTTTATCAATGTAGGAGAGCACTTAGTGAAAAACAACTATACCTCTTCTGATAAGTTGTTCTGCATGGGAGGAAGTGCAGGTGGGCTCTTGATAGGAGCTGTTATCAATATGCAACCTGAACTATGGAAAGGAGCGATAGCTGCAGTGCCCTTTGTTGACGTAATAACGACAATGTTAGATGAGACTATTCCTCTTACTACAGGAGAATATGATGAATGGGGCAATCCAAATGACAAGACTTATTATGATTATATAAAATCGTACTCTCCTTATGACCAAGTCCAAAAGAAAGCTTACCCACACCTCTTGGTGACTACGGGCTATCATGATAGTCAAGTTCAATACTGGGAACCAGCCAAATGGGTCGCTAAGCTTAGGGACTACAAGACAGATGGTAATCTGCTCCTGTTACATACAGAGATGGGTGCAGGTCACGGTGGAAAATCGGGCAGGTTTCAGCGGTATAGGGAGACAGCTTTGGAATATGCCTTCTTATTAGATTTGGTAGAGAAATAAGCTAGTCTAGATCTTAGAGTAAATTTCTAGAAGAGCCGTTTTCTCTTTGGACCAACTGTAGCTGTTTTTGAATTCCAGACAATTGGAACTTAGCTTATTGTATATCTCTGTATTTTCCATTCTTCGGATAGCTGTGCAGAGCATAGGGACGTTGTATTTTGCGACGGTCAGACCTACTTCGTGCTGAGATAAAATATATTCATACTCTGGATATGCCATGTTGATGGAGGGCAGTCCTGCATGCATGTAGTCAAAGAATTTGTTAGCCAATGAAAGTTTGTAATTAAGACTGTGAGCGACTAGCATGTTGAGCCCTATAGAGGCTTGATTAAGATAATCTGAAATTTTAT
>CALLAE010000054.1 GCA_938002665.1 uncultured Saprospiraceae bacterium | reverse complement strand
CATCATTTGCGGCTCAGCAGCTTCATGGATGATCAAGAAAATACTCAAAAACAAAGGTGGCCTTCATAATAGAGTATCAGAGAAGATAAGGCTCATGCCTTTTACACTAGTAGAGACCAAGACCTTCCTTAAAGCAAAAGGTATACTCTGGAGTGACTATGACCTCACTCGTCTTTACCTTATTACGGGAGGTATACCCTACTATCTTGACGCCGTGAGAAAAGGAGAAAGCGTCGGGCAGTTTGTAACCAGAGCATGTTTCAAAACAGATGGTATTCTGGTCATGGAGTATGAGGAGTTATTTAGCTCCTTATTTGATAATAGTGAACGGCACTATAAAGTTGTAGAAGCGCTCTTCGACAAAAAAAACGGGCTGAACAGAACAACACTTTCAGAGAAAACAAAACTGGCCAGTGGCGGAACCCTCACAAATACTTTATACGAACTGGTAGAATCGGGCTTTGTAGAAAGCCACCTCCCCTATCAAACTAAAAAAACCAAGACCTTATACAAACTAACTGATCCTTTCATCTTGTTCTATTTGAAATTTATAAAGAATGGAAAGGAAAAAAATTGGACTAATATCCTCAATACCCCATCTTGGAAAAGCTGGTCAGGCCTTGCATTCGAGAGATTATGCTTTTATCATACCACCGAAATAAAAAGAGCTCTAAAGCTAGAAGCCATAGATACGACTTTCTGCTCCTGGCAAGTGAATGATAAAAATGGAGGTGCACAGATAGATTTACTTATAGAAAGAGCGGACAGAATTATCCACGTCTGCGAAATCAAGTTTTACCAAGCCGAATTTACGATCACCAAAGACTACGCAAAAAAACTTAGGAATAAAGTGCAGCGCTTTGCAGAGTTGAAAACAAACAAGAAAAAGAAATGCTTCTTGACTCTAATAACACCTTTTGGTGTGGTCCAGAATGAGTACTATCAGGAGCTAGTGCAGAATGAAATTGTCATGGAAGATCTGTTCTTGTAAGGCCAACTCTCTACTTTCGAAACTCAGGCTTCCGCTTCTCTAAAAAAGCTGCTACCCCTTCCTTGCTCTCATCGCCTCCCATCGCTTCACCAAAGAAATTCATTTCCTTCACAAAACCATTAGTCGTATTATCAAAATAAGCATTGACAGTCTTAATGATACCGGCCACAGCCTTAGGTCCTTTGGAAGCTATCTTAGATATGAGCTTAGTCGCTACGGGCATGAGCTCTTCAGAGCTTGTAACATGAGTAACAAGGCCGTACTCTAATGCCTTGACAGCATCTATCATATCTCCTGTGAGCAATAATTCCATCGCTCTCCCCTTCCCTAGATACTGGACCATTCTCTGCGTCCCTCCAAAGCCTGGTATCAAACCAAGATTGACTTCAGGTTGCCCAAATCGGGCATTATCGGAGCAGATACGAATGTGGCAAGCCATCGCTAGTTCGTTCCCACCACCCAAAGAATAACCATTGATAGCCGCTATCACGGGTACTGGGCAATTCTCTATTCTATCAAATACTTTATGTCCAAAAGCAGACTTATCATAGCCTCCCTTCACATCCAGTGCTGTAAATTCTGTTATGTCAGCACCAGCAATAAAGGCCTTCTCTCCTGCTCCCGTTATTATTATTCCTTTAAGTTGAGAAAGATCCATACCCTCAGAGAATACATAACCTACCTCTTCCATCACGCGGTCATTAATCGCATTCATAGCTTTGGGCCTATTAATAGTGATAGTTGCTATCCCTTCTTTGATTTCCAGAAGTAAGGTCTTTAGTTCCATGTTTATTTTCTTTTTAATATACGATTTAATAGGTCGATTCCCAGCTCATTAGCATCGTCTGATACCTTCCAAAAATATGCAAGCCCAAGATAAGCGAATCCTACTAAACAAGACTTATAGCCAATGTTAATCAGTGGATGGCCTAAGTCTGGAGCTATTGTATAGATACCTAAAAACAAAGCGAGCAAAACCAGCGTCTTCAGTATCCCTACAGAAAATGGATGCAGCCCAAACTTAAAATAAATGAAGATGGACTTGAAGAGATTATAGCCAAAAAGGGATATCGTGGTTGCCACTGCTGCTCCAATTATACCATGGAGAGGAATTAGTTTATAGTTGAGAAAAATATTCATGGCCCCCAGAACTAACAGAAATACCAGATTATATTTGTAGGCCTTTGAGTAGATAAGTATGTGAGAATTGACACTGGTAATCATATCCATCATCTTACCTATTGCCAGTACTAGGAAGATCATCCTGGCATCTGGAAACTTAGAAGCATCTACAGACAAATTAATAATATCATCCAAAGAAAACCACAGTACCAGAAAAACAAAAGCACCTATCAGGAAAAGATTAGCAGACGCTTTCTTGTAGATCATACTTATCTCATCTAGATCATTCTCTTCCCATGCCTTAGAAATGATAGGCGCTGATATCTGCGTCAAGGCGCGGGTAGGATAATCCAGTACATTAGAAATAAACAAAGCTTTGCCATAAAAACCATTTTTAGCTAGTCCTAGGAAGAGCGGTATCATGATCCCATCTAAGCGGACCGCCAAAGTATTACCTAACTGATTAAGACTTCCAAAGAGCGCATACTTGCCCATTTCCTGGTAACTATCTGAATGGGCAGGCTTGCTGACCTTGCCAAAATTAAGTAAGCCTATGTACTTCAGGTAGATGCACATGGCCACCACAGCAAAAGCAAAGAAGCATAGTATAGCTACTGCAAATACTTCTTGCGAAAAATTCAGATACACAAAAGCTAAGACAAGTAAAGGCAAGAAAATCTTATAGCCCAACTTCTCTATCATGTCAGGCACTACTATGCGCAAGCCATTAGAAGCGTGGGAAACAAAGAATCTCAGCAAGATCAGCAGACCAAGCAGGGCAAGAAGCAAAAACTGATTTTCTTCTATCAGTTCAGTTTTGGGAATATTGAGCCAGTCTAAGAAGGCTATAAACTGAGTCCTAAAGAAAAACCAAAAGCCTAAAAACAAAACATAGAAACCTACTAGCCCACTAAGCAATAAGGTTAGTAAGCCATGATAACTCTGCTCATCTCCTTTACGATAACTAGGGAAGTATTTTACAGTCAATGAAAGGACTCCTCCAGTAGCAAGCGGCACTAGCAAGTAGGCGGTACTGTACAACCATAAGGCGTAACCATAGACTTCATCACTAGCATCTGTTAGAGGATAGATCCATAAGATAGCTACTGCTCCTATTAGAGCGCCAAAGTAATTGACGATGGTAGATTTTAAGCCTTGTCTTTTGATTATACCCATAGGAGGAAAGCCCTCCAAAGGTCGGAAATATTATTTAATAAAAATAAGCTAACTAGACTACTCTATCAGAATCTGTTTTGTCAGTATCCTATCTTTTGATTGAAGAGTCAGTAAGTATTGGCCTTTACTAGGTACTAAAGAGATTTGATTATTTATGAGTTGACCGCCTTGCACTTTTCGACCTGACATATCATAGAGTTGATATGAAAAGAAAGCGTTGTTTTTATTCCCAGAAATATAAACGATGTCAGAAGCAGGGCTAGGATGGATAGCAATACTATCCACTCCTGAGTCAGAGACAGAACTTAGCTCTTTCTCAATTCTCAACAAATACGAATCTCCAGAGATGAGTCCGATACTTATATAAACAAAGTTGCCAGCAGTAAAAGCTTTTATCTGAGTAACACCAGTAAGAGGTGTGCCAAATACACCATCAGTCATAATTTCCTCATATACCTCCAAATTATTTTCTACAAGATATAACCTTAGCTTGTCGGAAGCATTCGGATTTCTTAACATACCGGTCACTAAAAAAGTCTGCTCATTATAACTCTGAATAGAGTGCACTTCAAAATTCTCTTCCATAAAATCTAGCTGCACAGCATCCTCTTTATCATTTTCTAAATCCAGACTCCTAAGTTCAAAATCCTTTACGATAAGTAATGAAGATGGGCTTTGCTCAACAGAACCTGCCTCTAAATTCCAATTATTTCTCCAAGGCAAAAGTTCAGAACTACCTTCTGTTCTGACCTCTGAAATATCATCAATAATCTCGTAATATGCAGGTCCACCTAAAAGAACATCTTGCACATAGACTGCAAGTATTTTACCATTAGATAAGTCAGTGAAATTAACTGGTATATAAAATAAACTTGATCCATTTCCAGCGTCGATTTCTATATCAGAAACTTCTAGTGTGCCGAGTTCTACAGTAGATTTAAAAGTTTTGAAAGGTGTTGAACTTGAATATTGATAGCCGAAAAGTTGCAGATCTGAATCAGCATAGCTAGCGGTATATTCTCTATCTAAAGTATCCGCATAGGTATAATTACTCTCACTAATGGTCTTGCCCGTCTCTATATCATGATAAGTAATATAAAGGTCTATTACTTGCGTGCTCGGATTTGGGCTACAGCCCATCAGTACAAGTTTATCACTAAGTAAGGCACTACTGGTAATATAGTCAGCGGGATTCTGAGTAAAAGGATATGCTAATGAACCATCAGCACCAAATTGATTCCGAAGCTGCCCATCGATATTTAGAGCCACAGCTTGATTATGATCTACAAGTAATACTCCGAAATCAGTTTCATGAACGGCTTCAGGCCTAAGCTCAATTCTTGTTGCTCCATTATTCCCAAAATCATAATCTATCTGCTGAGCATACCCACAAAAGCAGCATAAGAAAATACCAAGTACAGTCAGAAGCTTCATATTCATAGTGTTTATATCAATATATATTCAAGATAAGCCTAAAACGTGACATTTCTTGAGCAAGTCTTTTCTACAACCGTCTTTGTTTCTTCCACAGTCTTACTAGACGCTTACTTCTTTTGCATCTTCGCCCAACTATCTCGGAGTGCTACTGTCCTATTGAGAACTAACTTTTCTTTTGTAGAATCTTGGTCTTTTATAAAGTAACCCTTTCTCATAAATTGCAAAGGCTCTGTCTCCCCAACTTCTTGAAGGTGCTTTTCTGCTATGGCCTGATCATTAACAACAAGAGATTCCTTATTGTAGAATTCTAAGAAGTCCTTATCCTCATGGCTAGTAGGTGTAGGATCAGTGAATAATCTGTCATAGATTCTCAACTCCACAGGTATTCCTGATGTACTATCCACCCAATGCATCGTACCCTTCACTTTGATACCAGAGTTATCACTCCCACTCTTGCTTTCTGGAAAATATTGACAATGGACCTCTGTGACCTTTCCTGACGCATCAGTCACATGATCCGTCGCTTGTATGATGTAAGCCCCTTTCAGACGGACATGCTTGTCTGGTGCTAGTCTGAAATATTTCTTAGGCGGATCTAGCATAAAGTCTCCGCGCTCTATCCATATCTCTCTAGATAGCGTCATCAGATGATGTCCACTATTTTCATCTTGTGGATTATTCTTAGAGGGCAGTTCTTCTGTCTGTCCTTCTGGGTAGTTTGTGATAACGAGCTTTAAGGGATCGGTTACGACCATCACCCTTGTCGCCTTGGCATTAAGATCATCTCTGATCACAGACTCTAGCAACTCCATTTCCTGAAGGTTATCTCTTTTCTGAACACCTGTCAGGGCACAGAATCTTCTTATACTTTCTGGAAGGTAGCCCCTCCTTCTCATGCCTGATAACGTAGACATCCGTGGATCATCCCAGCCAGTCACTAGTCCTTCTTCCACTAACTTTAGTAACCTCCTTTTAGAGGTGATCATATAAGCGACATTCATCCTTGCAAACTCATATTGCTTAGATGGAAAAATACCTAATTGTTCTATGAACCAGTTATATACAGGCCTGTGATGCATGAACTCTAGCGAACAGCAACTATGGGTTATCTTCTCTATAGAATCCGACTGGCCATGTGCAAAATCATACATCGGGTAGATACACCATTCGTCACCTGTGTTGTGATGCGTAGCATGTTTGATACGGTAGATAAGCGGATCCCTCATAAGCATGTTAGGTGCAGCCATATCTATCTTGGCTCTAAGCACCATGGCACCATCAGGGTATTTGCCTGCGCGCATATCTCTGAACAACTGTAAGTTTTCTTCTACTGGTCTATCTCTGTGAGGGCTATTAGTTCCTGGCTTAGTAGGCGTGCCCTTCTGTGCTGCTATATCCTCAGCAGATTGTTCATCTATGTAAGCGACCCCTTTCTGGATCAAGTCCTCAGCATAGCCATAGATTATTTCGAAGTAGTCTGAGGTATACAAGGCATCCCCTTCCCACTGGTAGCCTAGCCAGTTGATATCTTTCTTTATAGAATTGACGTACTCCACATCTTCTTTTACTGGATTGGTATCATCGAAGCGGAGATTGGTTTTACCTCCATACATCTTTGCTGTCTCAAAATTTATCCAGATGGCCTTAGCATGTCCTATATGCAAGTAGCCATTCGGTTCTGGCGGAAATCGCATATGCACACGACCTTCATGCGTGCCTGCTTCTAGATCTGCTTCTATTATCTCTTGAATAAAATTCTTGCTTTCTTTTTCTTCGCTCATTTCTTTCTCTTTAGAATCTTTCGATTCATTCTTTATTACATATAATCAGGCATTTCTATGCCTAGTAAGTGCATTGCTTTTTCTAAAGTCTGCCCTACAGCTCGACTTAGATATAACCGCAGCTCTTTTGTAGACGCCACATCTGCACTAAGGATACGGCAATCATGATAAAATTTATGATAAGTCTTTGCTAAAGTATAACTGAAGTTAGCCACATGAGATGGATCATATTTTGTTAAAGCTTCAGCTAGGACTTCTGGATATGATTCTAGCTGGACGAGTAATTCTTTTTCTAACTCATGGATAGGCTCTTCTAGCTGCTCTGGAAAGGCGATTTCGGCCACACCTGCTTTCCTAAATATGGATTGTATTCTCACATAAGCATTTTGCACATAAGGCCCGGTCTGCCCTTGCATATCTAAGGATTCTTTAGGATCGAAGGTCATCCGTTTTTTAGGATTGATTTTGATAATGAAATACTTTAGAGCGGCTAGGCCTACTTTTCTGTAGATCTCCATTCTTTCATTCTCTGAAAGTCCTTCCAGACCACCCCGCTCTGCTGCGGAATTCTGGGCTTCTTGTACAACCTCTTCCATGAGATCATCTGCATCTACAACAGTTCCTTCTCTAGACTTCATCTTTCCAGAAGGCAAGTCTACCATACCATAAGATAGATGATGGAGATTGGCTGCGTAGGGTTCACCTAATCTTTTTAGTATTTCAAACAATACCTTGAAATGATAATCTTGCTCATCTGCAACCACATAGACCAGATGGTCCATTTTATATTTCTCATAACGCATGTGAGCAGTACCTAAGTCCTGCGTGACATACACAGAAGTCCCATCGCTTCTCAGTACTATTTTATGGTCCATCTTAGCATCCTCCAGATCTGCCCAGATACTGCCATCATCTTTTTGATAGAATACTTTATCCGCTAGCCCTTGCTGCACAAATTCTTTTCCTAGCAAATATGTTTCCGACTCATAATTACTATAATCAAAGCCTACTCCCATTTTATTATAAGTAGTCTCAAAGCCCTCATAGACCCAGCCATTCATTTTCTTCCATAGCGCTATTACTTCAGGTTCACCTGCTTCCCACTGTAGTAGCATTTCTTTAGTCTCTGCACCTAGAGCACTGTACTCATTGAAATACTTATTCTTATATCCTTTAAAGAAAGTAGCTTCGTCCACGCCATCCTTAGCATGCTCTTTATAAATCTCTTTTCCCTTGTCTGTCTCTTGCCACATTTTGTATTCTTCCTGGAAAAGCTTTTCGAAAGCTACATAATAAGAGCCTACAAAATGATCGCCTTTAGTATTTGTGGACTCTGGGGTCGCTCCGTTAGCTAATTTCTGCCAGGCCATCATACTTTTACAGATGGCTATACCTCTATCATTGACTATCTGTGTCTTGATCACTTCGTAGCCATTAGCGGCAGCAATCTGAGCAGTAGACCAGCCTAGCAAAATGTTTCTGATATGGCCTAAGTGGAGTGGCTTATTAGTATTGGGTGAGGCAAACTCTACCATGAATTTCTTGCCATTACTAGGTTGCTGACCGTAGTCTTTTTCTGCTACCTTCTTTGCTATAGCTATCCAAAAGGGAGCTGCAAGCGAAAGATTGAGAAATCCCTGTACGACATTATAATCCTCCACCAGACTGGTATGTTCTTTTAGATGTGCCCCTAGCTGCTCTGCTATTTGCGGTGGGCTACTTTTCAAAGCCTTTACCAGTGGAAAAACAACGAAGGTGTATTCTCCGTCAAACTCTTTCTTGGTAGGGCTGATAACTAACTGTCCATCAGCAACTTGATAGTCAAATACTTTTTCTATTCCAGCCTTGATATCTTGCTTAAGCGGGGCAAGCATGTCCATATCTACATATTAGACTGCGAAAATAGCTGTTTTGTGAATAGTACCTAGTTATTGTAGTGTAGTTCATCTCTTATTGCTGTTTTGTTTTATTCATAACTAAGAAATATGAATGTTATATCACACATTAAGGGCAAGACTAAAAGCGCAAGGGTTTAGGATTTTGGAATTTTTGGAATTTACCAATTGGCTTGTATCTTGAGATTTATGAAGTGGGAAAAGTTATCTAAGGTTCTAGGTCCAGGTTTACTTTTTGCAAGTATGGCTATTGGGGTCTCTCATTTGGTACAGAGTACGCGGGCAGGCGCTAATTATGGGTTTGCCCTTATCTGGATAGTTATTGCTGCTAATATCTTTAAATATCCTTTCTTCGAATATGCCTCTAGGTATGCTATAGATACTGGAGAAAGCATGATAGATGGTTACAGAAGACTCGGGAAGGTTCCATTATGGATCTATCTCATAGTCACAGTATGTTCTATGTTCTTTGTGATGGCTGCTATAGGTTTTGTTACTGTAGGGTTTATGGATAATCTACTAGGCTTATCGCAGTGGTGGCCTTCTTTCAAACTATTTCCTACGCTACTACTCTTTGGAGTTTGCTGTTTGATCTTATTCCTAGGTAAATTCAATTTACTAGATGGCATCATCAAGATAATCGGTATCGTCCTATTGCTTTCTACTTTACTGGCCTTTGTGCTGACTGTACTGCACGGACCTATCGAGAAAGTGGAAGGCTTTGTAGCTCCGGACGTATTTGATAATGCAGGTCTCCTATTCATCATCGCGCTGATGGGCTGGATGCCTACAGCCGTAGATATGTGTACCTGGAGTAGCTTATGGACCTTAGAAAAAATAAAAACCTCAGGTTACCGACCTACTCTGAAGGAATCTCTTTTCGAATTCAATATGGGTTACTGGATTGCGGGAGGCCTATCTTTGTGTTTTGTCACGATGGGTGCTTTCCTTATGTACGGTAGTGGGATCAAGATGCCCGCTGGCAGTGCCGCTTTTGCTAACCAGGTCATTACTTTCTATACCCGCACTATCGGCGACTGGAGTTACATCATTATTGCGGCCTCAGCTTTTTCGATAATGTTTGGGACTAGTATCGCTGTATTTGATGGTTATGCGAGAGCTTTAGAAAGGACTTTAGAGCTTGCCTTTATGAGTGAAGAAAAGGCTGCTGCTGCACTACATGACTCTAAGATTTACAACCTTTCTTTAGCTACTCTAGCTATTGGAGCCTTTCTTATTATTGCACTTTTTCTGGAGCACTTTAAAGTACTAGTGGATGTGGCCACAACGATTTCCTTTCTTATAGCTCCTATAGTGGCGGTAGCTAATATGAGACTGATGACTAAAAAATATATTTCGGAAGCCGCCATTCCTCCGTTATGGATGAGAATACTAAGCTATGCAGGCCTGATTTTTCTGACAGGTTTTGCCCTGTTCTTCTTAGTGGTTAAGCTAGGCTAATTTTCTTCTCTTTTGATGTTCAGTAGATTGACGACACAGTTGCTCATATTACCTACATTAAAGGCAAAATCTTGTGCCACCAAGCTTCCATCCGCATACTGAGCAGGCTGCCAGCACGGCATTGCTTTGATAGCTTCTAGCAACAAAGCTTGAACCTCTGGAGGCGGCCTATCACTGTATCCATCTCCGAAAACGTGAGGATTGATAACTGTACCATCGGCGTCTACAGTAAATCTTATAGTGGAAAGATCATAGCCCTGATAGGTATTCAGAGCTAGTTTATCTATCACCATCTCCCTTAAATAGTCCATGAGCTTAGCAAGGCCGCCAGGGAAGGTCGCATCACTTTCAGGCTCAAAAGAAAATGAAAAATTCAACTCATGGACCTGATTCTCTTTGAGATTGTTCTTTGGTAAATACTTTACCACAACTGTTATCTCACTTCCATGGTCACTATTCTTGAGCAGATCCCTTTGCTTAGGGCTAAGCTTATCATTGCTTTCATTAAGTTCAGATCTGAGTTGCCCATCTATCCATCCTGAGATTTCCACAGAGACATACTCCTTAATCCAATCATGCGAATACTCCAGCCTGATATTTTGCATCAGCGTATCTAAACCCCTCAAATTTTGCAGTTGTGTTATATCAGCTTTAGCAACGGATAGAAAAGGATATACCTTCTGCACTCCATATTGCAAGCTATCTGTAACCCTGAGTTGAGCAGTAGTCTGTACTGACAAGTTTAATAACAAAGCTGCAAAAGCTACATATCTGAAAGTCTTCATCGAGGTATATTTCTACACAAGATAAAGAAAATTAGGAAGAGATTTTTGATTAGGAATTTAAGACGGCGAAACTTAGACTTACTCAGGCTTTAAAGAAGCTGAAAATGGTTTGGCCATAATTTCTTTGATCTACTAGATTGGGATGGTCAGATACAGTGACATTAGGGTTATGTTCTAGTACCAGTAGTCCATCCTGCTTAATCATTTTCTTTTCTAAAATGAGGTCAGGAATTTCAGGAATGTTCTTAAGCGGATAAGGAGGTCCTGCAAAAATATAATCGTAAGACTCAGTGCAGTGCTTTATAAAGGTAAAGACATTAGTCTGCACAATGTTCATGTAGGGCTCTATATCCAACTTAGCAGCCATGGTCTTAGCAAAGGCTATACAACCAGGAAACTTGTCTACATAGGTAGCATCTCTGCAGCCTCTACTGATGCACTCATAACAATGATTACCAGTTCCGCCAAATAGGTCCAGAAACTTGACCTCAGAAAAATCTATCTTATTGGCTAGTATATTGTAGAGACCTTCTTTAGAAATATCTGTCGTAGGTCTAGTAGGCCATTTCTTAGCTGGAGGTGTAAATCTATAGCCTCTAAACTCTCCCCCTATTATACGCATGTCTTGCAAAGATGGAGGTCAGAAAAGTAGTTCTTTCTTAGTTTTAGTCGTGAAGGAACCTTTATTGCTTTGCTCAAAAATCTGAGTTTGGTAAAATAAGAAGATAGCATACCATACAACTCATTTTCTTTATCTAGGCTGCCTGCCATGAGGATAGCGTCTTGTGAAGGGTCTAGCTTGAAACTTTTGAAAATTGCGAGAAGAAAATATAAGTAGTCTTGCTCGTAAAAACAGTCGTACTGGTTGTAGATCCTAAAGCCTTTCTTACTGAGATAACTGACATGCATGGTATTATTAGCAATGAAACATAGCAGCTTTTCATCCTGAGCAGAACAATAATTGACCATGGCTGTAGAAAGATGTACAAGCTTAGGTAGTGTTCCCAGCTCAGCTAACTGACTCATAGCTTGTTCTTCTACAAAATGCAGAGTAGCAATAGGGAAATTCTTAATTCTATCTACAGTACGAACATTGTGGTCTACCCTTTCAAGATTATATAAGCCAGTAAAATAGACATCAAAATGTTCTTCCTCAAAATCCTGATCAGCCAGATGAACAAAAGGCTTGATTGTAGATATTACCTTTATAAAATTGAATTTATAGTGGTATTGCCATAACTGTACGAGAGCGCTCAAACTCACTAGTGGGTGGTAACCTGTTTTTACTAGAGTCGCCTCCCCATCCCATAATCCATAAAAAAAACTGTCTGTGTACAAGACCACAGACAGTTCGTTTATTATATGATTATCTTTTATATGGTCAAATGCACAATCTACCTTTCCCAATTCCCAGCTAAGTTAGGTGCATTCATATCTCCAAACTTCAATAACTTGTTAGGGTCATAAGAATTATCATACTTGGAGTATTTAGGCGAGGCATATTTGCCCATAAAGTTTTTCCATCTTGTTCCTACCTCTACTATGTTCACCAAAGTAGACTGATAGGTCATTGTGTCTGCAGCAATGTTAAAGGTCTCTCCACTTGTAAAAGGTACATACCTTAAAGAATCTAAGTTCATAGAAGAGAGGTTCTTTAATGAATCCATGGCACTCATGTAAGTAATAACCTCTCTGAACTCTTCAGTGCTATTGACATCATCTTTATCTCCGAAAATCGTCACTATTTTGATACTATCAGATTTTATAACCTGACTTAGCGTATCAAAGTTAGGAGCAAAAGTTCCAGTTACGAGTCTGTATACTTCTTGTGCTGTTCTTATGTCCTTGAGCTTAGTAACAACCTTTTCTTTTCTCGCATTCTTTTCGGCCTGAAAAGCTATTGGCTCTTTGATATTCAGGTATAAGGTATATGCAAGTAAAGCAACTATTACGGTAAGTACTAAACTGATAATCGTCTTCATTTGAATCTATTCTTCTGAGTCTTTAAAACATGCAGAGCTAATAACTAGCGCCAACTACGAAATAAGCAAATTTTCTTAACAAATCTGTCATTCTAGAGTTCCAAAATACTGTAAAAAGCCATTTTAGTAAGCCTTCTTAACATCCTAGCGAAACCCATGATAATGATGCAAATAGCCACTAAAATGGTGCATAAAGCCTTAATTTTAGCCAATTTTGAGCTCAAATGAATACAAATTACCTTCTAGCCATAGAATCCTCTTGCGATGATACCTCTGCTGCTGTGATAGTAGATGGACAAGTTCTGAGCAATATTGTCTCAGTCCAGACAGCGCATGCAAGCTATGGAGGCGTCGTCCCTGAATTGGCTTCTAGAGAGCATCAGTTGCATATAGTTCCTGTAGTCGCAGCTGCACTAAAAGAAGCTGGCATTACAAAAGAGGACCTAACAGGGATCGCTTTCACAAAGGGTCCTGGGCTATTAGGCAGTCTTATAGTCGGGGTGACTTTTGCTAAATCTATGGCCCTCAGTCTAGGTATTCCGCTTATAGATGTGCATCATATGCATGCCCACGTCCTAGCCCATATGGCCGAAAAGCCATATCCCAGTTTCCCATTCCTCTGCCTGACGGTCTCTGGGGGACATACTCAGATCATAAAAGTTACTGCACCTCTACAAATGGAGATTCTAGGAGAAACCATAGATGATGCCGCTGGAGAAGCCTTCGATAAGACAGGCAAGATGTTAGGACTGCCCTATCCCGCTGGACCACTGGTAGACAAACATGCTAGACAAGGACAAGCCATCTATCCCTTTACAAGATCCAAAGTAGGTGGCTTGGATTTTAGCTTTTCAGGGCTAAAAACTTCAGTGCTCTATTTCTTGAGGGATCGGATGAAAACAGATCCAGAATTTATTAATAAAGAACTAGATAACATCTGTGCTTCGGTACAGACGACCATCATAGATATGCTCATGCACAAACTAGAGAAAGCTGCTAAGGAGACTGGCATTTTGCAGATAGCCATTGCGGGAGGGGTCTCTGCTAATTCGGGCTTGAGGGCAGCCCTCGAAGCTAGAGCTGCAGAGCTGGGATGGACAGCCCACATTCCTGCCTTTCAGTACTGTAGAGATAATGCCGCCATGATAGGAGTCGCCGGCTATTACAAATTTTTAGAAGGACAGTTTGTCGGCCAGGAGGTCACTGCTGAGGCTAGAATGGAATTCTAATTGCAAATAGACTAATGTCCATAGAACCAATAGTCTTATCCAAGCCTGTCCCTCTTAGCTGCTTTACCGAATTTAGAGGAGAGACTTCTGAAGTTATTTTACCAAAAAAATTCACCTTTCCTTTCTACTATGAGCCACATCCCATTGCCCTTCTCGCTTGTGAGGAATTACAAGATAGAATTCAGAATGAGATAGTATGGGCATATAATTTCGGGCTAGGTCCACAGGCAAAAGAACAAGACATCGGCAAGATGTTCGGCGTACTAGTCGTCAAGAACAAGGAAAACAAACTCGGTTATCTATCTGCCTATTCAGGAAAAATAAATGGAGAAAATCTTGAGTCCATTTTCGTCCCATTTGTATACGATCGTGCAGGTCATCAAGACGCGTTCACAGTAGAAGCAGAAAAGCTACATGATATTAGTAAAGCGATAGCTGAGTTAAAGGCTGATCCTCAACTAGCTGAGACTAAAAGAATCTTTGAAGAAAAACAACACGACTACAACCATAAGCTTGCAAAAGAAAGAGAAGCACTACGAGAAGAGAGTAAAAAAAGACAACAACTAAGACAAGAACTAAAAGGCTCACTCAGCGAAGAAGACTATAAGAAACTCCACCAAAAGCATGCGCAAGAAAGCATCAACGATAAATTCAAGTATAAGGCTTATGATGAGTACTTAAGCAATAAGTTGGCGCTGGTGAGGTCAGATTATGAGTTGCTTTATACCAAGGTCACTGATCTTAAAAATATCAGAAAACAAAAAGCAACCAAGCTACAAGACCAATGGAATGCTCAATACAATTTTCTAAATAGCAAAGGTGAATACAAAAATGTTATAGAACTATTCAAAGATCGCAGACCTAAGGTTCCGCCATCAGGCACAGGAGATTGTGCTGCTCCAAAACTCTTGCAGTATGCTTACCTTCAAGGCTACAAACCCATAGCACTGGCAGAGTTCTGGTGGGGAAAGGAACCCAATTCTAAAGTTAGAAAACACAAATACTACTACCCTGCCTGCAAAGGCAAATGTGGGCCGCTTCTCGTACATATGCTGGAAGGCTTAGATGTAGATCCTAATCCACTTCTGACCAATCCTGCACTAGGCAAAGAACTAGAGACCATGTACGAAGACGACCACCTAGTTGTCATCATGAAACCAGCAGAGTTCCTCTCTGTACCTGGCAAATTTATCACCGACTCTGTACAAGAAAGGATGCTCAAAAAATATCCAGCTGCGACAGGGCCTATGATCGTCCATCGTCTGGACATGTCTACTTCAGGCCTGATGGTCGTTGCAAAATCAAAGGAAGTCCACAAGAGCTTACAAGGACAATTCCTCAGAAGAAGAGTCACTAAAAGATATGTAGCCTTACTAGATGGACTACTGGATACAAATGAAGGATACATTGACCTACCTCTCAAAGTGGATCATGACAACAGACCCTTTCAGATAGTCTGTCACGAAAATGGAAAACACTGCAGAACTAAGTGGGAAGTAATCGAGAGAAATAAGAATACCACCAAGGTCAACTTCTATCCACTCTCTGGCCGGACGCATCAGCTCCGCGTTCATGCCGCACACAAAGATGGGCTAGGAACTCCCATAGTCGGAGATGACCTCTATGGCAAAAAAAAAGATAGGTTGTATTTACATGCTGAATCTATAGCTTTTGAGCATCCTATTACTGGAGAACAAATAGAAGTGGTCAGGCCTGCAGAGTTCTAGCCTCTTGTCGATTTTCTGGTTTGTTAAAAAAGGAAAAAACGAACAAAGGTTATCTAATGATAAGAGTCTAAACAGCTAGTAACTAAGCATTTTGAGCATCAATAATTTTCTTCTTGAGCACAGCAAATTCTTCGTCTGTTAGCATCCCGTCATTTTTCATTTGGGTGATAGATTCCAGTTGCTTGACAAAATCTTTCACTTTGGGAGCTGCTTTCTCTTCTGTCATTTTATCTACGACTTCCTCGGCTGTATCATGTCTTACTTTTTCTGTCTTCTCCATTTCTTTAGCCATCTTCTTGCCCTTCTCAAACTTCTCGTCATAGTATTTCTTTAATCTTTCAGGGTCAAAATCTAGAAATGTACCACCCGTCTCAAAGTGGGTCTTGAATACCTCCCCAATGGCATAGGTAGAAGCACCTGACAGTACAGCCAATGTCACACCGCCGATAGCGGTACCTATTACAGGAATAAATTTTACTGCCCGTGCACCTAAGCGCGCAAAGCCTGAGCCTGCCAATGCTGTAATCACAGCCTTACCCTCCGTCTCTTTAAAATCTACCTCATAAACCTTGCACAACTGCCTGATCATATCCAACTGTATGGCGCCCACGGCAAAGAAATCAGCGATAGGCACGGGAATGAATCCAGCCCCCATAGACCATATCATATGGTTCTTAATTACTGAGTTTGCATGAGTTGTAACGCCTTTGTCTTTATTTTTCTTTTCAGCCATAGTAATTGCTATTTATACATTCTAAAGGTATCTGAACCTAAAGTAGTTCTCAAATTATCCAATAATCGATAAAAGGGAATGATTATACTACAAATTCTATGCTCAGCTTCTCTTTGTCGGTGTCCATACGCTAGATCTGATCCCGACTATAAACTTAAAAAAGCCCATCATTAGTGCCCAATTCATCAAATTGAAATAGGTAATGTTGCGAGCTGCCATGAGATGCACTCCTAGTTTTCTCAATATCCAATCTATCATTGGCACCCCTAGATACCAAAGCAACTGCAATCCTACGACAGCTAGAAAAAACTGGCTTCCAGACCATGCAAGAGCAAGCGAAGAGATAAATAAGATCAACATAATAAAGGGGCCGAGCCATCTTATCACCTTATGAGATATGAATGAAAACCCAAGCTTAGAGAAGGGATTCAGAGTCTGCTTGAAGTGAAATAGGTTCTGAAAATTACCCGCCGATATCCGCTTCTTTCTTCTATATTCTTCTGAGGCTTCGTGTGAGACCGGCTCGTAACATTTTGCAGCCAACTCATTTATTACAGAATAACCACTTACCAGAACTTGCATGGCGAGAAAAAAATCATCTACCAGATAATTGCCTGGCACTGCTTTGTACAACTTTTCTCTTATCGCAAAACAGCCTCCAAAGGGCCCTATCATCTTAGCCCATAATCTAGACTCGTTATGTTTTAGTTGCACCTCAGAACCGAGATAAGTATTTTCGGAATAGGAAATCCCCTCTTCTCTCATGCCTGAATAATTCATCTGTGCATCCACCAGTCCTATATCTGGATTTTTAAAGTGCTTGACCAGATGAAAAAGTACAGCCGGCTCTAGCATAACACTGGCATCAGTCATCAAAAAAATAGAGGCCTTTTTCTCTCCTTCCTGCTCTCTGACTTTCGCAACTAATTGATTGATAATATTTGGTTTGCCTTGTCTCTCATTGAATAGGACAGCCTTTAGCGCACCTTTGGCTTCATATTCTCGGAGTATGGCATTAGTGTCGTCAGAGGAATTGTCTGAGCCGACATAGATATCTATCAATTCGCCTGGATAAGTTTGTGCAAGGAGAGATTCTATCTTTTCTCTGAGCACTGTTTCCTCATTGTATGCAGCCATCAGCACAGCGACTTTAGGGAGGGCATCATCTTTAGTATAACAGTTTTGATTGCCTTTTTTTCTTGCAGCCAACATCTTTACCAGCCATGGATATAGCACATAACTGTGAAATAACAGGCCAAGACCTAACCAGAAAAGGATATGCAATATGAGTAACATACTGCGTAAAGGTACTAATTGCTAAAGGATGATTCCTATCCCAAAAAACAAGACAAAGACCAATGTGCTCAAGGCCATTTGCTTGAGGTAAGGGTCTAGCTCGTGGGCAGCAAGCTTGGTCCTTACTGCATTAGCATTGATGAAGAGCAGAGGGAGTACAAGGAGAAAGAGGAGTTGCTTTGGGCTCTGGTAATGTAAAAAGATATAACCAGTAGCACAGAGCAAACCAAGTATGAGCAAGCCTATATGATAGATAGTGGCTTTGTTCCTTCCTAGGCGCGCTGGTATGGAATACTTTCCAGCGACGAGGTCGGACTCTATATCTCTGATATTATTGACATTCAGTACTGCTACTGTAAACAGCCCGCATGCGGCTCCAGGCAACAACAGATCCCAAGAAAAAGCGCCCGTCATCAAGTAATAGGTTCCAATGGTACCTAGCCAGCCAAAGAACAAGAATACTGATATATCTCCCAAGCCCATATACCCGTATGGTCTCGTACCATTCGTATAAAAAATGGCAGCTAAGATGGCTGCAATCCCTAAAACCAAAAAGGCAACAAATACCTTCATAGGAATACCAGCCAGCTGCAAAAGGCTCAAGCCCAATACTAAGGTGATACAAAGGGCAATGAAAATTGCAACTTTCATCTGCCCCTTGGAGATGGCTCCAGTCTGAACAGCACGTGTAGGGCCTTGCCGTTCTATATTATCCGCTCCATGAATACTATCGCCATAGTCGTTAGCCAGATTGGATAAGATCTGAAGGCTAATAGTCGTAAGGAGACTGAGCAGAAATATCGTACCATTGAAGGCCTCGTGAGAAGCGGCCAAAAAAGAACCCATCCCTATACTCGCTAATGCAAGAGGCAAAGTTCTAAGTCTAAGTGCCGATATCCACTGCTTCATAATTGTTGTTTCGGAAATAACAACAGCAAAATTACTCTTTTGTTACAGTTATCTCTACACCGTTACTATGGCTAGCAAACTCTGGTGCATACATAGACTGAATCTCAGTTATCCCATTACTAAAGGTACCTTTGTGAGCAGCCTTGACATCATACTCAAAGACCCAGTTTCCTTTAGGCAGAAAATCAAAATAGAAGTAGGTCGCTAAGTCCTTAGTGCTCTCATAATAAGACAATCCATCCTGCCACTTATAACTACTCAGCACTTGAGTAGGCGCCAGACCACTGCTGCGCATATCCTTCATTTCTATGAACTCCATAGGTCTATCCACTTGTAGATTAATTCTGATACGCAACCTATCTCCTGGGACCAGAGGGTTATCTGAAGAAACTTTTTGCAGAATTTCTCCTGAATCATCAACCCCTACTTTGTAGACTTCCTTAACTAATTTCAATGGGGTATTTTGATAATTTTCAATCTTATCTAGCTCCTCAAAATACTGCCAATATGCTGCGCCCCAAGCGACGCCTTCATTAGGGTTGAGAGCAGTAATTTTTTGTTTTGTAGTCGTGACTTCTTTACTAGCATATATTTTTTTGACATAACCAGTAGCATACTCTTTCGTGCCAAACTCTATTACTTCCTGCTCTAGAGGAAACTCCAAAAGTACTTGCTGAGAACTATTCAGCCATTTATCATTACCTAACAAGAAAGCATAGCAGGCTGCTGAGGTCGCTTTATTTGTCTTCCAGCTATTGGTCTGCTTGGTTTTGAGCAACCATAATTTCAGCCCATCTATATCATCTTGCGACCCTCCTAATTCTTGAAACAACTCTATCATCAAGGCCTGCTTTTCTATATTGAGATTATACCAATAATAGCCAGCCTGATCATTCCAATAATTTCCTAATTCCTCACTAGATATCATTCTTTCTTTCAGTGAAGCCAGTATAGAAAGTGCTAAGTCAGTTCTGTCAAAACCCTCTGCAGCCAAAGCCAATAGGCCCTGCTGATAACTACCTAGATCTTGCCAGTAGTTTTCTGCTTTGTCAAAATAATATGCATGGACTTTTTTGAGTTTTCCATCTATAGGTAGTTCCTTAAAGAAACTTCGCACATATAAATAATGAATTGCTATAGGCTCAATATATTTATTCTTATGCCCCTTGTTCTTTTCGTAGTGCTCTACTAGTCGCTTATCGATGTAAGAAATAGCAGATGTGGAGAGTTCTGAGGTCATTCCAGTTTCTATCCCTAGATTCTTGAGCTTGCCTATGCCTTCTAGAATATTCTGAGTAATGTACCAATTATCTCTTCCACCCGGCATCCAAGAAAAGCCCCCATTACCTAATTGTCTTTGTCGGAGCTTGGCCGTTGCATCACTAAGCTGACTGGTTACATAATTATCATCTAAGTACACTTTGAGCTGGGCCATATGCTCTTCCTCACTTTGCGCCTCTCTTACCCATGGCGTTTCCTCCAGGCTGTTTAGTTTCAGTTCTTGATTCTTAGACAGATTACTTTCTAAATCCTTTTCTTCCCAATTGGCTATTGTCTGCTTGATAGTAGGGTTAGTCTCCAGCAGATCTTGCATCAGGAGGTTACCGTAGATAACATGGAACAACTCTTGGGTAGAGGGCTGACTAGGAGTAGTCAGAT
>CALLAE010000053.1 GCA_938002665.1 uncultured Saprospiraceae bacterium | reverse complement strand
AGTAATTGTAAAATAATATTTCGAAAAAAAGAAATAATAGAAGTATTACAAAATTATCAACTGAAATACAAAAACAATGATGAACTACAGAAAATCTTACAACCCGTACCTAAAAGGATTAAGACCGAGAAAATTTTTTCCTACAGTAAAAAGAAATACTGATAAAGACAGTATGACTAGAGATGTCAGAAAATTTGATCCAGAGTGGAATAAGAGAAGAGTAGAAAAGAAAAGAGCTTAAGACTGATAACTAAGAGCAACTCACTAGGGTTGCTCTTCTTCTTTGTATCGTGACCAGCACCTATATTAGGAAATTCAAATAAAGAGAGTGGGCTCTAAAAGAAACCACTTTCTTTATCAAATCTTTAAATAGCTCTAGTCCTTCAGAACAACAACTCGTTCGTTAATTATGTGTCCGTTAGATAGAGCAACTCTTAGGATATAGACCCCAGTACTAAAATTGTCCAAACTGAGCAATGTCTTTTTAGAATACTCATCTATCAATGAACCTTGCATATCATAGATACTTACAAGATCTATTTCAGAAGTGCCATTATAGTCTATAGTGATAGCTTCATAGGCAGGGTTAGGAAACACTAAAAATTGGGCTTCCTCCACTTTAGTTGTTGCATCAATCTGACAATCAGGATGATCTTCAGGCAAAACCATCAGGTCAAGGGTAACCATAGAATCACAACCCATCTCACTAGTGAGCATAGCCGAGTATGTGCCAGTGGATGAATAGCTCTCTCCGTTAGCAGGCCAGAAAAAAGGATTGCCTTCACAAGCAAAACCCTCTTCTATAGTTTCGGTATCACTGCACAAATAAAAACTCGATACCGTATTCGTAATAATAGGCTCATTGAAATCAAAAAAGATAGCAGCAGTATTTTCCACAACTTCCCCTACTTCCGGTCTAGGATCAGCTAGTGCTAAGCTGAACTTAAAAAACCCATGTGACTTTGGCTCATTAGTCAGACTATCTACCAGATTTATATTATCGAAAAGAACAACTATTTTGTTTCTTTCTAATTGCCATTCGTAGTTATGGGATGCCGCCAGAGGCCTAAAACTAGAAACATCAAAATCTTCAGTTAAGACATCTTCTAATCTCACTGTAAAGGCAGTATCCGTTCCTGTATTTTGAAATCTGATAAGGTACTCAATGTCACTATCTGAATTGATCACAGTAGCGCCTAGTACTCCATCCACATAGATCTGCTTATCATTAGGGTCATAGGCACCAATATTTTCTCGGCACTCAAAAGTCTCTTTTGCTTGTAGCAATTCAGAGCATTCATCTTCATGGGCTATGCTACCATTAAAGTAATGGGCTTGGCCTAGCTCGGCATCACAGGATAAAGTGAATCGTAGTCTACCAGTCACTGTTGCTCTTGGCTCTACATCAGGTACTGCTAGTGTAAGATTCTGCCCTACCTGTGTCACGACAGAAAACGAACTAGAAATAAATTCAAAATAAGGATCTAGCTCTAAACTGATCATAGGGAAAGATGCAGTTTCTGTTCCATCATTGTACACAGTCAGATAGATTTCGTTTTCAAAACACCTTCTCAAAAAAGGCGTTGTTGCCGTTATACCTACATCTGCACAATCCTCTACTACTTCTACTGGAATATACACAGTTGCATTTCTCTGTAAATCATCTAGCACTACAGTTTGTACTCCAGCACAAGTAGTATAAAGATCAGATCTACTTTCTAAAGAAACCTGATAAGTATCATTAGGTAAAAAAGTCTGAATCTCACCATTGGATTGAGTATTAAGCAAAAAGTCATTGATACCTACTTCCATATTTTCCATCAGTTTATCGCCGCCATCAAAAGCACAATCTGAGTTTACATCTTCATAAACCACAACGGTCAGGCTTGCAGGTACTGTCAACTCTTGTACAGAACGCAATATCCCCATTCCTAAAGTAGATATATAGAGATAGTTATCCCAGCTTAAATCTAAATCTGTGATGCGCTCCAGATCAGAAGACTGTGGCGAAATATCTTGCCAGGTCTTTGCTTTATCTTGACTCATCCACAACTTTGCACCAGAGAAAAGATATACATTTCCTAATTGATCTGTTTCTAATCTGCCAAAGTTAGAGTCGAACATAGGCGTCACGTCTAAGGTGTCAAAACTAGAACCAGCATCATAGGAGTAAGTCAATATTCGCTGTCCCGGTCCTGATATTGAAGATTGCAATAGATACAATTCCTTCCCTTGGTATGAGGTCTTTAAATCGGACAAGAAATATCCTTCAAGAGTCAATTGATTCTCGACTCCACCTGAAGTATTAAAGGCTGCAATATTGCTCTCAAAATTTGAAAAATAAACCAAGCCTTCATCAGATACATCCATTGACATCCATTCACCAAAAGGAATACTAGAAAAATCTAAAGGATAAGATGACCAGCTCTTACCTTCGTCCTCACTAAGAAACACCTCATTCCAATTTACTACAAAAGCTCTTCCAGCCTTATAATAGATACTGT
Organism: uncultured Saprospiraceae bacterium; assembly: GCA_938002665.1. Classification (GTDB taxonomy): domain Bacteria; phylum Bacteroidota; class Bacteroidia; order Chitinophagales; family Saprospiraceae; genus RFSX01. The sequence continues at coordinate 351 of CALLAE010000053.1, read as the reverse complement.
AATACTCTTCTCCATCGCCAGTGGATTCCCAGTTTAGACCACCATCTTCTGAATAGCATCTCATGGATGATATAACTGATCCAGTTTCTGTACTCACCAAATTCCTGATATTTTCGCAAGCTATATTGTCAGAATCAAAACTACGCCATTGTTCATCGCTAGAAATTTTAAATCGATCTACAGCATTATAACAAGTTCCTGTAAAAATATTGTCCACGTCATATGCTTCTATGTTGAACGCCATAGGCAAGCCCTGCCCTACATTCACCTTCCTCCAATCCAGTATCCCGTCAGAAGAAAATAGATGTGCGCCTGCATCGCAAGAACTAAATCTAGTGGTGTACAATAAGA
>CALLAE010000052.1 GCA_938002665.1 uncultured Saprospiraceae bacterium | reverse complement strand
TTTATCTATATCTCTATGATCACTGCTTACGACATCTGCTATTTTCTTCCCATCCACAGGTGAGGTATTTTCAAAAGTCTTACGCGAAGCGGCTCCGACCAACTTGCCATTGATGAAGTTTTTTACGACACCTTCTTTCTTAATGCGTCTAAGAGTACTTCTGAGTTGCTTTTCGTTTTCTGCTAATGTTGCCATAAGATTACTTTGGAATTTAAAACCTGTATAGAGGTTAATCTAACGGTGAAGTTAATAAGTTTGTTTAATATTGTTGCATATACAACAATATTAATATTGATTCACTTCACAAGACCTACTGCAAAATGGAACTCAAGGAAGGCTTTGGCTTTAACATGGACAGGACACTTAAAAAAGTCAATCAAGTTTACTTACGACACTTTGCAGAAAACAACATTGATCTGACTATAGAGCAATGGGTCGTGTTGCAGAAAATAAAAGAGCTGGGCGAAGAGGTATCACAGGCTGACATAGCTAAATTCAGTTATAGAAATAGAGCGACTACATCTAGAGTGCTAGGTGGTCTATGCAAGAAAGGCTTAGTTAAGAAGGATAGATTTGAAGGAGATCTAAAAAGATACAGACTGACTATCTCTAAGCGAGGTCATCGGGTTCTGACAAAAACCCTCCCTATCGTAGAGCAACTAAGGCGCATAGGTAAGAATCATATCTCTAAGAAAGACTTTGATATATTTCTGAGGGTGCTAGACCAATTGTGGAACAAGTATGATGAGATAGAAGGACTGAGTTATAATCAATTGAGCAAATTAAAAGTATAGAATTTGGAACTGAATTCTCTAATTTTGGTCAAAGCATAAACAAAGTAGTATGACGGCAAAAGGAGCAGAACAAAACGCCTACATTCTAGGCACCGATCTAGATGAGATGAACAGACTAGGCTTGCAGCATCAGGTGTGGGCCAGCGAGGCACAGCGTGGATGGGCAGAGGCCGGCTTTAGCAAAGGCATGACCCTGCTGGACTTAGGTAGTGGGCCAGGCTTTTGCACGAGAGAGCTGGCCAAAATCACAGGTCCTACTGGAAAAGTAATCGCTGTAGATAAATCTAAAATATATCTAGACTACATTAAAGAAATAAACAGAATTCAGCAGCTTAGTATAGAAACGATCTTAGAGGATTTTGATAGTCTAGAACTAGAGCCAGAATCTATAGATGGTATGTACTGCAGATGGGCACTAGCATGGATACCTAACCCAAAAGAAATCATGGCTAAAATCTACAGTGCTCTCAGACCAGGCGCTAAAGTTGTAATCCATGAATACTACCACTGGATGACTCATCAGATAAATCCCGCAGACCCTCATGTTTCTAAAGCTATAGGAATGTGCTACAAGAGCTTCCAAGATGCGCCGGGAGATATAGATATCGCAAAAAAACTTCCTACCCTACTTGCAGATATCGGATATGAAATCACAAGCGTAAGACCTATGTCCAAGATGTCTAGACCTCACCAGCTCAACTGGCAATGGCCGCGGTCATTTTATGAGGTATACTGGCCGAAGATTAAAGAGATGGGCTACCTCACAGCGGATGAGTTAGAACAGGCTTTTGAGAACTTGGCAGTGATAGAAAGCAACAAGGACGCTAGTTTATTATGTCCGCTTCTAGCTGAAGTTATAGGAGTGAAGTAAAAATTAATGGAGGGAGAAGAGAGCCTATTTAATGTAGGGCCCTTTTCAATATTGCCCACTCGATAGGACCATCTTGATAAACCTTTATAAGTTCGAACCCATATTTTTTATGCGCTCTCAAGGAACGGGTATTTTCGGTAGCGACTTCAGTTATGACATATTTATAATGGAGGGCTAATCTAGTGCACAGGTCATCATACAATATAGAGAATAGATTTTTGCCTCTGTATGCCTTAGCTATACAACACTGGCCCATGATAAAATAGTTATCACTAGTCAAAGTGTCATCACCAATCCTACTCGCTGCTATTTCAGCAAACATTGCCTTCAAAATGGGTAACTCCTCTTGCAAGGCCTTTTGCAAAACCAAAGCATAGCCTACCACCTCATCATTATCTTTGAGAATGGTATGGGGCACAGGAGTATTCATTTTGTTAATCAAATCCAGATCATGAATACAGGTGACAAAGCCCTCCTCCTTTATCTCAGTCTCCGTAAGATTAGATTTGTGATTAAGAGCTTGTAGAGCTAGTATACCTCTTAGGTCTTTCTCTGACTGGGCCGTCGTAACTATTGCCAAACTGCTATGGTTTTTACTCAGCTAAAATAAGGCGTATTTATTCGCAAGATACTGACAGACCTTAACTTAGATCATAATTCTACTTATCTAATAAATGCACTAAATACTAAACTAGATTGAATAGATTTACACCTTCTATTAACATCGATTATGACTAAGAAGCAAATACAAGCAGAAGCAAAGAGACTAGACAAAGCAGAGAAGAGTAAAAAACAAGTAGCTGCCACCACAGTAAGCCACCCCAAGATGACCATCAGTGATGCTTATAAAATACAGCAGGAGTGGATGGCTATAAAGAAGAAGCGTGGTAGAAAAATTGTAGG
>CALLAE010000051.1 GCA_938002665.1 uncultured Saprospiraceae bacterium | reverse complement strand
TACTGCACCTTAGCTTTGGTAATTACAGTACCGCTAAATGAACTGACAGAACCCGTTATAGTTACCGTGTCTCCCAGAGCATAGGCTTCAGTTACTTTATCTACCGTAGCAAACACCTTAGGTCTTTTGTATTCTTCTACTATTATCGACTGCTGATAGCTTCTGCCATCTACCTTGGCTTCTATCTGCATTCTTCCTGTAAGACTACCTTCAGGAGCAGTGAGTAAACCATGAAAAGTTCCATAATTATCGGAGGTCAGTTTTTCTTCCTTGATTATCTGCCAATTAGCATCTCTAAAAATAATTTCTATATTTTCCCCAGCTAATACTGAAGGGACTTTTGCTGTGTCCTTATTGATGACCAACCCCTTATAGTATATTGTCTGCCCAGGTCTATAGATTGCTCTATCAGTAAATAACTGTACTTGCTTATTTGAAGTGGGTTGCTGACGTCTATTGAAATAGTGATTCTCCTTTAGATCTAAATAATCTTCTCCATGGACCAGTTTATAACTGAAACTTCTCCCTTCTCCCTTATAACTAAATCTCCCATTTTTATCAGAACTCAACTGACTGATTGGATTCCATACGTTTCTTCTTATCCGCTGATCATATTGCTGCGAGCTTACCTCTATCGTCACATCCTGCAGGGGTCCGCCCGAATTTCTGTCCACCACAAAGCCTTCAGAATTATCCCATCCGTTCATGGATAGATAACTGAGATCGGATACATGAAACATACTAAGCACTATTCCAGCTTCTGGATTATTTTTGTGAGTAGTTTCATGCTTAGTCAGCATCACGTATCTTCCAGATGAGAGTTTGGATACAGGAAATTCTATACTATGATATTCGTGATCATCAGCTTGCTCCAATTTTAAGTTCCCTAAAGAGATACTCTTAAGAGACTTTACGAATTTGATTCTATCCTTAGGCTTATGTTTCTGATTATATTCTTCGAAATCTTTTCCTTCTAATCTATAAATAGCATAGTCTAGTTCACTTACATTTCTATATTTCAGATAAGCAAGAAAATCTCTATTCCTTGGATAGACTTGTTCGACTCTGACCTCTAGGTCTACTTGGGTAAGTCTGAATTCTAAGTCAGCTATAAATTCAGCATAGTTATCATCTTTGGAAAGCTGCTTTAATTCAGAGAGAAGTTTCGCTGCTTCTGAATAGTTACCTTTAGTTTTTCCAGAGACATCATTCTTAGAGTTGCGCCCTTTATCCAATAAGATAGAAATCAACTTACAGTATGCAGCCTCGAAACCTTTTTGCTTCTGGTATTTTTCTGCTAGGTTCTCTAAGGCAGTCAGATATAATTTCTCTTTTTTAGGCAGGCTTGCATGACTATTAAGATAATCTAGTCGCATCAGCTCTAAGTAAATCCTTTGCTCTGAATCAAGATTAGAAAGTCCATTTGCTTTCTGAAAAAGAGCTGCTCCTATAAGATGATAATCATCCGCCGGGATATCATTCAATTCTTCATTCTCCAAACGGAAGTCATAATCAAAAAGATCTGGGTTGTTCAGAGCAAAGCTTCCTTTCGGGAGACTGACTAAAGATCTAGTGTCTTTAAAATGTTCCAAAGCTCTGAATACAAGAAACTGCTCTAGATTAATGGCTTTGACTTTGCCATTACTATCTATGTCCTTGATAAGCAAAGTTAGGTCTCCGAGCTCAGTGTCTAAATTATAATTGAGAGAACGTTTGTAATAATCAACGGACTTCTTTTGAATTTCCTCTAAAGACTTAAGAGGCAAGTCCTTGTTCAGTCCTTCATTCTCGTTGATCGGATTCTCTAGACGGGTCCTTTTCTGAAATCTATAAGAATTTTGCATCCCATAGCTGCTGTACATTTCTCCCAGTAGAGAACAGTACAAGGCCTTTGCAGAATTAGATTGAATTTTGGACAATTCTGATTCCATTCTGACTAAGTACCGAGCAGGGTCATTGTCTTCAAAAGCGTAGGATAACTTTTGCTTATAGATAATAGACTTGATAAGTTGGTCATCTCTTTTTTCAGCAAGAGCCAGCTCATAGATTTGTTCTACAAATTCATAAGCCGTCTTAGGGAGTTTATTTTCGTTCTTTAAAACTTGCTTCCAGAGTTTATCATAATCACCATTGTCACTATCATGCACAATTAGACCTGTAGACAAACTGAGGATTATAAACATCAAATACTTCATTAATTTGGTTTAGTAATAAGATGATATTACAATAGGTATTGCACAAGTTACTACATCTAAAAATGTAAATAAATTCCTAAATCACGTTAGGAACCTGTTAAGGTCAACTTCAGTAGAGATAGGTTTTCCTTTTAGCAACAGCTCTACGAATTCCTTTGCCCAATATGGAGCTAAAGAGGTGCCCTTGGTACCCAAACCATTAAACAGATAGATATTTGAGTAGCTCTGATGCCTCCCTATGAGAGGCCGCCTGCCTTTGACACTAGGTCTGATTCCAGCTAGATGTTGATTTATCTTATAGTCTACTACTAATAGCTCCTCTAATTTTTCCGTCCACTTATCCTTAAAAGTCGAAGTAGGGCTTGTGCTCAGGCTCTCCCATTCATAGCCGCCACCTGTCCAGAAAGTCCTATCACTCTGAGGTGCTATGAAAATCTTATCTCTTAATAATTTAGCAGGGAGTTGGGCATTAAGTTCTACCTGAAAAGATTCTCCTTTTGCTGGTTGGAAGGGTAAATCTTTAAAGAGTGGATTCATAGTCGAGCGAAATCCATCACAAAAGATAAGTTGACTGAATACTTCACCTTCTATCTCAAAGTATTCTGAGCCTGGACTAAAAGTAGAGTAATCAAATTCCTTGGTCACTAGCATCTCCTTTTCAGTTAGTAGCTTGCGGTAAGCCCCTATCAGAAGAGGGACAGCCACTTGTAGTGCGCCTCTTATCTCTCCATAGCTCGGCCTGACAGTGACTAGCTCAGTATAATTACCCATATCAACCTCTGCTTCGACATAGTCATCATATCCTGGTCGACTGGTAGCCTCATGCCATCTATTTTCTTGCGGGAGGTCTTCTAGCGCTCTTAATATATTAGCTTGACTTACTAGCTTAAGGTCTAGTAGCTGTTCTAGTTCAGCATAAGTCTGCTTGGCCGCGGGGAGCAACTCATCTATCATCCAGCTTTTCACATAGCGTCTTCCTGTGATGGGATTGATAATACCAGCGGCAGCTTTGGTGGCAGCAGTTTTATGGTTATTATCTAAAACTTTGTGCGGGATCTGCCTTTTGAGCAGCTCATAGGAAACAATAGTACCTGCTAGTCCTTGGCCGATAATGAGAATGGGCTTCATCTATTTCAGTTCCTCTAGCTCTGCCTTGAGTTTCTTTGTCAGTTTAGAAACGACTAGGTCATAAGAATGCTTGATCATTTTAGTCATGAGCTCTTCATCGAGTCCATCCTCAAAGTAGATGGTATTCCAATGTTTTTTATTCATGTGAAATCCAGGGATAATTTGATGGTGGGCCTCTCTCAGTTCTTCTGACCATTCTGGGTTAGCTTTGAGATTACAGCGAGGCGGATCATCATGGAGTGGCAGGAGGGCGAACATTTTTCCCATTACCTTAAAGACCAGAGTCACTTCATCAAAAGGGAAAGTTTCCTCTGTCCCTGGAAAAGCAAGACAATATTCTCTGATAGTCTCAATATTCACCGCTCATATCTTTTGTTATGCTGACTCACATAATGCTGATAAATTTCCTCATTTTCTGGTTGATCTTGATATAGCCCCTCAGCTATCCTTTGGCGAGCAGCTTCATATAAGGTTACCGCACAGGCTACCGAAATGTTTAAAGAATTGACCATTCCAAACTGGGGGATAATAAAGTTGCCATTAGTATACTTTAGTGATTCTTCTGAGATACCTGCATGCTCATTCCCGAAAAGTAGAGCAACTTTCTTGGTCAAATCCAGCTCATAGAGACTTTTACTTTCGTGGTCTAGATGTGTGGCAAGAACAAAGTCATACTTTTCTTTTACTGCATTGAAACAAGCCTCCACATCTCTATAAAAATGGACGTGTAACCATTTCCTGACACCAGTAGAACTGCCTTGCACTTTATTAAGGTGTTCTTCGTCAAGATGCTCTTCAGTATAGAGAATATAGATTTCCTGGATACCTACAGAATCACAGGTGCGCATGACTGCCCCTATATTGTGGGGATCATGGACATTCTCGATGATAACTGTTAGGTCTTGCCTAGCAGCCGCTACTCTGGAAAACTTTTCTAATCGTTCTTCTGTAATTACATTTTTCAATGTACTAGTTAGCTATGAAGTGATTATCTATAAACTCCAGGATATACAAATGGTCATTCTGGAAATACTGAATATCCTCAAAACTGTCTCCAGATTTTTTATCAAAAACTTTCAGTACTTCGTACTCCGTCTGATATAGACTGGCTTCATAGGTGTCTAGGAAATACTGGAATTTTTTTCCATAATTTTTCAGGCTCCTGCCTATGAACATCATCATATCGAAACCCTTGTAGGCTTCTTCTGAGGGGAAGCCTTGGTAGTTTTGGAAATATTCATTGCGGAATTCCTTGACGACTTCTGAGTTCCTATCTAAATATGAAGTTCTGCATATCCGCATGTTCAGATTATTATAATGCTCAAACTTTATTCTATCTGACTCCAGTAAGATAGGCATCCCATATAGCACAACTTGATTGAGACCTTTCTCTCCACTCATCTTTCTTACAGCATTGTAGACAAACTGTTCGTCATCAACAAAGGACCAATTAGGTAAGATAAATACTGTTTCCTTATCCTTATAAAAAATGCTGTCATAAGCGGTCTCTCCTACCTTAAGAGAATCCTCTTCCAAAAAGTATTCTTGAAAGGGTTTTGGGTTACTGCCCTTGGTATAAGCATCTGCAACTTTCTGGATATAGCTCATCATACCCTGATCCTTTCGATTCTTCCTACCGAGTAAGAAAACTTGATCATCAGAATAGTTCTCCTTGACATGCTCTACTATTCTAGCCATATGATTTTTGAGGCTCGGTTTGAGCTGTATGTAGTAGGAGTTCTTC
>CALLAE010000050.1 GCA_938002665.1 uncultured Saprospiraceae bacterium | reverse complement strand
CATGGATTGTTTGCGCTGCTTATAAAGATATAGTCCATACAATAGAAGCCCTGCGCCTAATGCAAAGAAAAGACCACTGAATTTTGCCAATCCACTATTAAAACCTGCAAGGCTGGTAGCGCCTCCCAATAAAACGATGAGTCCTGGAATCCAGCAGCAACTGGTAGCAAGCAAAAAAGCCAGAGCACTGCCCCAAAGGGTTTTTTTGTATGACTTATTAGTATCCATTAAATATGAAGTTAAGCCTTAATTTTTAAAGGATTCTGATAGACCCCTAGTATAATTTATGATCCCACTTAAATAATTGTTTACTAATCGGTATCTTGATAGTAAACAAAACCAAACCAACATGAAAAAAGCACTTATCGGCGGCCTCGTAGGTGGCATCATTCTGTTTATGTGGCAATTTCTTTCTTGGAGTATGTTGAATATTCATAGTTCCCAACAAGCATATACACCTAAGCAAGATCAGATCCTAGACTGTCTCAAATCTGCTGGAATAGCAGAAGGAGAATATTTTCTGCCTAATGTTTCTCCAGACCTGCCTTCAGACCAGCACCAAGAACAGATGCAAAAATTTATGGGTAAACCTTGGGCGCAAGTCAGCTATCACAATAGCATGAATATGAACATGGGTATGAATATGTTCAGAGGTTTTATTATCAATTTCTTATCTGTTTTTCTGCTTTGCTATTTATTCCTCAGTGATAAGCAACTAGATTTCAAAAAAGTATTCTCTGGCTCTTTGATTGTGGGTCTTATCTCTTATATGACCATTCCTTACCTGAACAGTATCTGGTTTGAAGGAGATACGATACCAGACTTAATAGACGCAGTAGTTCAGTGGGGTATCTGTGGGCTGTTTTTAGCTTGGTATTTACCTAGTAAGAAATAGAGCTAATGCATTATTCACAACTACTATTGTCAATCACAGTTTCTTGCTTGATATGTTACTCTATTTCTCCGCTCAAAGGACAATCTTCTCTAGAGATAATTCCACTACAGTTAGCAACTAGCCACTCTGGTGAGTCTGATCTGTTTGTAGATTCTACAGGCACTTTTTATTTGTCATGGATAGAGTATGTAGATGACTCTACAGATGTACTCATGTTTGCAGTGCTCAGACCTGAACAAGAATCTTGGACAGAACCCAAAGAGATAGCAAGAGGTGACAATTGGTTTGTTAATTGGGCAGATTTTCCAGCTATTATTGGATCGGATAGTGGAGAACATATAGCTAGTCATTGGTTACAGAAAAGCTCAGAGGGTACATATGATTATGATATTATGTTTTCTCAATCACTAGATGGTGGGACAACCTGGTCTGCACCCATGTCTCCTCATCAAGACAGAATTAAGGCGGAACATGGGTTTGTATCTATGGCTTATACAACTCAAGGAGATATATTTCTTAGTTGGTTAGATGGGAGATATACTAAACAAGAAAGCAATAAGGCGATGACCTTACGTTCAGCGGAATTATCCAAGACTGGCGTAATTTCAAGGGAGGCAGAACTGGATTCAAGAGTTTGTGATTGCTGTCAGACAGGTACAGTCTATACTTCAGAGGGTCCCATAGTAGTCTATAGAGATAGATCCGAAGATGAAATAAGGGATATAGGTATCATAAAATCAGTTGATGGAAAATGGCTCCCTGCTACCAAGTTGCATGAAGACAAATGGAAGATAGCTGGTTGTCCAGTAAATGGTCCTGCTATTGCACATTATGAGAATACAGTAGCCATAGCATGGTTTACGATGGATTCGCTTGGTGATTCTAGAGTTAATGCTGTTATTTCTACTGATGGAGGAAGTAGTTTTTCATCTCCATATAGAATGGATGAGGCACTGCCAATTGGACGTGTAGATATAGTAGTATCAGCATCTGGTAAAGCCATAGTTTCATGGATGGAGCAGGGTGAGGAACAAGCTAGTATTATGATAAGGGAACTGTCACTAGAGGGGCCAGATGGTTTGCCTGTAGTCGTCGGAACTAATGCAATATCTCGGGGCAGTGGTTTTCCAAGAATGGCTTATCACCAGGGACAGCTTATCTTATCGTATTCCAAAGTAATAAGTGAAAATAAACAGGTGAAGACCTTCAGAATAAAATTTTAAAGAATACGTATATTATTATCAAATAAATTTTTTTACAGCACAAAACAGTATAGCCTTTTGGTAACCAATATCATTCTATTCTGAAATGTTAAGATTTAGGTATTGCAGTTACTTATTTAAAATATCTGCGTCTAAAAGGTGTAAATCAAGATAGGAATTGATCAGCATTAAAGACCTTAGCAAAAGTGCCAAAGGTCTTTTTCTTTTTATATCATCTTTCGTTCGCATATTCCTCTCAGAAATTGTAATCTCCAAAACTTTTCTGTTATCTTCATATTAAGTTTTTAAGTAATATTTAATCGCTTAATAAAGAATGACAAAGCCTCTTCTATCTCTCCTCTTATCCTTGTCTGCTATAACTGCTATCTCTGCACAAGTACATATCAATGAATGGATGGCTTCTAACTCTAGTGTCATAGAAGATCCTGATTTTGACGAGACAGGAGACTGGATAGAACTCTATAATTCTAGCGATAATGAAGTAAATCTGAAAGGGTATTATCTCTCAGATAACCTAGATAATCCCACTAAGTGGCAGATTTCGGAATTATATATTGCCTCTAAGGGCTACTTACTCATCTGGGCAGATGGCGCTGACCAAGGGTCTCATGCTAATTTTAAGTTGACCAAGGAAGGGGAAGCCATAGGACT
>CALLAE010000049.1 GCA_938002665.1 uncultured Saprospiraceae bacterium | reverse complement strand
GCTGAGGCATATGTTGGTAAGGACCTAGAAGTGGTACAGTTGAGTATGGGAGATAAAGCAGAAAACTTTAGCCTTGCACAGAATGAGCCAAATCCTTTCAAGGAGATGACAAGTATTGGTTATACACTACCAGAAGCATCGTCAGTGAAATTGACAATGTATGATGTAACAGGAAAAGTATTAGAAGTGATCCAGACATCAGGGGAGAGAGGCGCTAATACTATTACTGTACAAAATGAGAGATTGACAGCTGGAGTAATCTACTACAAGTTAGAAGCAGGAGAATACACAGCTACAAAACATATGATTGTGATTGAGTAATCATTTTGGTTTATGAAACTAGAGGGGGTGCATTAGCATCCCCTTTTTTTATGCCCAGTTTTTATCAGTGAGAAAAAGCTGGTTCCTGCAAATTCATCGCAGGACCTAGTGGTAGTAACTAACCCACTAGAAAAATTGTAGGTACTTTTTCTAATTCAATTTTTTTAGATTTCCAATCAGCTATTGAATGTGTTTTGATCTTTTCTACTTTTCCAGTGAGATCAGCAGCAACACATAGTTTAATATTACCAGATAGAAATTTCAGTAGAGCTTCGAATATTCGCTTGTTTCTATACGGTGTTTCGATAAATATGATGGTTTGGTTCTTATTGAGAATCCTATTTTCTATTTCTCTGAGTTTGGATTTAAGTTCTCCATCCTTTATAGGTAAGTAGCCACAAAAGCAAAAATTTTGCCCGTTCAGTCCGCTAGCCGCCAAAGCTAAGAAAATGGATGAAGGGCCTACTAAAGGCTTCACATTGTAGTTTAATTTATGAGCAATAGCTACTACTTCTGAACCTGGATCTGCGATGGCTGGCATCCCTGATTCACTCATTAAGCCAATGGACTGACCAGTCTTAAAGAGTTTCATTAATTCAGGAATATGTTCTGATCCTTCCTTGTCGAGCTCTAAGATTTCTAGATCAGAAATGGAATATGGTGGCTCGGTGAGCTTAATAAAACGTCTTGTTGTTCTTGCCCTTTCTACTACAAAACATCTCAATTCATGAATAACTGCTATTGTGCTAGGAGGCAAGGTCGAAATATCCCCTTCTGAAATAATAGTAGGGATGAGATATAATGTCGCTGAGATAGTTATACTTTTAGACTTTAAAAATAGCCAGACTTCTACTAATCATGAAGGCCTCATACACAGTCAAAATACAACATTTCGAAGGGCCATTCGATCTATTGCTCTATTTCATACAAAGAGATGAGTTAGATATTCATGATATTGACATTTCTAGGATTACTGATGACTTCCTTCAGTATGTTCAGAAGTTAGAAAAACTGGATCTAGATGTGGCTGCTGAGTTTATCTTAGTCGCAGCCACCCTCATGCGTATCAAGGCTAAGATGCTTATCCCTAGAAAGGAAATAGACGAAGAAGGCAATGAAATAGACCCTCGAGAAGAGCTCGTGCGACGTCTTCTAGAGTATAAGCAGTATAAGGACGTCATTGATGATTTTCAAGCTCTCGAGAAGGAACGTGCTACTAGAATACTACGAGGGAACGCAAAGACTGAAATCAAAATGCTGGCTGAGAAAGCTCTTGTAGATGTAGAGTTAGAGACACTTACTACATACAGACTCTTCAAAGCTTTCAAAACAGTCATAGAACGTTATAAGAATGTACAGGAGAAGTATGTCCATCAGATAGTTAAGTATCCGTATACGCTGAAAGACCAGCAAGCTTATCTAAGGAATAAACTAGCAGATGGAAAAGAGTATTCTTTTGAAGAAATATTTGCTCAGCTAGATAATAGAATGCATGCTATAGTCACTTTTCTGGCCTTACTGGAACTAGTAAATGCGCAAATGATAGACCTTATAGACGGTTCTGCAAAGAACTCTTTCTACTTAAAGGCAGCAATAGCCCCTATTTCTGGCGAAGAAGAATAAATAAAATTTCAGAATTCCTTTTTCTATTAGAATAGTAGTTTATAGATACCCAGGAAGCTTGTATTTCAGTTTGATAATTGATTATTAATCAGAATAATAGAGACATATAGTTTCATTGTCAAGAACTATCCTTTTTTCGTTAAAAAACAAAACACTTAACCAATCCTATTCCTTTCATTCTGCTATCTTTGCAGCAATTTTAATAGCAATTACAATTTTTATATAAATGGCAAATATCGGACAAGTAAAGCAAGTAATTGGACCAGTAGTAGATGTGAGTTTTACTAACTCTACACTACCTGATATCCTTAATGCATTAGAGATAAAAAGAGAAACTGGAGAGACCTTAACCCTAGAAGTGCAGAGACACTTGGGAGAAGACAGTATCAGAGCTATTTCGATGGATTCTACTGAAGGACTCACTAGAGGCATGGAGGTTGTAGATAAAGGTACATCTATTTCTATGCCGACCGGAGATGCGATCAGAGGTAGACTATTCAATGTGGTAGGTGAAGCAATAGATGGAATAGGGGATGTTGATAAGTCAGCTAACACTTACTCTATCCATAGGAAGCCACCTAGATTCGAAGATTTGTCCACAGAGACTGAAGTACTTTTTACTGGGATTAAAGTTATAGACTTGATCGAGCCTTACTCTAAGGGTGGGAAGATTGGTTTGTTTGGAGGAGCAGGTGTAGGAAAGACGGTACTGATCCAGGAGTTGATTAATAATATTGCTAAGGGATATGATGGTATCTCAGTATTTGCAGGTGTAGGAGAGAGAACAAGAGAAGGAAATGATTTATTAAGAGAGATGTTAGAGTCTGGGATTATAAATTATGGTGAAGATTTCTTGCACTCAATGGAAGAAGGAGGATGGGATCTGTCTAAAGTCGACATCAATAAATTGAAAGAATCTAAGGCTACCTTCGTTTTTGGACAGATGAATGAGCCACCAGGTGCTAGAGCAAGAGTTGCACTGTCAGGGTTGACTCTAGCTGAGTATTATAGAGATGGAGATCTGAGTGACCCTACTGGAGGAAAAGATATCCTATTCTTTATAGATAACATTTTCAGATTTACACAAGCTGGTTCAGAAGTATCTGCCCTATTAGGGAGGATGCCATCTGCTGTAGGATATCAACCTACTCTAGCAACTGAGATGGGAGTCATGCAAGAGAGAATTACCTCTACTAAGAGAGGCTCTATTACTTCTGTTCAAGCAGTATATGTACCGGCGGATGATTTGACGGATCCAGCTCCTGCAACGACTTTCGCCCACCTGGATGCGACAACAGTATTAAGTAGAAAACTTGCTTCACTGGGTATCTATCCAGCGGTGGATCCTCTCGATTCTACATCTAGGATTCTAGAGAGAAGTATCGTTGGTGATGAGCACTATGATACCGCTCAGAAAGTGATTAACATTCTTCAGAGGTATAAAGAGCTTCAAGATATTATTGCCATTCTAGGAATGGAAGAATTATCAGAGGAGGATAAGCAAATAGTACACAGGGCAAGAAGGGTACAAAGATTCCTTTCGCAACCTTTCCACGTAGCAGAGCAATTTACAGGATTAGAAGGTGTACTGGTGCCGATAGAAGAAACAATAAGGGGATTCAATATGATAATGGACGGTGAAGTGGACGAGTTACCAGAAGCGGCATTTAATCTTGTAGGGAATATAGATGAAGCAATTGCTAAAGGAAAGAAATTACTAGCTGACGCTAAAGCATAGATTATGGAATTGGTTGCACTTACTCCAGAAAAGGAAATATTTAATGGGAAAATCACTTCTGTGAAGGTTCCTGGTATAAATGGTCAATTTGAAATATTGAATGGTCATGCTCCTATAGTAGCAGCCTTATCTAATGGTGAAGTCAGAATCCTAGATGAAGGAGGGCAGAGAACCACCTTCAGAATAATGAAAGGATTTATAGAAGTAATCAATAATGAAGTCTCTCTTCTTATTCAATCTATGGAAGAATAAAGGAAAATTATATGTAAAAGATATCCAAAGCCTCCTGTTTATTCAGGGGGCTTTTTTGATATATTTATATATCTTGATAGTAGCTTAAAGTCAATTCAGGTGAAAAATAACCTCCAGTTTCTACAAACTAAATATGAGTCTATTCTTGCCCATCAAGAAAGCAGTGATGATATAAATTATTACACTGGTGCCATGTTATTGCTGAGTGGTTTACTCATAGTAACTCTTTTAGGCATTTTTATAAAAGACAATTACAGTATGCGACTTCTATTTTTTATAGCAGTTTTGTTGGCCTCACTTTTATTTTATAAAACCAAACTCAAACAAAACCTACAAACTGAACTAAAAACAAAAGCAGAGGAAGACAATAACCATGAGGCTATCTTAAAAGGAAATCTGCGATTGCTAAGTTCTGATCTCGCTGCTCGGGCTTCAAGAGTATCTGCTGTAAGATGGTTCTACACCATTAACTTTCCTATTTTTCTGTATTCTATCAAGGAGTTTATCTCAGGACCCATGTCTTCCAAATTTTTGCTTTGGTCTTTGGTATCTTCTTTTCTTATAGGCATAATGGTATGGAACTGGTTCTTTAAAGGCGACACTGAAAAATTGGAGTTATACCAGTCAGAAGTAGATAGGATGATCAGAGAACTAGCATGATAGTTTAAAGCCAAGAATCTATTTCAGCAATCGCTTCATGATCGAGTTCTTTCTTCAATATCTTCTGCATAGAAAACTGTGCTTTCTCCCTAACCTCATCAGAGATATAACAAGCTACGGTTACAAGACCAAAAGCCAGCACACCTAAGTCATCGGTCATACCTAGGACAGGAGTCAGATCTGGAATGCTATCTATCGGGCTCACAAAATATGCAAGGGATCCAATGATTACTTTCTTAGCCCATGAGGGTACCTCTGAACTCTTATAAGCATAAAAGAGTAACAGGATGATATATAAGCCCCTGTCCGCTATTTGCTCAAAGTACTTACGACCGTATGCTATTATTTTGTCGAATTCTTTCACCTGATAGTAAAAGAAAATATTAGCTGAATAAGTTTCCGGAAAGCCACTAATTCCATGAATCCAGAGGTTTTATCGACCAGGCTGATCTAAATTTTTCGAAAGCTTGGGGATTATCATGTAGAACGATGATGCTGTTTTCGTCAGTTGTACTATGCATTCTTTTGCTTAGTCTCTGAGGCGATAGCTTTGTCTCAAAATCTCCAGGCATATCACTCCACATCACTATTTGCTTACGTGCAAGACGCGTCACTGACTTATACTGTTTCCAAGTCATCCTCCCATAGGCTGGTCTAAACAGATCTGAGTCTATGATTTCTGAGGCCTTTTTGATATTAGTCAAGTATGAATTCAGACTACTATTCCACCCTGAAATATGCTCATAACCATGATTACCTACTTGGTGACCAGCAGCTAAAATTTGCTTATATAATTCAGGATATTGCTCGACGTTTTTACCTAGGCAAAAGAAAGTCGCTGTTATGTTATTTTCTTTCAGGAACTCTAAGATATCTAAGGTAGAGTCAGGGTGAGGCCCATCATCAAAAGTCCATCTAAGCTTACTGTCACCTTGAGAGGACCATACTGCTTCAGGAAATAACTTTCTAAAAAGAACTGGTGTTTTTTTGAGATACATTGTGTAGGCTAGGCTATCTCATTTTTGGCCTACGTCTTTTGCCTTTACCACCACCATGTCTCATCATGCTCATCCCTTGCTTACCCATAGATCTTGCCGTTTTCATTTGGGCCTTGTTACTGCTGAGCGCTTTTTCAAAATAGTCTAATTGATTTTTGATATCAGCTTGAGTTATGTTGAGGCCTTTTGCTTGTTTGAAATAATTAGTAGCAGCAGTCCAGTTTCCTTTACTTGCTTTAAGATTAGCCAGTTGCATAAGCACCATTGCTTTCTCGTTTTCAGAAGGCAATTTTAGTTCTAGAGCACTATTGAAATAATTTTCTGCTGCAGCATTATCTTTTTTGTTTGCTGCAATAGTCCCGCTCATAATGTAATAGAAAGCACGATTAGTTACATATAGCCAATTAGGAAATTTTGTTAAGCTTAGTCTCGCCTCCGCACCATCAAAATCGCCATCCTGCACTAACTGGGCAGAAGACATCACTGTACCTAAAAATATATAGCTGGCTAGCATTATAAAGCCTAGCAACCAGAAAGGGAAGGCATACCAAAAACCCATAGTCGTGGTAAGTATTGCTCCTCCTATAAAGCCGACAGCTATTAGAAGAAACTTTAGATATATATTGATTTGAAACATCTTGTCTGATTTAGCTTGTAAAGATACAAAATAGCAGGAAGCTTATTTCAGATAGTCCTTGTCATTGACGGCAATAATGTTTGTTTTCACAGCCAGTTGGACCATGCTAGGGAATACAATTTTCATATTATCTCGAAAAAATTCATTATCGCTTTTGTCATTCTCCGTAAGGTTCATTCGATTATATAAGCACAGTCCTTTTGGATGAAGTTTGCTTTTTAGAATATTTAAGAATTCTACAGTCTGAAACTTCTGAGGGATTACTGCGCTCTGGAAAATATCCATAATTATCATATCATAGGTTTCCTCATTGTACTCAAGAAAAGACATAGCCTCTGCCTGCACGACCTCTACAAAGGTATCTATGTCATCCAAGGTGTACTCACTACATAGCCTGCAGATTTCTGGATCAATCTCCACAGCTGTATAGTCATATTTCTTATTTAATAATTTTTCCAGAATATAGATAACCGAACCTAGTCCCAGACCTAGTATCAGCACTCTCTTGCCAGGCAGTTTGTCCAGATCTAATTTGTCGAATGACAATCTAAAGTTTTCATACTTGTCATCGAAAGAGTAGATGGCATCTTTAGTGACTAACTGATGCCTCCCTTGCACCAATAAAACTTCGAGATAAGGATTAGACAGAGAAGAGGTTTGTTCCAGACTTACATCTTGGAAATGACTCCATATTCTTTTCCATAAGGGATGTGTCATATAACTAAGCTTTACTCATAAGCCTTTTACTCCCAGTTCCTCATGGAGGCAGTGTAGTGGTAGATGTGTTGGAGAATAATACGGTCTTGTTCTGTAAGTTCTTTGTCTCTTCTGACCATGACTTTTTCCATGGTTTCAAAGGCCTTCTCTATTTTGTACGTAGTATAGCCTTTCGCTCCGCCCCAAGAATAGGAGGGTATATATGTTCTCGGAAAGTTCGAGCCAAAAATATTTGAGCTGACTCCTACGATGGTTCCAGTATTGAACATCGTATTGATACCTACCTTAGAATGGTCACCCATTATCAGTCCGCAGAATTGTAAGCCAGAAGTGCTAAATCCTTCTTTTTCATAATCCCATAATTTTATATCCGCGTAATTATTTTTAAGATTACTACTAGTAGTTCCAGCGCCTAGGTTACACCATTCTCCTATTACGGAGTTACCAAGATAACCTGCATGACCCTTGCTAGAGTAACCTTGGATGACTACATTATTGAGTTCGCCGCCCGCTTTGCTATATGGACCTAGTGTCGTTTCCCCATAGATCTTGGCTCCCATTTTTACTGTAGAACCTTCACACATTGCAAAAGGCCCTCTAATGTTGGAGCCTTCCATCACTTTGCAATTAGGACCGATATAGATAGGGCCATCAGTAGCATTGAGTGAGCTAAAGGTTACCTCTGCTCCTTCAGAGATAAATATGTTATCGGGTTTTATCGGGTAGTTATGATAAGAGATAGGGAATGAATTTCTGTTGTAGGTCAGAATCTTGTAATCCTTAGCGATTTCTTTTCCATTTTGAAGAAACACATCATAAGGTCTAGAGAGGAGGTGTACATATTTTTCATGGTTAGCTAAATCTATACCTTCTAGTTCTTCTATGTCTTGGTTTTCTATTAGCCTGTCGAACTGTGCCTTATTAAGTCTAGCGGCAATCAGGGTATCATCAAACAAGAGGGCATCGTTCAGCTCCAGTTGTTCTATGAGATCTTGTATGTTATCATTGGGAAGCAGTCTCGCATTAATGACAAGATTGTTATCAGAAATATGGATAGGATATTTTTCTGCCAGATAGTCTTGGGTAATATAACTGACCTTACCAGCTAATCTTTTTTTCCATTTCTCAGATATGGTGAGTATCCCTACTCTCAGTTCTGCTATGGGTTTTGTATAAGTCAGAGGAAGTAATGACTTCCAATGGTCATCATCAAAGAGAATGATATTTTCCATTATATAACTACAACTGTATAGGTCAAAAAAAAAGCCCCAATTAAGGGGCTTAATAATTTTTATTTTTCTGTTGCGTCCTCTGCTGGTTTTTCCTCCTCGCTTGCAGCGACTGGATTTTCTTTAGAGAACTTTGCGAATTTCTTATTGAACTTATCGATTCTACCTGCGGTATCGACTAGAGTCATCTTACCTGTAAAGAAAGGATGAGATGCAGAAGATATCTCCAGCTTTATCAGTGGATACTCATTTCCATCTTCCCACTTAATAGTATCTTTGGTTTCGGCAGCAGACTGACCTAACCATGACTCATCTACGGAGAAATCTTGAAATACGACTTTTCTATAATTTTCAGGATGAATACCTTTTTTCATCTTCTTGTGTTTAAATTCTTAAGAGTTTACTTACGGGCTGCAAAATTACACGATTTTCCTCTATAAATAAAGGTATTGGCAGCCTTTTCAGGTAAAAAAGGCGTCTTCAAAATGCTCTAATCTCTCTAACTCTCCTTTTTTGTTTAATATGATCGAAATAATGTCAAATCTCACCTCCCATTCATGGCCTATTTGTTCCATATAGCGCTGGGCAGCATCCATTATAAGGTGCTCTTGTTTCTCACTCACAGCCTCTTCCGGCTTCCCATAATAATCATAGGATCTTGTCTTTACCTCAACAAACACTAGGATTTCTTCAAATTTTGCAATGATATCTATCTCAGCTCTACTGTACCTCCAATTCTGCTCTAGAATTCCATAGCCCGCAGAAATCAGATGATTTTGCGCTAAAGATTCCCCTATATCCCCTATTTCTCTATTTGTCAAGATTCAGTTTTTTAATAGTCTTACTTTTGATATTATAAAAAATTAAGATACAACTTATGATGGATCAATTAATTGCTCGATTTCCTGACCAACTCGTAGAAGCCCTAGAAATAGGAGAGCAGGCTAGAATAAATTATCATACCCACAAAATACACAAGGTATATGTAGCAGGTCTGGGAGGTTCAGGGATAGGAGCTGATTTCGTAAAAGAATTTATCAAGGACTCCTCAATGATTCCGTACAACATAGGGAAGGGTTATTCTATACCTAAATATGTAGATGTATATACCTTAGCTATTTGCTCTTCTTATTCTGGAAACACAGAAGAGACTCTAAGCTCATTTTATCAAATGCTGGAGACCGGTGCTAAGATCGTGGTGATTTCCTCTGGAGGTAAGCTCATAGAAGAAGCCAAGAAAAGACAAATCGATTACATCCAAGTTCCCTCTGACTGGCCCTCTCCCAGAGCCTGCCTGGGATATTCTATAGTCCAGCAATTATTCATTATGCACAAGCTAGGCTTCATAGATGATAATTTTAAGCAAGGTATCAGAGCGGCTATAGATCTTATAAAGTTTGATACAGAGGCGATACAAAGTGCAGCGAAGCAAGTAGCAGAACGTATAGTGGACAAAGTGCCTATCCTATATGTCACAGACAGGATGGAAGCTGTAGCTGTGCGCCTCCGACAACAGATTAATGAGAATGCAAAAATGCTTTGTTGGCATCATGTAATTCCTGAGATGAATCATAATGAGCTAGTAGGATGGACTGAGAATCATCCGGACAAAGCGGTCATCTATCTCAGAAATAAAGATGATGATAGCCGTAATCAATTAAGGATAGATATCAATCAAGAAATTATATCAAAGTATACTGATACCATTATTGATATCTTCTCTAAAGGGAATTCTCTGATCGAAAAAGTGCTCTACTTGGTGCATTTAGGAGATTGGATATCTTGGTATCTATCTGTGCATAGAGGGGCAGATGCCGTAGAGATAGGAGTCATAGATTATTTAAAATCGGAGTTGGCTAAAGTCTAACACTGATCACCTAAGAGGAGGTATAACCAGATTACTAGTTAGCTACTTTTCGAGTATCTTCATAGTCTAAGCTTTAGATATGAAATATGCTTCACTACTTTTCTTAGTTATTTTATTGTCCTGTAATGAGACACAAAAGGAAAATCCAAAGACTTATCCCTCAGATTATCTTTTTGCACAAAGATCATTTCCGTATGGTGTTGTAGATCTCAAAGCCTATCGGTCAGCAATAGAGCAGAGAAAAGAAAGTCTCACTCTGCGTTCTAGCTTTGACGGAGAATGGAACTCCTTAGGTCCTACTAATATCTGTGGCCGTGTCACTGATATAGAAATGCCAGTAGACAATACAGAAAAGATATATGCGGGTACGGCTTCAGGTGGAATTTTTATAAGTGAAGACAGTGGAGATAATTGGGAGCCTATCTTTGATGAGGCGAGCAGTCTTTCTATAGGCGACCTTGCTATCTCCAAGAATAATCCCCAAGTCATCTATGCAGGTACAGGAGAGTCCAATGCAGGAGGCGGTTCTTTAGCGTATGATGGTATAGGCTTGTATCGCTCTGATGATGGTGGAGAGAATTGGACAGCCGCGGGGCTAGAGACTGCAGGATCCATAGGCCGAGTAGTTATAGATCCAGAAGATGATAATACTGTCTTTGTCGCTGCGATGGGAGAGCTATTCGCTAACAGTCCTGACAGGGGAATCTATAGAACAAAGGATGCAGGCTCCAGTTGGGAGCAAGTCTTATTTCAGTCAGATTCCACAGGAGGTATAGACATAGCCATCCATCCTACTGACGGAAATATAGTTTACGCAGCCATGTGGGAAAGGATAAGGAAGCCATATAATCGACAGTACGGTGGAGAGACCTCAGGCTTATTTAGGTCCACTGACGGCGGTGATACTTGGGTGGAATTACTAGGTGGTCTTCCGACTGATGGCGAAGAAAAAGGCAGAATAGGTATCGCCATTTCCGAATCAGATCCTAACATACTCTATGCTTATTATGCTACAGCACAAGGCTCCATAAGAGGCATATACAGAACTGATGATGGTGGAGAGAATTGGACAGAGAAGAGCATAGATGGCATTACTAATGTTCCTTTTATCTGGTGGTTCGGTAAGATAGTTGTGCATCCTACAGACCCTAATGATGTGTACGTTACTAGTCTCAATATGTTTCGGTCAATAGATGGAGGGGATGCATGGAGTCAAGTTTTTAGTGAAGCACATGTAGACCATCATGCCTTATATATTCACCCTAATAAAACTGACCTAGTTCTAAATGGAAATGATGGAGGTATCCATAGTGGAATAGGCCCCACTTATGATGCTTCCAATTACTTGCCAGGAATCAATAATTTTCAATTCTATACCTGTGAGATAG
The DNA here is from genome assembly GCA_938002665.1 of uncultured Saprospiraceae bacterium. Lineage (GTDB taxonomy): Bacteria > Bacteroidota > Bacteroidia > Chitinophagales > Saprospiraceae > RFSX01. Next base: position 8,072 of record CALLAE010000049.1, on the reverse strand, counting down.
ATCCTAATAATCCTGATATCATCTATGGTGGATCTCAAGATAATGGGACTAACAAGTACACGGGTAGCCCAGATAGCTGGAGAAGGATATATGGAGGTGATGGCTTCAGAGTCATCGTAGATCCTAATGATTCCGATCAGATATATATGGAATTTCAGTACGGTGGCATAGGCGTCAGTAGTGATGGTGGGCAGAGTATAGAGTCGGGTAGAGCAGGCTTAGATGGTGCTTTCAATTGGAATACACCTATAGCTATGGACCCTAATAATACATCAGTGCTGTATACTGGTTCCCAATCACTTTTTAGAACAATAGACAGAGCTGGAAGCTGGGAAGAAATCTCTAGCTCTCTGGTAAACACAGATAATCCTATGGGTAACCTCACCTTCGGTAGTCTGACGACTATAGATGTTACGACACAGAATGGTCAGGTAATCTATATCGGAACAGATGATGGAAATGTATGGGTAACGAAGGATGCAGGGGGTAGTTATGAAAATATCTCTGAGGGTCTGCCAGTAAGGTGGATAACAGCAGTCGCACATGACCCTCATAATGCTACAGGTGTATATGTGACGGTATCAGGATTTAGATTTGGAGAGTCTGAGTCCCATGTTTTTTACTCAGAGAATTACGGTGCGGACTGGCAGCCTATTGGCGCGGACTTGCCAGATATTCCAGTTAATGATATAGTTGTGGATGGCTCTAAGAGTGGACAGTTGTATGTAGCTACGGACGTCGGGGTCTATTACTCCTTAGATAATGGTCAGGCCTGGCAAATTCTTGGAACAGGGATACCTAGTGTCCCTGTCGTAGATCTGGATATACATAATTCTGCAAGGCTACTAGCAGCGGCTAGTTATGGAAGAGGAATGTTTACTTATGAATTGCCAGAAGAAGTAAATCTTGAAGAGTTATACGAAGGGAATAATCTTATGATGTACCCTAATCCGACTTCAGCTATGGTTAATATAGAAGCGAAGGGAGCTATCAGCAAGGTGAAGTTGCTAGATATGTCAGGAAAGGTTCTTTCTGTTTCTTCAGAATTGAAAATTGATTTGAGTCCTTATTCTAAAGGTACCTATCTCATAGAAGTGGAATATAGTACAGGTGAGAGAGTAAGTAGGAAAGTAGTGAGGCAGTAGCTAGTTCTGATATCTTCTAATCACCTCTATAAGTTCATTTTGATCTACAGATTTGAATTTGTTTCTTTCCATGACTACAATGAAGTCGCTGATCATGTTATAAGAAAATCCCAATTTGAATCCGTAATGATGGACAAGTTCTATCTCTTCTTCATTGATGATGTTATCTATCTTCATTAAGAAGAGCATGTAATAGAGAATAGTCATCCTATCTTTTTCATCTTTAGGTATAGTCAGAGGCAGCTTAGTGTTTTGCTTTATCATAGATTCCACAAGAACATCTTCTAAGCCTAGATGGCTTCCGACTTTCAGTAGATAAGAAAACTCAAACTGATCAAAATAATTGTCAGCCTTGGATAACTGGATTAATGCCGAAAACAATTCTTCAGAGTTCATATACTAGGTCTAACGTGTAATGAAGTTGTAACTACTTCTAAGATGTCTTCTAATATTGAGCCAAAAAGCAATAATTAGATAAAGAAGCTCTGGAGAAACGAAAGTAATAAAAGTGAAATAGACAAAGTATAGATGAATCCTACTACTAGCAATTCCCAGTCTTTCTCCTATATGGCTGAAAAGATTAAAAATGTACCGTTCTATTCTATCTCTGAAGAAATTAATCATTCTTCTAAAAATAGCACTTGTGAGACTATTAAGCGAACAATAGAATCAGTTTTCAATAGACATGGAGTATCCTGAATATAGCCTTGTGTCATTTGACTGAGTAGCGAGGCTCAGATCTTTGCTATGTACGGTGATGCTCTCTAGATTATCATATTCATCTGAGACAGAGTAGATCTTATCTACACATACCGTAAATCCACAAAAACCTATGACCAGGATAGTTGCTAAGAAGAGTAGCTCTCTTATACCAAAGGGTGAAAGGCCATCATTTTCTAATTGTAATTCCGTAGGCAGATCTCTATGAGAATTTAAGACCATAGTGAGTATCGATTTTGGGTTAATCAGATGCTCAAAAGTAATCTAAATAAAAGTGGTATGAAATACATGATAAAAATTTTACATATATTTTTCTCAATAATCAATTTATATATAAATCTTAATAATATGTAAGCTATTATTTCTTAATTCCTTTCAAGGAAAAGACCAGCGGTAAGTCGATTTCATTTACTTGGAAAAGATACTCTTGCTCAGCTCTTTTGACTTCAGTACCGAAGATCTGGTAAGGAGAATAGTCGTATTCATTCATGCTTTCAATCTCTAGCCCATGCTTTATCAAAGCATTAAAGACCTCCGCAAAGGAATGTTGCCAGAAATATTCTTTAAGTGAAATATCAGAATCTCTATCTGCATAGGTACCTTCCTCTACTTCCAAGGTCGGCTCTCCAGTATTGAAATAGCTGTATTCTAGTTGCTTGTTGTCCCAATTATACTGATACATAGCAGGATGGAATTCTACCATATAAAAAGTCCCACCACTCTTCAGTCTAGATAGCAGTTGATAAGCCCATCTATCTAGATCAGGCAGCCAGCCGATGACACCATATGAGGTAAATACCACATCAAATTGCTCCTCTATATGCTTATCTATTTCATAGACATTAGTCTGAACAAACTTAGCCGAGAGGCCTAGTTGCTCATTCAGTGCTTTGGCTTGTGCGATGGCTTCAGCAGAAAGGTCTATACCCGTACACTGTCCGCCCATCCGCTGCATAGAAAGTGTATCTTGTCCAAAGTGACATTGACTATGGAAGATGGTTTTGCCTTCTAGCGGTGGTAGCTCAGCAAGTTCTATTTTTCTTAAAGAATTCTCTCCTGCCAGGAAAGCCTCCATATTGTAGAATTGGCTGCCTACGTGGATTTTGGTTTTGGCATCCCACAGTTTTTGATTGACATCGAAGTATTCTATTTCTTTTTTGTTCATGTTTAAGTTTTTCTTTCCTTTAGATAAGCTCAAAACCATTTTGTCTATCATTATCTCACTTAGGATAATTCCAAGATAGCATTGGACAAAACCTAAAATTAAATTGCCTACCGGCAGTTTTCTTTTTTCATTGAAAAAAAAGAAACAAAAATTCTAGGCTGCACCCATTTCTTAACGTGTTTCCAGCTTGAAATAGCTAAACAAGCGCAAACTCCTCCTTTCAGTCGTCAAACATGCCATTGTTTTTAACGCTATTTAAAGCTTCCAAAACTAAAATGGCTAAAGGCCGTCACCAAGGGCTTGTAAATAAAGAAGAAATGTGAAAAGCTATTTTTTTTGGATTTATGTTAGACTAGATATTGAAAGTAAGGCTGCAAAGTTGCGCTCATTTGACCATCTTTGTATTATTAATTATACAAGAGCATATCATGGCTGAAGAAAAGAAAAAAAAGAATCAGGTTAATATAGAACTACCAGAAGAGGTGGCAGAAGGCGTCTACGCTAATCTTGCCATCATCTCTCATTCGCAATCAGAATTTGTAGTAGACTTTATACGGATGGTACCTAATGTGCCAAAAGCAAAAGTAAAGTCTAGAGTGATACTCACTCCTCAGCATGCCAAAAGACTGCTAGGGGCACTTCAAGATAATGTGGTGAAATTTGAGAAGCAGTTTGGTCCTATCACAGTAGGGAAACAGAATCCTTATCCGCCGATGAACTTTACGCCTACCGCGCAGGCTTAGGCTTGATAACATAAAAAAACCTCTCGCCATCTAACTACGGACGAGAGGTCATCACTAATACGGCCCTGTTATTAGCTACTCTTGGTACTGGTCTAATAACTTGCTCAGATTCTTATCTGCGAGAGCTCAGCTACAAAACTGTCTTTGAGTTTGTAGGTAGCATCCGCTATCATATCCTCATCATGTGGAAAGGGTAGCGGATAAGTCTTCAGTCTACTATGGTCTGTATCACATAAGGCTCTCCTATCTCCTCTATAGGTGCTGGCGTAATCCGAAAATAGAGCCTCCACTGATAAAGGTCTAGTACTGATCGTGGCTGCAGTATTGTAGTGATAGACTTTCATTAGTCCTCTCACCATGGCTGCTTTTTCGCGGTGTACTTCTGTTACATCGGCATAGACTGTTTTGAATTTATCTTCTTTGAGTTTTTTGCCTGTACTATCCGTTTTTATATTTCCTTTCTTATCTCTCAGATAACGGAATCCATCCTTCACCTCTTTGGTATCTGTATGATGGGTGATGATTTCTCTTTCGGGTCCGAGATCTATATCTGTCAGTTCTAGGACACTACGATAATCATAAGTAGCACTCTCAGGTCTTGCACTGTAATATCTTCTCCATTTGCTATTGAGACGAGAGGGATCTATGGCTTCTAATTCTGTCTGTAGCCTAGCGGGTACATAAGCTCCACCTACATTTTTAACTTCTATCATTATATGTGCTGTCCCCAGTTCGTGAGACTCGTGCAATAGTCGGGCAGTATTTTTATAGTTAGACAACTTGTGATCTGCTCTAGCAAAATTTTCATGAGCAGATCTTGCTAACCACTTATCTTCCTTTGCTCTAGCTTGTTCTAGTTCAGCTACTCCAAGCTCATAATAGTAAGCTGCAGCACCAGCTCTTGCTTTGTTCTTGAGTGCATAGGTATCTACAAAATCAAACTGAGCGACATAGCCTTCATTACTTATGAGCGGAAGCAAAGGTTCTATTTTGTCTTGTCTTCTTGCCATCTGGTCAGTAATGGCTTCTATTCTCTCCCAGTTCTTTGGCTTATGTGTGCCATCGAGATAGGCTATCTTATCTAGGTCTCGTTGTGTTATCTTGAGGAAGGCCTCTTCCAGTGCCTGCACATGCTTGGTTTTTTTATTCTTTTTTCCAGCGAGCTTTTCAGCGGCATGTATAATGGCGCCGTCGTAATCCCCTCTTTCGACCATTTTTTCTATTGATCGGCAAGAGCTAATAATTGCTATCAAAGTGAAAGTGTAGAGTAACTTTTTCATAAGCCAAAGTTTTGAGGGTTCAGAAAAATGATTTTGACTATGACGGGCTGAGAACTATAGATGATACTAGAAGAGTTCCTTTTGGCAATTAATTAACATGAGGGTGGCAGCTATTAGGAGGGTCTTAAGAATATGAAGTTAACTAACTGTATGGATTACGTGAGCGAAAGAAAAGCTAAACTAAACTCACTACCTTTATGCTTGAAGGAAGGGTGGTCTACGAGTCTGATTTTTTTCAGTCATTGTTGAATTATTACCCACCTAATTATGAAATGTTATATGAAACAACCCTGGTTAAGAAATAGTCTAATATTATTATCTATTCTATGTACAACTAAAACTATCCAAAGTCAGACACCTTTTAATAAGGTGTTTGATTTTGGTTATCATCAGAATAACGGACGAAAGTTGATTTCTACTGATTCGAACATCTATGTATCTGGTATTGTTTTAACTCCAGATGCAGTGAACAATGAGCGAGAAATATTTTTTGCTAAGCTGGATTCTATTGGTGCACTTATATCTCACCAGTTATATCAAGATGATAACCTATACAACTCTGCAACTAATAATGCTAGAAGAATGGTGCAGATAGGAGACGATATATTTTCTGGGGTAATAGAGGTTGATATTAATGAAGGTTATGGTTTTATCCTTCGATATGATACAACTATAGACTCGTTAGATGTTCTGTATTATGTGCAGGACACCTTACACAGTAATTCTGCAGTTTTTGTTTCTGCTCTTGCTAAGAGCCATGATGACAATTTAGCCATGTTTATGGGTATCGACCTCTTAGAAAACCAAGGGATATTACTAGAAATCATAGATGCTGAGAATGGCACACAATTAAATAAGTTTGTCTTTGAGAAAGATGACTTTGCATATGTCCCGATGGAGTTAGCCGTTGTGGAGGATGGATATGTATTGCTAGGGCAGCATAGATCAACAGGACTCTTTGGCCTTTTTGCTATGAAACTTGATAAAGAACTGAATCTCATTAAAGAGGTGACTTATGATAATCTGAATTATAGTTATCCTTATATCAATGGGGTGGTAGATGCTCAGGGTGACATAGTTTTCCAGCATGGAGAGTTTGTACCAGATCCTTTGAGTCCTTTTAATCTATTCCGACCAGTGATTACTAAGCTGAGCAGTGAGTTAGATATTTTATGGCAAAGTAATGTTGACTATGAAGAATATGAGCGGGGTGAATCTGCAACTCATTTTCTAGCAGTAGTCAATAGCTATAATGAAGATGGTTATATACTTGCGGGCATGGAACCCTACCCAGATAGTACTGTACGTTCAGATGGTCTTATAGCAAAGATAGATCTGGACGGTGAAGTTGTCTGGAAACGAACTCTGCAATACTTAGATGAGGGCTACTCCACAGCAAATGAATTCTATGATGCAGTGGCCACTCCCGATGGTCATTATATGGCCGTAGGACTAGTACGTCCAGCTGTGTGGATAGACTCTGTAATCATTCAGTCCTGGATAGTTAAGTTTGATGAAGAAGGACATCTCGTTACCATAGATACGACCTCTAGTAATAGTACAACCTTCAGTCCTGAGCTGCGCATCTATCCTAATCCCTCAGCAGATGTAGTCTACATAGAACACGACGAGCTAGCAGGAGTCAGCTATACCCTCTATAATCAGCAAGGTCAGCAAGTACTGGGGCGGGATGATACAGAGGCTTATCACACTTATATATTAGATACTTCGCAGTTTGCAGTAGGAACATATTATCTGCATATAATGGATGCAGATGGAAGGCGATATGTAGAGGAGTTGGTGTTGATGAGGTAGCTGTTTTTTATACTAGCCACTTTTACCCTTTTTTTCAAGAAAGGGTCGAAAGTTGGAACAACTTTTGGGGTGAGTTGATGTCGAAGTATTCCTTGCATACCTATCTTTTGTACAACAGGTTACTTCGCGGGATCACAACTAATCCAACTTACTAGAAATAATCTTCTTCAGCTGGTTTTTAGTTTTCATCCCAGCCTCTTGCCAGATGATTTTACCGTTTTTGAAAATAGCGAGGGTAGGGACTGATCTGATTTTGTATTTGTGGGCGAGCGCCTTGTTTTTGTCTATATCTATTTTTACGACTCTGATCTTGTCGCTGACCTCTTTTGCTAGGTCTTTGATTATTGGGGCTAGGCTTTTGCAGGGACCACACCAGGTAGCATGGAAGTCTATGAGTACGGGCTTGTTGCCACTGATCAGTTTTTGGAAGTTACCTTTCATTCCTTTTTATAATTAGGCTTTTTTCTTGAGCATAGCCATTATTTTGGCAGCTTCTGGAGCATCCTTAGGAGTGATCTCTATAGTGTATTCTTTGTAAGAGCCGGTTAGTTTTACTTTAATGTCTTTTGCAGTCTTCAGTTTTTTGACTTTTATGATTTGCTTTTTCAAAGCACCTTGTACGTTACTGCTCAGTTGGTTTTCTTTATTGATACCGCCCTTAGACTTGCCTAGAAAGAATACCTTATTATCTACTTTAATCATTGTATTTTAAATTTGAGTGGAAACTACACATTACAAACTACATGTGCTAAAAATTGGTTCAATCCTTGTCGTAATTCCTACAGATCCTTGGTGAAATCTTCTACGTTTTTGATGGCAGAGAATTTTTTCTTAATCTCGAATCTATTGAATTCTTGGTCGGCTCGGAAACCATGGCCATAGGAAGTGTCACCTCTTTCGGGCTGAGAAATTTTTACAGGTCGGCTGGTGTAGATCTCCTCAAGACCCTCGTCCCAGATAAGGGCTTCGGTCTCTAGCTTGTCGTTTCTTTTGTTGTACAGGACGACATTATTTTCTACGTAGATTTTTTTCTCTTTGTCTTTTCTGATTGCATAGTCTGCCTCTAGCCAGCTTGTTACCCTTTTGTTTTCATCCAGAAATTCTACTAGCAGCCCATCAGGAAACTCGTCATAAGATTCGTTTTTGAGGGTATATCTTTTCATGGTAGGGCTGATGATTTTGACTTTGACTATTGCAGAGTCGC
>CALLAE010000048.1 GCA_938002665.1 uncultured Saprospiraceae bacterium | reverse complement strand
AAATTAATGTAAGGAATTTTACATTTTTTATCACTTCATCCCTTTCATCCCTGGCATATTGCCGAAGTTTTGCATCATTTGGCTCATTCCATTGCCTTTAGACATCATGTGCATCATCTGTCTCATTTGATCAAATTGCTTGATAAACATGTTGATCTCATGAATACTTCGACCACAACCCTTAGCTATGCGCTTTTTTCGACTCATGTTTAAAACTTCAGGATGAGCCCTTTCTCTTGGAGTCATAGACAGAATAATAGATTCTACTTTTCCGAAAGCACTATCATCTATATCCATGTTCTTAAGCTTACTCATCCCTGGGATCATACCTATCAGAGACTTTATGTCTCCCATCTTTTGTATTTGCTTCAGCTGGCCTAAGAAGTCATTGAAGTCAAACTTGTTTTTCTTTATCTTTTTCTCTAACCGCTTAGCTTCTACCTCATCATATTGATCCTGAGCTTTCTCTACGAAAGAAACAATATCCCCCATGCCCAGAATTCTCTGAGCCATACGATCTGGATGAAAGACATCCAGTTCAGACATCTTCTCTCCAGTGCTTACAAACTTGATAGGTTTTCCTACTGTGTACTTGACAGAAAGTGCTGCCCCTCCTCTAGTGTCACCATCTAATTTTGTCAGTACTACTCCATCATAATCTATGACCTCATTGAATGCTTTAGCGGTATTTACGGCATCTTGTCCAGTCATAGAATCCACCACAAAGAGGGTTTCAGTAGGCGTTATTGCCTCTTTGATAGCTGAGATCTCTTTCATCATAGCTTCATCTACTGCCAGTCGACCAGCAGTATCTACAATCAAGACATTGTAATTGTTTTTTGTAGCATGCATGACCGCATTGCCTGCAATAGCAACTGGATCAGTATTGTCCAGCTCTTTGTAGATGTCTACCCCTATTTGTTCTGCTAGTACTGATAATTGGTTAATGGCTGCTGGCCTGTAGACATCACAAGCTGCGACTAGGACCTTCATGTTTTTCTTCTCCTTCAGGTGCTTTGAGAGCTTACCAGTGAAGGTTGTCTTACCAGATCCCTGTAATCCAGCTATGAGGACCACTCCTGGGCTGCCTTTAGCATTGATCCCTACAGATTGTCCTCCCATGAGACTGACCATCTCATCCATGACTATCTTGACCATCAGTTCACCTGGCTTTACAGATTTCAGGAGGTTCTTGGAGCCTAGAGCTTGGTCCTTTACCTTGTCAGTAAATTCCTTCGCTATCTTATAATTGACATCAGCTCCTACTAAGGCTCTTCTGATCTCCTTAATAGATTGAGCAATGTTTATCTCTGTTAGTTTACCATCACCTGATAAGCCTTTGAATGCTTGGTCTAGTTTACTACTTAATGAATCGAACATCTATAAGATATTTATGTGTGCACAAATTTATAAAATCTGCCTTCATGAAAGTGGTCTAAGTTCTTGGTTAATTTACGCTTTCAAAGTTGTTTATGGTTCATATATCTTACATATTCGTATTCAAATTAATATGAGTCTCGTATGCTCAAGTATATTATCCTCCTAATATCCTTCTTAACACTTCCAGAATCACAATCTGAGATTGAGAGAAGTTCTCATGTGAATGCAGATCTTTTTCTTGATATAATTGACAATCGGCCTCCCAGTATAGGTGAAGTTATAGATAGCTACAATGGTATAAATGTCTACTATAATGGCAACCAAGCAAATGTCTTCGGTAGGAATGTAACTGCTGATAACTACAATTTGGGCCTAAAGTACCAATGTGTAGAATTTGTCAAGCGTTATTACTACATCAATTATGGACACAAAATGCCGTATACCTATGGTCATGCTAAAGAGCTCTTTGATGAGTCCTTGCCAGATAGGAAGCTCAATCATAAGCGCGGCCTTTACCAGTTTATAAATGGATCAGAATACAGACCACTTCCTGGAGATATTGTTGTCTTCGGACCTAATCACAAGAATCCTTATGGACATACAGGAATAGTAACTGTTTCCGTAGGTAAGAAAATGGAGATTATCCATCAGAATGTCGGAGAGTCTACTAGAGAATTATTCATTGTAACTGAGATAGGAGGACGATTTTTTGTAGTGGATCCTGATATAAAGGGCTGGATGCGAAAAGGCTAATCATTTGAAAATAGTTATCTACTACATTGGAAGAGCTAAGAAAAATCATTTCACAGAAATAGAAGAACTCTATCTCAAACGTCTGCAGCATTATGTCAAAGTGGAGATAAAACCAATCAAGCCTCACAAGTTATCTAAAACCCTTTCGGTTTCTGAGATAAGAAAAGCAGAAGCTGAATTATTCAACCAGCACATTAAAAATGAGACTAGAATTATTCTCCTAGATGAAGCAGGAAAGCATTACGATTCTGTTCAATTTTCTAATTTTTTTGAATCAAAGTTGAGCAGTGGGGGAAGTTCTATTGCCTTAGTGATAGGTGGGGCATATGGTTTTTCAGATGATTTCAAAAACCAACATAACAGTCTTATCTCATTGTCAAAGTTGACCTTTGCACATCACCTTGCAAGGGTTGTACTACTAGAGCAACTTTACCGAGCTTTTACAATTATTAACAACGAACCATACCATAATAGTTAAAGAATTATGGATCTTGGTAACTCACTACAATCTTAAAAGATGTCCGTATCCATTGCACTATGTATTATAACTGGTCTTATATCTTATCAGGCTTTTAATAATAGAAGTATCGTAGAAAAGCTGAAACACCATCCTGTCTCTGAGCACCAGAATAAGGAGTACTACCGCTTGCTGAGTTCTGGATTTGTGCATGGTAGCTGGTTTCATCTATTGATTAACCTATTTGTGCTTTGGCAGTTTGGGCCTATTGTAGAGCAGGCCTATGGACAGATATTTGGGGCAATGTTAGGCCCATTGGTATTCTTGATCATGTACCTATCGGCTATAGCTATTGCAGACTTACCTACCTTTTTCCAGCACAAGAATAATCCCCAATATGCAGCCATAGGGGCATCTGGAGCAGTTTCGGGGGTGGTGTTTATCTATATTCTTTTTTTTCCGTGGGCTTCTTTATCTCTGTATGGTATTATTCCCTTTAGAGCGATATTAGGAGGCATAGCTTATTTGATTTATTCTTCGTGGGCAAGTAAGAACAGAAATGATGGCATAGACCACAGTGCACATTTCTATGGTGCGGTCTACGGCATCATTTTTACATTGATAGCAAAACCCCAGGTCGCTAGTCTATTTGCAGAGAAGCTTATTTCTGGTTTTCCTTGGTAACTATTTCTCTTAGCTCGTTTTTATTCTGTCTACTGTTTTGCTAAGAAAGGATATCTGTAATCAGTCGGAGCATCAAAGGTTTCCTTAATAGTCCTAGGTGATATCCATCTGTAAAGGTTAAGTACTGAACCCGCTTTATCATTGGTTCCAGAGCCTCTTGCGCCACCGAATGGTTGCTGGCCTACAACTGCTCCAGTCGGCTTGTCATTTATATAGAAATTACCTGCAGCGTTTCTCAGTGCATAGGTCAGTGCTTCTATTGTGTACCTATCTTTAGCAAAAATGGATCCTGTGAGCGAATAAGGAGAGGTGTTGTCTATCACAGGTAACAGCTCATCTAGCTTGTTATCCTCATATACATAAATAGTGATAACCGGCCCAAATATTTCTTCGCACATCGTCTTATAATCTGGCTTATCTGCAACTATGACAGTAGGCTCTACAAAGTAGCCTTTGCTCTTACTTGCCTTGCCGCCTATGATGATTTTGGCATCTTTAGATTTTCGAGCATGATCTAGGTAGGTCTTGATATTATCAAAAGACTTTTCATCTATCACAGCATTGATAAAGTTTCTGAAGTCCTCGACTGGTCCCATCTTCATGCTCTTGATATCCTTAGTAATCATTTTTTTGACCGCCGGCCATAAGGACTTAGGGATATAAGCTCTAGATGCGGCAGAACACTTTTGGCCCTGGTACTCAAAGGCACCTCTGACTATAGCAGTGCTTACTTGCGCCACATCAGCTGAAGGATGCACAACGATAAAGTCTTTACCACCGGTCTCCCCTACTATTCTAGGATAGCTTCTATAATTCTGGATGTTTTCTCCTATAGTTTTCCATAGTTTTTGGAAGACGCCAGTACTCCCAGTAAAATGTAGTCCCGCAAAGTCATGATGATTAAAAACCACTTCTCCTGCTTTCGGGCCATCTACAAAAACCAAATTGATCACACCATCAGGAAGTCCAGCTTCCCTAAATATTTTCATTACCATATGAGCAGAATAGACCTGGCTATCTGCACATTTCCATACACAAGTATTGCCTAGTAGTGCAGGTGTAGCTGGTAGGTTTCCAGCAATAGCAGTAAAGTTAAATGGCGTTATGGCAAAGACAAATCCCTCTAAAGGTCTGTACTCTAGCCTATTCCAGATGCCTGGGCTACTATCTGGTTGCTGGCTATAGATCTCAGTCATGTATCGCACATTGAATCTGAGAAAATCTGCTAATTCGCATACGGCATCTATTTCTGCTTGCCAGATATTTTTTGATTGGGCGAGCATAGTAGCAGCATTCATCTGTGCTCTGTAAGGGCCTGAAATAAGATCTGCGGCTTTTAAGAAAACTGCCGCACGGTCTTGCCATGAGGTGTTTGCCCATTTTTCTTTTGCAGATAATGCAGCATTTATGGCTTTAGTTACATGAGACTTGGAACCTTTGTTGAAGGTACCTAATATATGTTTGTGGTCATGAGGTGGAGCTAGCTTTAGTTTAGTTTTGGTGAAGATTTCTTCTCCATTGATGACCATAGGAATATCGATCTTCTTAGATCTCATATTTTTTAGGGCAGCTTTTACTGCTTTCCTTTCTGGACTACCTGGAGCATAGGTCAGGCAGACTTCGTTTTTGGCTTCTGGAACTTTAAATATTGCGTTAGACATTCAGATTTCTATTTATAGTATTTTGATTTAAGATCTTTTTGGATAAAGTCTGGGACAAACTTGGCAACATCTCCTTTGCCTTTGATTATCTCTCGGACTATGGTGCTACTTATATGACTCATCTCAGGATGAGCAATAAAGAAAACAGTCTCTAGGCCTTCGCCAACTATATTATTAAGTTGTGAAATTGTTTTTTCATAATCGAAGTCAGAGGCATTTCTTAGTCCTCTGATGAGAAAACCTGCATTTACTGTTTTAGCAAAATTGACCGTCAGTCCTTTGTAAGTGGCTATTGAGACGTTATCATATTTTCTAGCTATTTTCTTGAGCCAAGCTTGTCGTTGCTTAAGCGTGAAATGATATTTCTTTTGGCTATTTTGACCGATAGCTAAGATCACTTTATCAAAGAGCGGAAGGGATCTTTCTATGAGGTCGACATGGCCTACTGTGATTGGATCAAATGAGCCTGGGAATATGGCTACTTTCATAATATCATCGTATCAATTATTTTGCTAATATATGTAGATTTTAAGGACATTAATCTATAAGTTGCAGTATATAACTACCCTACTATATCGTACTTGATTATTCATGAAATTCTCTGATGTCTTCCTCTTATACTTGGTTGCTTTTTATAAGTCTTATTCTATTCTTGAGTTGTAAGAATGATACAGCTTCGCCTACTGATAACGCTGGACCTATTGAGCAAAACTATTTTGACGATTATGAATCGCCAAAGCATAAATGGGGCTGTATAAATAATCAGGGTAAAATTGTTATAGATCCTATCTATGATGATATAAAGGATATGCAAAATGGGATTGCAGCTGCTAATTATCAAGGGCGATGGGGCTATATAGATTCACTAGGTACTAAGCTTATTGATTTCAAATACAAGCAAGCCTATAGTTTCACAGGTAATCAGACCTTTGTGCAAGATTTTCAAAACAATTGGCTGCTTATAGATCAGGAGGGTCTCATATTAGATAGTTTGACATATACGTCTTATGAAAGTTATCATGAGGGGCATGCTGTTGTCGGAAAACAAGGTTTGAAAGGTATTATTAACGCAACTGGTAAGCTGATAGTACCCATCACTTATCAAAGCATAAAGCAGGGTAATGAAGGCATATTTGTAGGTAAGAAAAATGGATTCTACGGTCTAAGTCATATTTCTGGTAAAAGCATATTGCCACATGAATATCAGAACATTTATTTGCCTGTTAACGATGATATATTTAGACTTAAGAAGGATGATCATTATGGTTTTTGTGATAAGAAGGGTCAAATCAAAAATGGGTCTTTTTCTAAGGCCTTTGACTTTTACTATGATAAGACTATAGTGAAAAGTAAAAGCGGCTATCAGTTGCTATCTAAAGACATGAGCTCCCTCAGAAATCTTCCTTATGAAAAAATACAGTACGCTGGTGAAGCTAAATGGAAATACAAGGAGAATGGAAGGTGGGGCTTGTTAGATAGTAATGGAGAACAGCTCACCACAGCGGATTATGAGTTGCTCAATAGATATTCAGATGGGATGATAGCGGCTAGTAAAGCTAAGCTTTGGGGATATCTGGATGCTGCGGGTGAGGAGGTGATTGCATTCAAGCATCCTTTGATATGGGATTTTCATAATGGTCTAGCAAGGATGATAGACAATCGAGGGGTTGGCTTTATAGATAAGGAAGGTCGGCTGGTTATAGATGATATGTTTATAGAAGTCAGAGATTTCTATAACGGTACAGCTCGTTTTCAGACTTATTGATTATATCTATTTAGTAGCTCTTCTTTCCATAGTTGTTAGTTTTCATAACATTATATTTGCGCAAAAATTAGATAGATGAATTTTGATCTTATTGTGTTAGGTAGTGGTCCTGGTGGATATCCTGCGGCTATTCGTGCTTCTCAGCTAGGTATGAAAGTGGCTATCATTGAGAAGGAGAAACTAGGCGGCATTTGCCTAAACTGGGGCTGTATACCTACTAAAGCCTTACTGAAATCTGCACAAGTATATAGTTACATCACCCATGCAGAGGAT
The DNA here is from genome assembly GCA_938002665.1 of uncultured Saprospiraceae bacterium. Classification (GTDB taxonomy): domain Bacteria; phylum Bacteroidota; class Bacteroidia; order Chitinophagales; family Saprospiraceae; genus RFSX01. Next base: position 46,314 of record CALLAE010000048.1, on the reverse strand, counting down.
TATGGAATTACTGTCTCCAATGCTAAGCCTGACTTTGACAAGATGATAAATCGTAGTCGTGGAGTTGCTGATGGCATGAGTAAAGGGATTCAGTTCTTGATGAAGAAAAATAAGATTACCGTTATAGAAGGCACCGGTAAGCTGGCTAGAGGGAAGAAGGTGGTAGTGACAGATGCAGATGGCGGTCGCAAAGAATATGCTGCTGATAATATTATTGTCGCTACTGGCGCTAGATCTAGAGCATTGCCTAGTATTCCGATCGATGGCGAGAAAGTAATTGGCTATAGAAAAGCAATGACCTTGGGCAAAAAGCCTAAGCGTATGGTAGTTATAGGAGCAGGAGCAATCGGAGTTGAGTTCGCTTATTTCTATAATGCGATAGGAACAGAAGTGACGGTAGTAGAATTTCTAGAGCAAGGCTTATTACCTAGAGAGGATAAAGATGTGTCTAAGGAGCTAGGCAAAGTATTCAAAAAAAATGGGGTGAATGTTCTTGGCAATACTGCAGTGCAAGAAGTAGATACTTCAGGGAAAAGTGTGAAAGTAAAAGTTAAGAGTCGTAAAGATGATAAGGAAGAGATCATAGAATGTGATGTTGTTCTTAGTGCTACTGGAATACAACCCAATACTGAGGATATAGGCTTGGAAGCTTTAGGTATTAAGACTGAGAAGGGAGGAACAATAGAGGTGGATGAATTTTATAATACAGGAGTACCGGGCATCTATGCCATAGGCGACGTCTTAGCTACACCTGCCTTAGCGCATGTAGCCAGTGCAGAAGGTATTACCTGTGTGGAGAAGATATCAGGTATGGATGTCCATCCGATTAATTATGGTATAATCCCATCTTGCACCTACTGTTCTCCGGAAGTGGCTAGTGTAGGGCTGACTGAAGCGCAGGCTAAAGAAGCTGGGCATGAGTTGAAAGTCGGAAAGTTTCCATTCTCAGCATCAGGAAAAGCGAGTGCTTCTGGAGCTAAAGAAGGCTTTGTAAAAGTTGTGTATGATGCAAAATATGGAGAATTATTAGGAGCACATATGATAGGTAGTAATGTAACAGAAATGATTGCTGAAATTGTTGCTGCTATGAATCTAGAAACTACAGGCCATGAAATTATAAAAGCGGTCCATCCACATCCTACTATGAGTGAGGCAGTTATGGAGGCTTCGGCAGCGGCATATGGAGAAGTTATTCACTTGTAGTGAGCATACCATAAGCAATAAAAAACAAAAGAGCCAATCCTCAATGGATTGGCTCTTTTGTTTTAGATAACTCTTTATCGTTTTTTAGAATTCTAATTCAAACTCTTGTAGATTATAGCCTGCGAATATTCCGTATCCGTTAGTAACATTAGAGTAAGGTCCTACAAAAGTGGCCTCACTGTTGCCAGGTCCATTTTGTTGGACGCTTAGTAGGTAATAGTAGTAATCTGAAGATATAGACCATACCTTAAGTTTGTACCTTTTGGTATTTAGGGATTGAGAAGTTGATTGAGGATCAGTACCATATTCACTGTCTTCTGTTTCTTCTGTAGTTTCAGAGATTCCCTCAAAACTCGCTGTTATCTTTCCACTTTCATCTGATAAAGCAGGGACAGCTCCTGAAATTCCTTCATTTTTTGTCAATACGGAAATAGTAGAACCGTCTCCTCCTGGGTTACTACCCGTTCCATCATTACTAATATCTACTACTTTATCAGTTTCGTTGGGTTTTTCATTCACGGTAGTAGGTGTAGATTCTACTAGAGGAATGAGATCCCAAGCGTAGTAATTATCAGATTGATTTTCTTCCTCTTCAATGGCGATCTCCACTGAGACAGACATTTGTTTAGTTTTGGGATTGAGGTTAGAGCTTTTGCTCTCCGTTAATATTTCAGCTTTGAGGACTTTAGGAACATAAGTTTCAGCTGAGATAATTTTACCATCTACCTCTATAACCATCTCATATGTTCTTCCACCTATTGGGTTATTTCCTCTAGTGTAGAGCCCATCACCTTGATAATCTAGGAAGAAATCCTGTGTTCTAATATCATCTATATCATCCTTAACCGCAATGTAGATAGAGGCGTTTTCTACTGGCTTAAAGTCTGAAATGTCATATACAGACTTGGAATAATTTAGCTGGACTGAAAAAGTGGAGTCAGTAGAAATGATGGAATTTACAACAACATCCGCTTCATAATCCTGAGAGATAGTTTTCTCAATTTCTTTTTCACAACTGATGAGAAAAAGCAAGGAACATATGAAGAATAGTCGCACCATAGTATTAGTTAAGACTAAGTTAGTGTTTTTGTTGTTTTCAAGCAAAATTAATTGCTCCAAATTACCATTGGTAACCAACATTTATTTGTGGAAAAACAGGATATAGAGATATTTCTGTCGTGACGGGTACTTGTGCATTGGTATCTGAGCTTTTTATATAGGCATAAAAAGGGTTTTTGTTGTTATAGACATTGTATACTCCCATAGTATAAAATAGTAGGCCACCAGTTCTTAATTGTCTTTTTGAAGAATGTGAAATACTCAATCTTTGGTAGGATGAAAGTCTTTCATTGTTTCTTTCTCCTGGTCTGGGTTGATATATGATTTCTCCATTTTGTCCAGGTATCACATTATCAGTAAACGTCCAGGTGTTGCCGTTTCCATATAGCCATTCAACATTTATTTTATTATCTTTTTTAAGTTTGAGAGAACCACTAAAGGCGATGTTGTGAGGACGGTCATATTTGTAAGGAAAGGTCTCTATTTCATTTTTTGAAAATTTTCCAAAATTAAACGTTCTTTCGGATCTGCTTAAAGTGTAGGCAAGATTGAGCTCTATTTTTTCAGTTTTATAGGCAATATCAAGTTCTAGTCCATAAGACCTTCCTGTACCTACAGTTACTCTATCTTCCCAGTTTACATCACTAATATCTTGATTAAATGAAAGGTGATTACCTACTATAACTTGGATGATTTCATAGGGGTTAGAGTATTCGATCAAGTTGGAATAGGTATTGTAAAAACCTCCTAATCCCACCAGTAGACTAGGACTAGCTTTGTAATTTCCTGAAATAGAGAAAAGATTTGAAGTTTCAGGTTCTATTTTTTTTGTACTTGGTACCCATAGATCAGAAGGCAGTCCAGAACTGGGATTGACGAGAAGATGCAGAAATTGACTCATTCTATTATATGCAAAATCAAGCTTGATTCGATTTTTGGCAAAATGCATGTTGAGTCTTGGTTGGAAATATTGATAGGTAGTATCTAATCCACCATGGTAGTTGTATCTCAAGCCTGAATTTAGGCTCCAGTTACTGTTTATTCTTAACTCGTTTTCTAAGAAGAAATAGATTTCATTAGATAGATAAGATGTGTCTTGAGCTATTTCCTGATCTGTCAGTGATTGTGACTCTAAGATTGATGGAGAACTTTCATGAAGAATAATACCTCCACCCGTTTTTATTTTTCCCAGATTATTGGTGTAATAGTCTAGGTCTAACTTTGCTGTATAATCTTGTTGTCTCGAATAGACATTAATAGCTAAGCTGGAACTGTCCAGGTCTGAAGTTTCGATAACTTGATTCGCAGATCTAGAGTTGAAATCAAAGTCTGATTTTCCAACATGTCCATGTATGAAAACTTTCTTTCCTAATGCAGAATTCCAATTAAGAGCACCCAAGGTATTGCTCCAATTAACTTTATTGGAGTCTGTAAATACTCTATCAGTAGAAGACTCATTCCGTCGTAGAAAAATCTTGTCATCTCCCGAATAGACACTTAAGCTTAATCTGTTTGCTGGACTAAACCAATGAGTGATTTTAGAATAGATATCATTGTAAGTGAGATCAGAATCTTCAAAATCCAGAAACCTTTTTAGTATAAAATTTGAATAGGAATTTATAATGCTTTTCCTGCCATTGAAAATGAAAGAAGTTTTTTTTCCAATCGGCCCTTCTATGAATCCTGAAAAGTTTTCCAAGTTAATCTCTGCCTCTCTTTTGACTTGATGTCGGTTTCCTTCCTTCAGTCTGATGTCGAGAACTGAGCTTAGCTTTCCACCAAATCTCGCAGGCACCCCACCTTTATATAGGTCTCCTTTCTTGATAATATTGTCCACAAAGATGGAAGAAAGACCCCCTAAGTGACTCGTTTCATATACAGGTAATCCATCCAAAAGTACTAGGTTTTGATCAGGCCCTCCACCTCTAACTGTAAAACCATTTTGTGCCTCTGAGCCAACGGAGATACCACTGATGTGTCGAATGCTAGAGATAAGATCAGATCTACCTCCTATGCCGCGTACTGGACTTTCTTTATCTATTTTGACATCGTGTGGATTAATTGAGATTGTTTCTTCAATAGCACTGCTGGCCTCAATAACGATATCAGGAAGGACATTATCAGCAATCAGATGGATGATTACTTCATTTTCTACCTTGTCAGGGATTGCAAAGGTCAAGGTTCTATATCCAAGATAGCTTACGTAGACATACTTTGTCTCACTTGACACTTTTAAGTAGAAAAACCCATCTTCATTCGTTGTCGTGCCCTTATTGTTATCACTCAGTATAGTCACAGCAGTCAAGGTCTCGAGATTGGCAGAATCTCTTACTATACCATGTAAGGTTTTAAACTTGGGCGGAAGAATGATAAGCTTTTTTGACTCAGAATCTATTTCTATAGTAGCGAATAAGCTCGTCGTGAAGCTTTTTTTTAAGTCATAGAAACCCACTTCAGTACTCTCAAATTCCAGTGTCTCACTCAGATCTAACTGGGTATTGTAAGAGACGAAATAATCAGATTGGTCTTCGATGAGAGTTACTAGCTCTCCTATTGTGATGACCTTATGAGGAAGATTTATTTTGAAATTACTGACAGACTGGTCTTGCGCCAACCCTTGAAAAGCAAAAGTTAATGTACATAAAAGTATATGTACCAGTCTTTTCAATCTATAGATTTACTTACATGATAAGCCAAAGACAGAAATGTTCTTGCCTTGGATGTTGTATTGAAATCCAAATTGGTCGGCAAGTTCTTTCATAACCTTAGAAATAGGTTCTTTTGTATAACGTGTTCTGATTTTGCAGCTTGCTATTGTACCATCCGATTCTACTTGAATATTGGTTTTATAGTGCGACTCGAGAGCTAAGAAAACTTGATCTAAAGAACTATTTTCGAAGATAAGTTCTTTGTTCTTCCAGCTTAGTTGATTGGTTTTATTGTCTTTGATTTTGACCATTGCACCATTCACTCGGGTTACTTTATCACCTTTAGTGAGGGTCAGTACTCTGTTCAGGGTATGTAATTCCACCCTACCTGAGTAGACAGTTAGGTCAAATTCTTTCTTGCTATTTATCACATTGAAACTAGTCCCTAGGACTTTAATAAAGTCTCCGTTTGCAACCTCAATGATAAAGGGTCTGTCTTTGTCAGAAGCAATATCAAAAAAGGCTTCACCTTCTAGTGCCACTCGACGTTCTGTCTGAAAGTCAGATTTAAGACTTAATGTACTTCCACCATCCCTAAGCCATACGCTAGAATTATCTTCTAGAGCGAAGGCCATTACAGCATTATCTGCTTTGTAGAGTTCAGTTCTTTTTTCTCCTTGTGGGTAGAGAAAGTATCCTGCTATAGCAACTACTGCTGCAAGAGCAAGCGTATACCATATCGTGTTTGATCTTGAATTATTTGGTGCTGGAGTTGTATCTTTTGTAGGTGTTATTTGAGCATGGACTTTTTCCCATGCTGTATTTTTATCATACTCATCATAGCTTGTTCCCTTATTAGCTCCGACTGCTAATTCTTGTAGTAAGTTCAGATTCTCTTGTGATTCACTTTTCCATTGCTCTATAGCCTCATACTCTTCGCGAGAGGCTTCATCATTCATCACTTTAAGTAATATTTTATCTATGTCCATCTTTTCTAACAGGGTTTAGCCTTTTTTCAAATATTCTGTTCTTAAAATTTTCAGTGCTTTGATCATATGGTTTTCCACTGTTTTAACAGATATACCCTCGCTCTGAGCTATTTCTGTGTAAGTTAATCCATTAAGTTTGTTTAATGCAAACACATTTCTGCATTTGGGTGGCAAATGTCGTAGCAAACTACTAAGGCGCTCCATACTCATGTATTTATCACTCTCAGCGGACAAATCGGCCGTACCTGTACTATGCTTGTACTTGTAGCTATCTAGGGCTCTTTGATAGGATTTCCTCGACCTAGCATTTTCGTAGACTTTATTCTTTACAGAGGTAAAAAGGAAGGATTTCAATGTAGAATTGATAGTCAGAGACTCATTATTCTTCCACAGATGTAAAAACATGTCTTGAACGACATCTTCTGCTAGCAGTTTATCATTTAACAGGGCATTGGCATAATTACATAAGGGTACGTAATACGTCATAAATGCTTCCTTAAACATTGTTTTATCTTTGAATAACACTATAGCTCGATTCTCTTCTTTTCCATTGTATAAATGTGAAGTTAAACCAATGTTGGCTTTCTGACCTTATATTGTCAGTGGATTTCTACAATATGTCATGGTCATCATCTATTATCTATTGTGAAGCATGGTAACTATATATCCTTACAATATTTTAAGTTAGAGTTATGAAACGAAGCTATTGGTCACTGATCGGTTTTATTATATTTTTTCTCGGATTCATTGGTTTGGTCTTGAGTTTAGTCAATCTCAAACTGAGTATTCTTGCCTTTATAGACAGACCAGGAAGGACTTTTGGTTTGGTAGTTAGGCTCTTAATGATTTTTGTAGGAATGATTATTCTCTATGTGAGCAAGATGGATCGCTCTGTAGATTAGATCATTGCTATCATGCATATTTTTTAGTCATAAAAAAAGGTCACCCAAACTAATGAATGACCTCAGATTAGGAATTGATATATCTTAGTATTTGTATTTTTTTCCCTTTACGGTGGCTATGATAGAACCCGCAACCTTATATGGGTCAGCGTTGGATGCAGGTCTTCTATCTTCTAACCAGCCTTTCCATTTGTTCTCCACAGCAGCGATAGGAATTCTTATGGATGCGCCTCTATCTGAAACACCATAAGAAAATTTGTCTATGGATTGTGTTTCGTGTTTTCCAGTGAGTCTTAGATCATTGTAGGCACCATAGACAGAGATTGCTTGCTTGATTCTTTCTTTAGGTGCAAACTTTTCACAGATGGTTTCGAAATCTTTCTTTTTACCAGATGTTCTTAGCTTCTTGTTGGAAAAATTTGCATGCATGCCTGAGCCATTCCAGTCTCCTTTGACGGGTTTAGGGTGGTACTCTATATAATAACCAAATTGCTCTGTCAATCTATCTAGTAGATATCTGGCTATCCAGATTTCGTCCCCTGCTTTCTTTGCTCCTTTAGCAAATAACTGAAATTCCCATTGTCCACTTGCAACTTCTTGATTGATTCCTTCAAAGGTCAGCCCCGCCTCTATACACAAGTCAGCATGTTCTTCTACCAGTTCTCTTCCATGTGTATTTCTTCCACCTACAGAACAATAATATAACCCTTGTGGCCCTGGATATCCTCCTACTGGGAAACCAAGAGGTAATTGGGTCTTAGTATCCATAATGAAATACTCTTGCTCAAAGCCAAACCAAAAATCATTGTCATCATCATCGATAGTATGTCTTCCATTGGACTCATGGGGAGTACCGTCAGCATTAAGTACTTCAGTCATTACGAGGAAGCCATTTTCTCTAGCTGGGTCAGGATAGATAGCTACTGGTTTTAGAAGACAATCAGAAGAACCTCCTTCTGCCTGTCTAGTTGACGAGCCGTCAAAAGACCATACTGGACAATCTTTAAGTTTTCCACTGAAGTTAGCTATTACTTTAGTTTTACTTCTCATGTTTTGGGTAGGCTTGTACCCATCTAGCCAGATGTATTCCAGCTTTGATCTTACTATTTTTTTAGTTGATTTTCTTGTTGCCATTGTTGGTTTTTCTTTATAGGAAACGGATTGATTGTAATAGCGGACGAAAATAGATGCTTGTTTCATATATTTATCAAATCAATAATTTGTATGTGTTATATTAAGAAAAATATTTGATTGCTTATTTAGTTGATAGACAGATATTTACATTACATAAATAGTGTTATGCCCATAGCTAAATATTCTTCTTTACAAAATTTAATAGTTGGCCTATCCAAAGCTGAGAAGAGACATTTTATACTATATGTAAATCGCTTAGAAAGTAATAAAGGTGGACTTTTTGTGAAGTTATTCCAGCTCATAGATAAATATCCCAACCACTCTGAAGTACAGATCTATAAGAAAGAACTAGGGATTACAAGAACACAATTTGTAAATACCAAACGCCATCTCTATAGTCAGTTACTAAAAAGCTTGAGGCTACTTCATGAGCGAGCAGATGCGGGTATGAATGCGAGAAGGCTGCTTGACTATGCCACTATTCTCTATATAAAAGGTCATTACCAAGAAAGCCTCTCCATACTCAATAGCATTAATAATTCGAATGAGTTAGATAATATTATTTATCTAGAGGTCTCTGAATTCCAAAAGAAAATAGAATCTCGGCACATTACTAGAAGCAGGAGAACTAAGAATAAAATAGAGGATATCATTGCTTTATCTAGCAGTAAGCAAGCCCTTATAGCTATAGAAATAAAAATGTCTAATCTTTCTCTAGAGATTCAAGGCTTATATATCAGATGGGGCTTCGCTAAGAATGATAGAGATGCCCTCATGTACCAGGGCTATTTTCGAGGCCAAATCCCAAACTACAAAACTGTTCGAGACTCTACTAAAGCAATAACTCTATGGCATCAGGCTCATGTATGGTATCATTATATGAGACTAGATTTTCACTATAGTTACAAGCATGCAGCCCTCTGGGTAACAAAAATGATAGAAGCTTCAGGTGAAGTAGAAAGAGACCCAGATCTCATTATGAGAGGTTACCATTATATATTGACCAATTGTTTCTATTTGAGAAGACAAGATAAGTTTGAATATTGGTTAGCTCGCTACAAACATTTCAGAAAAACCTATCACTCAAGTTTCAATGAGACTTCGGTTCTACTCGATTTTATTTATCATGAAAATGCTGAGCTCAATTCTAGAATTATTTCCAAGCGTTACACAAGATTGGATAACCATATACAAGAATTAGAGCTCAGAATGAAAAGCTGGAGTGCTAAGTTAGATGTGCACCGTATATTGACTTTTCAATATAAGTTTGCCCTGATATACAGTTATAAAGGAGATAACGGCAGAGCCATAGAATTTCTAAATCGAGTTATAGATGCTCAAGAACAACAATTGAGATCGGATATATTTTGTTATGCCAGGCTGGTCCATCTGATGTGTCATTACCGACTGAATAATTTTGCATTAGTACTGAATCTTCTTCAGAACGTCAAAAATGCTTTCGATGCAAATGAACATTCTAACATGGTAGTCGATGCTATGATAGCTTTTCTGAGAAAAGGAAGTAGAGCTATGAACTTTGGAATCAGTGAACTTATAGAGACTTCTCTAGAACGCATCATACAAGGGAGATCTGATAATTATGCTAAGGTGGCCTTTATATATTACAATTTTGAAACTTGGTTGAGAAAGGATATCAGTTAAGTGTTCTAGTTGTAAAGGGTATCCTTATCTTGGGGCTTCTACCATTTGAGCAGATTTGAAAAAAGTAATTTTCATATTTCTAGTTTATCATTTTAGCTATAATTCTACTTATGGTCAAGATGTCCCTATGGTCGTATGGGATCAAGTAGAATCATTTCTCGAAGACCAAGAGGAAGAAGAAATAGATATCTCAGTTGTCTTAGATAGGCTTGAAGCTCTTTACTTTAACCCTATGAATATCAATGAAGCATCTTATGATGAGCTACAAGAATCAAGGCTGTTGTCAGAAATCCAAATTAATGATCTCGTATATCACAAGGCGACTTATGGAGATCTGATTCTAATGGAAGAATTGCAAAGCATTCCGAGTTTTACAGTGGCTGACATAACTCGTATTAGAAGTTTCATGGAGGTGTCTGATGAGCAAAAACTCCCCATCGGTTTTGGCCAGATGGTCCAGAGTACTAGGCATGAACTTTACCTGAAGTGGGCTCAGACTTTAGAAGATAAACTAGGATATCTCAGCAGAGAAGATACTCCACCTGCTTATCTCGGTGATAAAAACAAACTACAACTCCGCTATAAAGGAAGTTATGAAAACAAGCTGCGATTTGGTCTCATAGCTGAGAAAGATGAAGGGGAGCAGCTACTCTCTGATACTCTCTATAAAGGCATAGATTATCTCACTGCTCATCTCTACATGAGAGACTTTTCTACACTGCTTAAAGACGTTGCCATAGGTGATTATTCTGTCTCACTTGGGCAAGGTCTTATTATGCACAATGGTTTCGGTGCTGGCAAGAGTGCATGGGTGACAGATATAAAGAAAGGTGGGCGAACCTTAAGACCATATACCTCTGTGAATGAAAACGGTTATCAAAGAGGAGTTGCCGCTACACTAAGACCTATAAAGCATGCTGAAGTAACACTGTTTGGCAGTAGAGTGGCTAGGGATGGCAATCTGCGATTGGATACATTGGATGATGAGACACCTGAGGTCTTTCTTTCCTCTCTCCAGACGAGTGGAGCTCATAGAACCTTAGCTGAGAAAGAAGATAAAGGTATACTGGAGATGACAAGTTTTGGAGGAGCAGTGAAGTATGCTAAATCAAATTATACCATTGGCGTCAACCATCTGACCTCTGTACTGGACAAGGAATTGATTAGAAGTGATCAGGCTTATAACAGGTTCCGATTTTCAGGCAATCAATTATCTAATACAAGTATAGACTACAGTCTAAGACTCAAGAACATTCATTTATTTGGGGAATCTGCTCACTCTAGTTCAGGAGGCTTGGCACATATAGTAGGGGCTCTAGTGGGCCTAGACAAGAAGGCCAGTCTGGCAGTGCTGTATAGAGATTATGATACAGATTATAATGCCTTGACACCTAATGCATTTGCAGAATCTAATATAATCAACAATGAAAAAGGTTTATACTTGGGTCTGGAACTGTTACTTACTCGGCGATGGAAATTAAGAACCTACGCAGATGTATGGAAGCATCCTTGGTTAAGAGCACGGGTCTCTAATCCTTCAGATGGGAAGGAATATCTTGTTAGATTAGACTACTACATTAAAAGAAAACTCTCTATCTATGGCCAATTCTTTTTTGAAGAGAAATTACAGAATGCTTCCCTCTCAGATGCAGTTATAGAGCAACGTGGCGGAGATAACAAGCTCACCGTAGGTCGTACCCAGAGACGGTATAAGTTTAGATTACATTTTGCTAATAAAGTGAGTCAAGCCTTAGAGCTTAGAAGCAGGATGGAGATCACAACTTTTGAAAATATAAATGGAATCTCCAAAGGCTATATGCTTTTTCAAGATTTTATCTATAAGCCCTGGGCCTCTCCTCTTTCGCTTACAGCAAGAGTAGCAATGTTTGATACAGATGACGGCAATAGTCGAATCTATGCTTATGAGAATAACATCCTTTACGAATTTGGTATTCCGACTTATTCTGGAAGAGGCGTCAGGTATTATTTCAATATCCGCTATGATCTCACAAGACAACTTACTGCAGAGTTTCGTCTAGCACGAACTAAGAAGGATATGGGCACTAACGGAAGTGGTTTAGAACTGATAAATGGAAATACAAGGACTGACTTAAAAGCGCAGCTCAGATATATTTTTTGATTAGTTGTAGATCAAATATTTTTTCCGCATAAGCTCAAATTCTAATAAGCCTGCTGCCCAATGTGCTCTAATTTCTTCTTCGGGTATTTCTTTTTCTATCATTGTTTTCAGTTGGTCTGTCCCAGCAAGTAGATCAAAAAAGTTATTGTCATTGAAAAAAGTTGTGCCTTTATTTTTCAACTCAGTATGGAAATCTATTAAATAGCTGAGATCTAAACGTTCAAAATTTGGGGCTTTCTTACGGAGATCCATTCCGTAGCAAACGATGTTTTCATGTTTTGGGTATTTAGACCCTGGGCCAGAAACCGGTGTAAAATTATGGGTGCCTGGATATGCAGGATGACCGATTTGCTGAAATGGATCAGCAGTTCCTCTCCCTACGCTTACTGTCGTCCCCTCAAAAAAGCATAGAGAGGGGTAATGCCCTATAGCAATATTATTAGGTAAGTTAGGTGAAGGCTTTATAGGTAGTATATACTTGGCTTGGCGTTCAAAGTTGAGTAAAGGAATTACTGATAATTTTGCTTTCTGCGCTCCTTCTAGCCAGCCTTCACCGTTTATCATTTGAGCATATTCTCCGATAGTCATACCATAGACTACAGGAACAGGATGCATACCTACAAAGCTCTTGAATTCTGGCTCTAGCACTGGCCCATCTACATAACTAGCCAGAGGATTAGGTCTGTCAAGTACTATAAGGGATAATCCAGATTCTGCAGCCGCTTCCATCACATAATGCAAGGTGGATATGTATGTATAGAATCTTACACCGACATCCTGTATGTCAAACAGCAAGAAATCAATGTTTTGAAGATCTTCCTTTTTAGGTTTCTTATTTTTTCCATAAAGACTAATGATTGGAATACCTGACTTAGGGTCTTTGCCATCCTCAATCTTTTCCCCTGCATCCGCTTCGCCCCTAAATCCATGCTCAGGAGTAAAAATCGCTGAGATTATAATTCCCTTATTTCTGAGGTAGTCTACAATATGCTCATCACCTACCATGCTAGTCTGATTCACGATAAGCCCTACTTTTTTCCCTTTTATAAGTGGCAGATATTGGGCTGGACGATCTGCAGCTGATGTTATCTTGCCATTAGAAGCTTGTCCATTAGAGCTTGTGCTTTGGCAAGAAAGTGCCACCATACAGATAAAAAGACATTGTAAAATCGACTTCATGCTCACAAATTAAGCTGTAATGAACGTATGATGCCATTATTTAATACATATTTAATTTAATATATCTAGCTTAACTAAGTTTGTGATTACACTATGAAAACTAAGTACGCAGTAGTAGATCTAGAAACCACAGGAGGTATTCCTCATAGGGATAAAATAACGGAGATAGCTATCATCCTATATGATGGTAAGGAAATAATAGAAGAATACCAGTCTCTGATTAATCCTGAAAGATCTATTCCATACACAATCACAAGAATCACGGGGATAGATAACGAGATGGTAGCAGATGCACCCAAGTTTTACGAAGTAGCTAAGCAAGTGATAGAACTGACTGAAGGGGCCATCTTTGTGGCACATAATGTCCGTTTTGATTATCAGTTTCTCAGAGCAGAATTTAAAAGTTTAGGGTATACGTTTACCAGAAGGAATCTGTGTACAGTAAGACTCTCTAGAAAAGCCTTCCCACAGTTGAAGTCTTACAGTCTTGGGAATCTTATCAGATATTTTAAAATTACGGTCAAGCATCGTCATAGAGCTTACGATGATGCTTGGGCTACGACTATTCTATTAGGTAAAATATTCCATGAGCAAGGTAATGAAGAGGGAGTAATAGACCTTGTAAAAGCTAGTCTCAAGCTTACTAAATTGCCCTCTGCTCTGAGTATAGATGATGTGGAATCTTTGCCAGAAGAATGTGGTGTATATTATTTCAGGAACAGTCAAGAAGAGATAATCTATATCGGAAAGAGCATAGATATCAAAGCGAGAGCCAAGCAACACTTTGCTAAGTATACCAGAAAAACGGATAAGCTTTTCGATAATGTCGCCAGCATTTCCTACGAGATTACAGGTAGCGAATTAGCTTCCTTACTCAAGGAGTCTAAGGAAATAAAGGAAGTACAGCCTTCTATTAATAAAATCCAGAAAACTAAAACATATGATTTTGCTATTATCAAAGAGACTGATAAGTCGGGGTATTTTAGATATGCTGTTGTCAAGGCTAATAAAACGGATAAAGCCCTCTCCTTATTCAGTGCCAGAAAATCTGCCTTGTCTCATATAGAGCAAATAGGAGAAGCCTTCCAACTTTGTAATAAGGTAAACCTAATAGACAGATCTACTAATACTTGCTTTAATTATGAGCTTACTAAATGCCAAGGCGCATGCATAGGTGAAGAGCCGCCATACTTGTATAATCAAAGATTCAATGAAAGCGAAGTTATAGTGAATAGGCTTTTTGATGAGAATTTTATACTGATGGAAGAAGGGCGCAGTATAGATGAGCGCGCTGTATTCTTAGTAGAAGATGGCCATTATAGAGGCTTCGGGTATATAGATATAGAGGACTCAAATTATGGGATAGAAGAAATAAAGGAATGCATCAAATATGAAGCTCTGAGTCCAGAAGCTGATTTAATACTGAGAAATTATATGTGGAGTCACTCCAAAGTGGAGTTGATGCATTTTTAAGCTGCTAACTGAGCCTGTCAGCATATTGTGCCAGGAGCTGAGCCATTTCTTGCTGAACAACTAATGCTTTCTGTCTTGCTTGCTCTGCAAAATCCTCACCTTCACTTGCATAGATAATACCTCTAGAAGAATTGACTATAAGTCCTACTTGGTTGTTCATGCCATACTTAGCTACCTCGCTCAAGCTGCCACCTTGTGCTCCTACACCGGGGACTAAGAAGAAATGATCAGGAACTCGTTTTCTTATTTTAGTCATGTAAGCTGCTTGTGTAGCACCTATGACAAACATGGTATTATCAGCTGTCCCATAAGTTGCACAGGTCATTAGAACTTGCTCGTGTAACTTGATGCCGTCTTTAGATTCTATGTGCTGGAAATCATTGCTGCCTTTATTAGAAGTAAGGCCTAAGATAATTATCCACCTGTCATCATATTCTAAGAAAGGGCTGACTGAATCTTCACCCATATATGGAGCCACGGTAAGGGCATCTGCGTTGTAATATTCAAAAAAACTTTTGGCATACAGCCTGGAAGTATTTCCTATATCTCCTCTCTTAGCATCGGCAATAACCAGCAGGTCATCAGGAATGTAGTCCATTGTTTTTTTTAGCGACTCCATTCCTTTAGGTCCGAGAGCTTCATAGAAAGCTGTATTAGGCTTATAACCAATTGCTAGGTCTTGGGTATTATCTATAATCTGTTTATTGAATTCAAAGATGGGATCATCAGAAGCTAGTAAATGTTTAGGAATTCTATCTATATCGGTATCCAGACCGATACAAAGAAAAGATTGCTTAGCTCGTATGTTTTCGTAAAGGGCTGATCTGCTCATCAGAATCTAGGGTAATTTAGCCTGCGTTGACACCATTCACAGCGACAACATTTTGTATTTCAGGGTATTTAGCTTTGATGGTTTGCTCTACTCCAGCTCTCATAGTCATTGCAGACATGGTACAATTGATACAATTACCTACCCACTTTACTTGGACGGTCATATCTGCAGTGATATCCACAACTTCGATGTCTCCACCATCCACTTTCAGGTGTGGTCTGATCTCATCGAGAGTAAGATCTATGTTTTTTATGAGGCTTTCTTTTTCTGATTCTGACATTATAGTGTCTGTTGGTATAAATGTAAGTCTTCTCTAAGCTATTTTTGAATATTCACTCCAACGATTTGTGTTGGTGGTAATAACTCATTTCTGACTTGTATCTGCTCAGCTGCTCTCATAGCCAGCTTAGTGAAGAACTTACTTACATCATTTTCTTCGTCTAGAACTATAGGTCTACCTGAGTCACTCTGTGCTCTTATTTCACTTATAAGGGGTAATTGACCTAAAAGAGCGCATTCCGCTTTTTTAGCCAGGGTCTTACCACCCCCTTCTCCGAAGATTTTGTATTTCTTTTCGGGCTGGTCTTCTGGTATAAACCAAGACATGTTTTCTACTATGCCGACTATGGGTACTTTAATATTATCTAGGCGAAACATGTTCATCGCTTTGATAGCATCTGCTACCGCCACTTTTTGAGGCGTTGTGACAATGATAGCGCCAGTGAGTGGGATAGTCTGTACTAAGGTCAGTTGTATATCACCAGTCCCAGGTGGCAGATCGATAATCAAATAATCCAATTCTGGCCAGATGACCTCGTTTACAAATTGCTTGATAATTCCGCCTAATCTAGGTCCTCTTAGAACTACGGCAGCTTCTGGATCTACAATATTACCTATAGAAATAGTGTGGATGCCATACTGCTCTATAGGGATTATTCTATGTCTGTTGTAGACTTGTTTGATTTCGGGTTTCTTATCAGCAATATTCAGCATAGTAGGAACCGAGGGTCCATAGAGGTCAGCATCCATCAGACCTACTTTCGCTCCTAATTTCTTTAGGCCTAAAGCAAGATTAGTAGAGACTGTTGATTTGCCTACCCCACCTTTTCCAGAGGCCACTGCTATGATGTTCTTAATCTGGGACAAGGGCCTAGCGTTCTTAGCTTCATGAGTGAAATGGATATTGAGTTTAGCTTGCGGGTATGCAGCTAGAATCGCAGTATTTATTTTCTCATGTAGCTCAAACTTTGTGGTTTCTGGAAGGCCTGCTGTATTCACAGAGAAGGAAATGCTTGCTCCTTCTACCTTCAGCTGTTCTACTAGCTTCATGGCGACGAGGTCATTACCAGAGTTAGGATCTGTAATTCCTCTTAGGATCGCTACTATTTTATTACTATCTATACCCATTCTGTTAGCTAAACAATATTACTCGGAAACAGTTCCAAATAGTTTATTTGCCCGGTTTTTTCGGGTGGCAAACATAATTAAATTCATTAATATATCTGGATTCAAAATAAGTGAGATAGTTATACCTTTAGGCTGATAATATGCAGTATTAATGAGGGTTTTTAGGGATATGGATAGTCTGCCACAACTCAGTGGCTCGGTAGTTACTGTAGGGTCTTTTGATGGTCTCCATAGTGGGCATCAGAAACTCATAAAAAAGATAAAACAGCTCTCTCAATCTACTGAAGGTCCCAGTGTAGTCATCACCTTTGATCCACATCCTAGAAGCATCGTATACCCTAAGGATAAAAGTCTAAAAATCCTGACTTCTTTACAGGAAAAAATTGATTTGTTAAGGAATACAGATATTGATATTCTTGTCATAGTGCCTTTCACTGTGGAGTTTTCACAGTTAGCGCCATCCGAGTATATTGAAAAGCTATTGATAGAAAAATTTAGACCTAGACATCTTGTGATAGGTTATGATCACAAGTTTGGTTTGAACAGAGCTGGCAACATTGATTTGTTAAGATCTAAAGCACAACAATATAATTATGAGGTAACTGAGATAAGTAAGTATGAAGCAGACCAGCTAGCCATTAGCTCTACGAGAATAAGGAAAGCTATACTCGGTGGTGATCTGGAGACTGCTAACACTTTGCTTAATAGGCCGTATGAATTGTCTGGCCATGTTGTGAGAGGAAAAAAGCTAGGCACAAAATTAGGCTTCCCTACAGCTAATCTGAAAGTAGAAGATTCTAAAAAACTAATACCCAAGGATGGAATCTATGCTTGTTATGTAGTGGTGAATGGAGAGCAATATCAAGGTATGCTTTACATCGGCAACATACCGACTTTAGATTCAACGCAGCCCACAACTATAGAGGTCAATATTTTTGATTTCGATGAAGATATCTATGACCAACGGATTTCTATTCAGTTACTTAGTTACTTAAGAGATGACAAAAAATTTGAAAGCCTAGATGCCCTAAAGGCACAGTTGAAGGCTGATAAGGAGGATAGCTTGAACTTTTTTAGTGGAGGAACTGCCCTTCGGAACTTAGAAACAGCTGTCGTCATCTTAAACTATAATACAAGCCAATTCCTCGAAACCTATTTGCCATCAGTGGGTTTTAGCAGTGAGCAGATTTTTAAAACGGTGGTTATTGATAATGCTAGTACAGACGATAGTTTAGAAGTTCTAGAAGAATGGTTTCCAGAAGTGCAGGTAGTATCGTTAGACAAAAACTATGGTTTTGCAGGTGGCTATAATAAAGGGCTTAATGGAATAGATGAAAAGTACTTTGTCTTACTCAATTCAGATGTAGAAGTAACCGAGGGATGGCTAGATCCATTAATAACATATCTAGAAGAATATCCAGAATGTGCAGCTGTAATGCCTAAGATTCTTTCGTATGAGCAAAGGCAGGCTTTTGAGTATGCTGGTGCGGCGGGAGGTCATATCGACTATCTAGGCTATCCTTTTTGTAGGGGTAGAATTTTTGATACAGTGGAAGAAGATGCTGGTCATTACGACGATATTCAGAAGATTTTTTGGGCGAGCGGAGCAGCCTTTGTTTGTAGAGCAGAGGTGTTCAGAACCCTTGGCGGTTTTGATGAAGATTTCTTTGCACATCATGAGGAAATTGATTTGTGTTGGAGAATGCAAAGGGCTGGATATTATCTAGCTGTGATTCCTCACTCTGTAGTTTATCATCTAGGTGGAGGTACTATGGATTATGGAAATTCGAGAAAGGTGTTTTTGAATTTTAGGAATAGTTTGGCTACCCTTTTTAAGAACGAGAACAGTTTTAACCTGTTTTTTAAGCTACCACTGCGTTTAGTACTAGATGGGATTGCTGGTATAAAGTTTCTTCTCAGTGGAGAGGTTGCGAGTACTTGGGCTGTAATAAAAGCTCATTTTAGCTTTTATGGAAATATAATCTCACTTATTGCGAAACGTCGTAAGGTAAAAGAGCTAGTTAGGAAACACAAGATTATTTCGAGTGAAAAACCTCTTATACATAAGCACTCAATAATAGTTCAGTACTATCTCAGCGGTAAGAAAACTTATGATCAATTAAAGAAACAATCATCATGAAAAAGCAGCGATGGGAGATTATGCATGAAGATGACGATCTTATAGTGGTCAATAAACCAGCACCCTACCTTACTATTCCTGATAGGTATGACCGCAACATTCCCTCATTAGTTGGAGAGCTTTCAAAAAAAAGACCTCATGTTTTTATTAATCATAGATTAGATAAAGAGACAAGTGGATTGATATTATTTACTAAGTCAGAAAAGGCGCATAAAACATTATCTATAGCTTTTGAGGAAAGGCAATTAGATAAGTTTTACAAGGCTATAGTCCACAATGTACCACCACTAGAAGTAGGCCTGATAGATTTACCTATTTCTTCTGCTGGTGGAAAAAGAAAGGGTATGATGGTGAGTGAAAATGGTAAAGAATCTCTGACGAAGTACAGAATAGCAAAGAGCTGGAAGCAGTATGCTTTATTAGAGTTGAAAATATTGACGGGGCGGCAGCATCAGATTAGAGTACATATGAAAGAAATGAGATGCCCTGTAGTTTGTGATCCGCTCTATGGTAATGGAGAGCCTTTTTTGCTTTCTAAGATTAAGAAGAAAATGAATCGAAAAACTGATAGAGAAGAACGGCCATTGCTTAGCAGAGTGGCGCTCCATGCGCATGAATTGAAATTTAGGCATCCAATAACTGATAAGGAACTGGTCTTTTCAGCACCTCTTCCCAAGGACATGAAGGCTGTAGTGCATCAGTTGGACAAATGGAACTAGTCTAGCTTGGATACCCAAGTATCCCATTCTTCTGTATACTTATCTAGATTAGTATCGATTTTTGAGAGTTTCTTGAGAGCAGCAGTACCCTCTGGTGAATTATAATAACTAGAATCTAGTAGTTTTTCATGAATCTCTTTTTTCTCCTTCTCGCACTCATCTATTCTTTTTTCTAGCCTACTTATATTCCTGTTTATCTTTTTGCTTTCCTCATAGCTCAGCTCATTTTTCGCTTTCGCTTTTTGCTTGTCATTTTTCTTTGGTGCATCTGACAGTGCAAATTCTCTCACATCATCCACTTCCCTTTTCTGTAGTACATAATCCAGATCCCCAAGATATTGGATGATTTTTCGGTCTCTGAATTCATACGTAATATCTACGGTACCTCTGAGTATCTCTCTGTCGTGAGAAACAATAATCATAGTTCCTGGATATTCCATGATTGCCTTTTTGAGTATAGCCTTTGCATGGATGTCTAGATGGTTAGTAGGCTCATCCAGTATTAGAAAATTTGATTTTTGGGATACGAGACATGCCATAGAAAGACGAGATTTCTCTCCCCCACTGAGCACTGATACTTTCTTTTCTGCATCTTCACCTGAGAAGGCAAAAGCACCCAGAATGTTTCTACACTTAGTCTGCAGCTCAGCATCTGCTTTGTCTTTTATAGTTTCTAAGACTGTTTTGCTGGTATCTAAAGTTTCAGCCTGATCTTGTGCAAAATAACTAAGAAGGACATTATGGCCTAGCTCTACAGTGCCCTTGTCGTATGGTGTAAGCTTGGCAATCATTTTTACTAAGGTAGATTTACCCTGTCCATTTTGCCCTACAAAGCCTATCTTTTGCCCCCTCTCCAAAACCAGAGAAACATCCTCTAGTACTTTTTTATCACCATAGGACTTGTAAGCATTCTTTATGGTCGTGACTATTTTACCGGGTGCATGGACCATAGGAAACTGAATTTTGATCTGAGTGACATCTTCTTGAGTCAACTCAATTCTCTCCATTTTATCCAGTTGCTTTTTCATGGATTGAGCCATTTTGGTTTTTGTGGCCTTGGCCATAAACCGTGTAATGGTTCTCTCCTTTTCTTTAATAACTTTTTGCTGGTTAACAAAAGCCTGTTCTTCCTTTTCTTGACGGAGCTCTTTCCCGTCTAGATAGTTTTTATAACTACCTTTAAAATCGAATAGTTTTCGATTAGAAAGTTCTAAAATGCGGGAAGCGACATTAGACATGAAATCAATATCATGAGAAATAAAGAGAATAGCTCCTTGATAATTCTTAAGATACTTTTCAAACCAGATCAGTGCTTCTATATCTAAGTGATTATCTGGCTCATCCAGAAGCAGTAAGTCTGGCTTGGTCAGCAAAAGTTTAGACATTTGTACCCGCATCTTCCAGCCACCTGAAAGAGTAGATATTTTGTCATCCAGCTGCTCCTCCTTAAATCCAAAGCCTTTCAAAATTTTGGCAGTATCAGCGTATGGGTTGCTGACATTGAGACTGGCAATGGTAATATTGAGTTGATCTAGTTCATCTAGCAATTTTGTGAGATGGGTTTCTGTTTGATCTACTTGCAATAATTTATTTATCTCTTCTATTCTTGCTTCTGCATCAAAGTACTTCTTGAAGCATTCGAGACAGGCTTCTTGTATCGTCTTGCCTTCTTCAAAGTCTAAGTGTTGTGAAAGATACCCAATGGAGGTATCCCTTGGCATAGTGATATCACTGGTATCAGCTTCTATTTCGCCTGTGAGAATTTTGAAGAGAGTTGTTTTACCCGCGCCATTTTTTCCGACTAACGCAACTTTGTCACCTGGTGATATTACAAAGGATACATTATCGAAAAGTTGGAAATCTCCAAAATGGAGATTGATATTCTGGAATGAATACAATTAGTTATAGTTTCTTTTGCCCGGTATTTGAGCTATGACTGAATATTTATCTCCTTTATGTTTCAGCGCCTCTTCCCATAATTTATTTGCTTTACTCTGGAATGTATAATTAGAGAACCACTCTGAGATAATCCAGCTACCAGATGTGAGTTCATTTTCCAGTTGGCCTTGTGACCAGCCACTGTACCCTATGTAGAAACGTATATTGTTTTTGCGGATGAGTCCAGATTGGATTAGGAAAATCAATTTTTCAAAGTTGCCTCCCCAATAAAGTCCGTTCTTTATTTTAGTGCTATCCTCCAGTAGCTCTCCTACATTATGAATATAGTGAATAGTATCTGAGGCCACAGGCCCACCAAAGTATACACTATAGTTCTCATCTGAGTCCACACCTTGTACCAACTCTTGCAATTGAATATTAATAGGTTTATTGAGTATAAATCCCACGCTTCCATCTGATCTATGCTCTGTGATACCTATGACGGAACGCTTAAAGTTACCATCCTCCATAAAGGGTTGGGCAATTAATATATCTCCTGCTTTTACTTTATTGCCCATTTATTTTTGCATCAAATTCAATGATCTATCTGCTCTCTTCATAAAACCGCTCAGCACTTTAGCACCGAACTCAATATAATCTTTTTCTCCTGCTGCTATCATATTTTGCATCGACTGTGTCCATCTTACAGAACTAGTAAGTTGAGCAATAAGATTTTTCTTAATCACTTCTGGATCTGATTCAGCTTGTGCACTTACATTCTGATAGACAGGTACTTTGGGAGCATTAAATGTTGTAGTGTTTATCGCTTTCTCTAGATCTAGTTTTGCGGGTTCCATAAGAGGTGAATGGAAGGCACCATTGACTGGAAGCACTAAAGCTCTTCTTGCCCCCTTTTCATTGGCAGCTTCTACTGCTGCTGCGATGCCTTTCGTCGAACCAGAAATGACTATTTGTCCAGGACAGTTGTAATTTGCTGCTACTACTATGTCTGTACAATTATTGCATATTTCTTCTACTATCTGGTCTTCTAGTCCTAATATAGCAGCCATAGTACCTTCAGTTGCATCGCAAGCTCTTTGCATAGCATTAGCTCTGATAGATACAAGCTTAAGCCCATCTTCGTAGCTCAAGGTCTCATTAGCGATCAAGGCAGTAATCTCACCTAATGAATGACCTGCAACTCCACTAGCCTCTATGTTAGCTTGATTGAGTTTATATCTAACTAGTGAATTAACTAGCACTGCAGGTTGGGTTACACTAGTCTGCTTGAGATCTTCATCACTCCCTTCAAACATGATTTCTGAAAGTTTGAATCCCAGTATTTCATCCGCCTTGTCAAACCAGGTTTTAGAATCAGGCTCAGACTCATATAGATCTTTACCCATTCCAGCATATTGTGACCCTTGACCAGGGAATAGTAGTATCGCCATTAGTTTGGTTTTTCTTTTAAGCTATTGGGTATGTCTAATTTTTGTTGCTTATGAGTCTGAGAAATTCATTTCTAGTTTCTGCTTTTTCAAAGACTCCTGTAAAAGCAGAAGTGGTTGTAGTGGAATTTTGCTTTTGTACACCTCTCATCATCATGCACATATGAGCAGCTTCTATTACTACTGCTACACCTAGAGGCTTCAGGGCTGCGTCTATAGAGTCTAGAATCTGATGGGTAAGTCTTTCCTGTACTTGCAGCCTTCTTGCAAAAACATCTACGACTCTAGGTATCTTACTCAGACCTACCACATGTCCGTTAGGTATATATGCTACATGGACTTTCCCAAAGAAGGGAAGCATATGATGTTCACACAATGAATAGAGCTCTATATCCTTGACAAGTACCATATTATTGTAGCCTTCTTTGAAGATTGCTCCTTTCAGAATCTTTATAGGATCTTGGTCATAGCCTTGAGTGAGAAACTGCATGGCCTTAGAAGCTCTTTCTGGAGTCTTTAATAAACCTTCACGTTTCACGTCCTCTCCTAAAGTTTTAAGAATATCATTATATTTTTTCTTTAAACTCTCGGTATCCTTTGGAGAATAGCTTTCTTTTTTTTTATAACTCATTCAGCGCACTGTTAATTAAGTAACACAAATAAACCACATATTACAGAATAAGTTTAAGGCTTATAGGATATTAAATTCGATAGTTTTTGTTCTAAACTGTCTGAGTTTTGAGGCTATTAGTCTATTCTATTTGTTATTGATAATGAATCCATCTACTTTAATAGAGTGAATTGGGTAGATTTCAAGAACATACAGGAGGATGTCCTTAAAACTAAAGGGTTTTTTCACTTTAGCTTTTGGGTGATGTTCTATTTCTTCATGGTATTGATAGATAATAGTTCCTATCCAGTCTGGTTTATCCTTGTAGATAAGCTAGTGGATATTTCCTTCTATATACTCATAGTCTATGTGAATATCCTCTACTTAATTCCTTCCTTTCTTCAGAAGCATAATCTCTTATATTACTTTTTCACCTTGCTAGTCCTAGTACTCCTAGTCACTCCTATCCAGACCTTGTCTATTATTTTATTGTATCAAGACAATTATGCTTTTGTCTCACAGATAATGGACAATAGGACAAACATCTTTCTCAGATGTCTTTTAGTAGGACTTACATCTACTGGTTATAAAGTGACCTCAGATTGGTTAGGCTTACAGAATGAGAAGAGAGACTTAGAAAGCCAAAACCTACAGTCTGAGCTTAAATTTTTGAAATCTCAGATAAATCCACATTTTTTCTTCAATACGCTGAATAACCTGTATGCGCTAACACTTAAGAAATCAGACTTAGCGCCAGAAATTGTGCTGAGACTATCTGAGATGATGCGATATATGCTGTATGAGAGTAATGAGAAAGAAGTGTCATTGGAGAAAGAAGTCAATTATGTTATGAACTACATAGAACTGGAAAGATTAAGACAGGGAGACAGATTCAAGATTAATTTCAGTCTAGAAGGCACAGCCCAAAATCAAAAGATAGCGCCACTCATGTTTATTCCGTTTTTAGAGAATAGTTTTAAGCATGGACTGGATAGTCAGATTAAGTCTGGATATGTAAATATTCAGATGCAATTACATGAAAAAACTGTAGTACTAAACATAGAAAATTCTAAACCAGAAAAGCCATTGCCTAAAAATGACAAATCAGGAGGCATAGGATTGGAGAACGTTAAAAGAAGACTCAAGTTACTCTATCCTAACAAACACAATTTAGATATACAAGATGCTTCCAATTCTTTTAAAGTGAAGCTTAATATTCAACTACCATAAAAAAGAAACGAATGATCAGAACACTAATTGTAGATGACGAACCTCTAGCTCATGATATAATAGAGTCGTATGTTGCTAAGATTCCGGATATGGAAATTGTAGGGAAATGTGATAATGCAATAGAAGCTAATCAGCTCATACAGCAAGGGGAAGTAGACTTGGTTTTTCTAGACATACAGATGCCAGAGATGACTGGTATACAACTAGTCAAAAGTCTGACTAATCCACCCAAGGTTGTGTTTACAACCGCCTTTGCTGAGTATGCTGTCGAAGGCTTTGATCTCAATGCTGTTGATTATTTATTGAAGCCTATAGCCTTTGATAGATTTTTACAAGCTGTGAATAAAGTAAAAGAAGGGCTAGATAACGTTGCTACTAATTTTGATGATTTCTTTTTTGTAAAAGCAGACAAGAAGCTTGTCAAAGTGCACTTTTCGGAGATACTCTATATAGAGGGACTTAAAGATTATGTTATTATTAAGAAAGAACAAGGTAGAGTCATTGCTTTGCAAACGATGAAGAGCCTTGAAAAGAAGCTACCTTCCGATATATTCATGAGAGTACATAGGTCTTATATCGTTAATATACATCAGATAAAAGCGGTGGTAGGAAATACGATAGAAATAGTAGAAAACGGTCAACCAAAGTTTATTCCGATAGGTAAAAACTATAAAGAAGAGTTATTGAAAATTGTGGAGAGTAATAAGTTGTAAAAATTGATTGGTATTTGATACTTGCGATTACAAGTTTACCTTATGTACTTTCTTGGTTGCTACTTGATCTCCACTATGGATGCTCAAGAAGTAGACACCTTCCTGTAGACCCTGTAGGTCAATGTACTGATCCTTTTGTCTTGTGATATTTGGTCTAGCTACCGTTCTACCTATAACATCTGTGACTACAATTTTATCTATGCTAGTTTCTGAAGAGCTTATGAAAACCATGCCTGATGTAGGATTAGGATTTACAGAAATACTTTCAGCAAAATAATCTGTGGCAATTTCATCATTGGATTCAGCACCAACAGTCACTTTCTGGGAATAATTAGGATGCGAGACATAGGCACCATCTCCATTTACAGAGATGATATTATTCATTTCTATCACTATTTGTTCTACAGCACTCTTAGCTCTTTTCAGTCCTTCTACTTCATCTTCAACAATAAATTCAAGCGCTCCTATGATGCCATGCCCACTAGCAGCTTGTTCTCCTAGTCTGGTAACAGCAACATCTACTCTGCCGTCATAAGGAACAATGTTATAATCTACAATCGGATTATTATATGCTAACCAATTTTCATCATATAGATAGAAATTCACGCTGGAAGAATCCATTAGCTCCGCCGCTATATTGAATGAAAACGCTAGGCCATTCATGTCTATGGCTGGGTAGGTGGTATCTCCTATAGCTATATCTATAATGAGTAATTCTCCAGAGTCTACTTCAGTTTGTTGAGGAATAAAATAAACGGGAATATCAGTGGTTGCTGTTGTAGGATAGGATTGGAACTTGCTCAGTTTACCGTAATTGATGTCTATAGCATTTAGGTCATCTTCATCTATGTAGCCATCACCATCAGAGTCACCACATTTGAGGTCAGTATCAGTTCCCATTTGTCTATAGCCCCAATCGGTGCTGAACTGCCCTGTCCATATCTGTTCAAAATCCCCTACTCTTTCTTGTCCAGACTCTCCAACATTTAGTCCGAGGTCGAGAATATCTAAAAAGTCCACTCTTCCATCATCATTATGATCTCCTTCATATACACAGTATTCTAGGCAAATACAGTCAGTATAACTAGAGCTTAGAACATTCAGGTCAACTTTAACAACTTCGCAATTCAACGTATTGGTACAATACTTTATGTCAAATTCATCTGCACCAGTATATCCAGAATCAGGCGTATAGATAATTGTATTAGCACCAGAAAGACTATCACAATCTATCAACTCATTATCAAATTCATCAAAGACCTGAACTGTACCATGAGTAGGCTGAACTATAGTTTCAAAGTAATAAGATCCGATAGGTGTATTGTGAGTGATTCTTAAGGATTTGTCTCGAATGGTGTTAAAAACATAACTCTCGACAGTAGTAGGTGCAAAGTCAGCAACATGAATTAATATTTCTCCAGTGAAAACCTGGAGACCAGTGAAGACTTTATATTCAAATTCTAGGTCACCTACAAAACCATCAGTTACGGTGTATTCAAAGACTCCATTAGCAACTTCAGTCAGTTCTGGAGAGTGATAAATTATCGGAAAATCAGACCTATAATCATTTTCTAAAACATCGAAAGTTATCACGCCATCGCTTTCTAGATATAACTCATCATTGACAAGAAAGCTATTGTTATTAGTAGCATTCAGGACAGAGAGATTATATTCTATAATGCCACCTGCTGCACTTTCGAAAACAATGTTTTCAGAGCCATTGTAGCCAACATCACCTAGATAAGTCCATACGTGACCGCTAGAAGAAAGAGTTCCATTAGTAGGATTTATAGTAGGATTATAGGATGTTGATGGGAGGATTATGTCTATTGATTTATTTTCAGAGGTATATAGCGTTTTGGAGTAACTAAGAGCATCATTTTCTTGTTGCACCCTTAGATATGCGCTAGATTTATTTCCTAAGGAATCTTCAGAAAAGTATAATACAGTTCCTGAATCCTCAGTTAGTGAAAATTCAATTTTGTTGTCCGTGGTAATGCTAGCGGTTCCGCCTGATACATGACCTAACTTGACCAAACTTAATGGCCCATCAGAAGAGCTATCGTTAATAAGTGGATCAATTGTAGATATGCCAGAGGACAAGGCATAATCATCACCTGATACTATAGTAGAACTTTTAACTCTGAAGTGAATAACAGTGTAGTTAGTCTGAGGAATACCTGGAATCAGTGAGGGCTCAGTATATTCTATAACAGTTTTGAAGTCACCAGATAGCCCAGCGATGGATTGATAATTAAGCTTGTATAGTTGTGAGCCAATTTGACTAGGATCGAAACCAATGGAATCGGTTAAGTCATAATTGTGAATTTGGATTTTAGGGAGTAAAAGAGATTTGATTTCTATTTCTTCTAAAACTTGTTCTTGTACATCTACGTATAGATTCCTGTCGTTGAGTTGAGCACCCAAGCAGGTAATTGTAAATGAAAGAATTAAGGCTAGAAAGAATCTCATAAATCTGCCTTGAAAGTTTTGGTTAACTCAAATATATTCATTTATTGGAGAAGTTAAGCATCTTTTAATTAAAAGATGATGAACTAAAATTGTATAGTTATATTATTGATTTTCAGACCCTTAGACCTTAACGTATGAAACCAAGAATTTGCTGTCAACTTAGTTTTGTATTAAATTTTAATTTATAATGTAAGCAACTAATAAAAAGTCATTTACATATATAAATAATATTTAATATGTATAATATTTTTCTTTATGAGAATATATCAAGTACTTCTAAAGCAAGAGCGAAAAAAGCTTAATCGGTTCTTGAAATTTGTAAATAGCCCATACTTTAACATAAATCAAAGGATTATTGATTTAGCTGAATATCTTATAGAATCAATCAAATCGGAGAAGGAAGTTGGAATGAAAGAGGCTATTTGGGAAATAGTTAGCGATAGCCAGACTTTTGATGACTTAAAATTCAGGAAATTATGTAATGATCTACTTGAGCGCTTTGAAAGGTTTCTAATCAATGAGAGGTTAGAAAATGAAAAACTGCTTCAGGCTAATTTACTTCTTCAGTCTATAAATGAGAACAAATTTGAACAGCTTTTTGAGAAGCAAACAAAAAAATCAAACAGGATAATCGACAGAGAAATTGATAGGTCAGCAGAATTTTATTTACGAGTATATTTTAATAAGAAGATACTCCAAAATTTAAGTACTAATTATGAGAAGAAGTCAGACATAAAAAACAACCTTAAGAACTTGACTTATAAGGATTTGTCTCAAAACCTTGATACTTTTTATGTTATTGAAAAATTGAGACATGCTACTGATATACTGACTTGGCGAAAACTCTACAATACAGATATCGAACTAGACTTAGGCATCACTCTAGATCTTATAGGATTGTATAATTTAGATTCTGTTCCTGCTGTAAAGGTTTATTACTTAATGTACAAACTGATGTCTGGAGATGGGAACTCATCAGATTATGTAGAACTGAAAAAGTTGTCAAAAAGTGTTATGGATAATTTCCCAGAGGAAGAACGAAGGGAAATAATTGATGTATTACTAAGTTTTGTAATTAGGGATGTCAACAAAGGTGACCTTGATGCAGTCAAAGAAATGCTTGTCCTCTATGAATGGGGAATAGAAAGTGAGTTGATATTGGTTAATGGGTATCTGTCACCTACAACCTTCAGAAATTATGTTGTGGGCGGTCTGAGGGTAGGTGAATTTGATAAGGTCCATGATTTTATTGACAAAAAAGCAGAACTTCTCAAAAATGAGCATAGAGAAAATGCAGTTAATTTTTGCCTATGTAGAGTCGCTTTTCATAAAAAGGAATTTGATAAGGTTCTAACTTATCTCAATAAAGTCAACTATGATGATATCTGGTATAATGTAAATTCTCGTTACTACTTGTTAGCTTCATATTACGAACTAGGTGAGAGTGATGCCCTGGAGTCTGCAATTGAAAGTTTTATCGCTTTTCTAAGAAGGGAAAAATCCATAGACGTTAAAAGAAAAGCTAAGCAAATCTCATTTGCTAAGTATCTCAAAAAACTGGTAAATAATAAGTACAATAAAGAAGTCTCCAGAGAACTGAAAGCGATCATCTCAGAAGATGATCAGGTCTTTAACAAATCCTGGCTCCTAGAAAAAATCGAAGAGCTCCTCTAAGTCTTCCCTAATGCCACCTTATACGCCATCAAGCATCTCTCTCTAGCCATTTTGTGATCCACTATTGGTTCAGGATAGTCGGCAGTCCCCCACTCGGTTACCCACTGCTTTACATACTTTCTTTCTTTATCAAATTTCTCCAACTGAGAAGTAGGATTGAAGATCCTAAAGTATGGCGCTGCATCCGTCCCGCAGCCCGCAGCCCACTGCCAGCCCCCATTATTACTCGCCAGATCAAAATCCAATAACTTCTCCGCAAAATAAGCCTCCCCCCAGCGCCAATCTATCAGCAGATGCTTAGTCAGAAAACTAGCTACTACCATCCGCACTCTATTATGCATATGTCCTGTAGTATTCAGTTCTCTCATACCCGCGTCTACCATTGGGTAGCCAGTTCTTCCCTCACACCACAACTGGAATTCCTTTTCATTATTCCGCCACTCTACAGCTTCGTATTTCGCTCTGAAAGCATTGGCTTCTACATGGGGGAAATGGGTCAAAATCTGACTATAAAAATCTCGCCATATCAGTTCCGAGAGGTAGGTGTCGGAGAGGGCTGATGCATGCAAGGCTTTCTCCCTTATGCTAATAGTGCCAAAGCGAAAGTGTATGCCTAAGCGAGAGGTGCCATTAAGTGCTGGGAAATCTCTATGCTCTTGGTAGTTCTTTATTATTTTTCTAGCAACTGATTTAGAGGGTATGGATTGATCAAGGTTAGGCTCAAAGTTCAGCTCTTCCAAATTTACTGTTTGCGTCTTTGATTTTCTGAAAGTGGATAACTTATCAAAGTACTTTTCAGTGGGATAGGAAGTGAAGTAATAGGACTGGTTAGCCCATTTCTTAGTCTCCAGCTTTTCTAACCATCTGCGCTTATATGGTGTAAAGACTGTATAAGGTGTCTGGTCTTTTTTCAGCACTTCATCAGACTCAAAGATGACCTGATCTTTGAATGTCAGGAAATCTACCTGCTTGCTTATACACAACTCCTTAATCTTTCTATCTCTGGAAAGTGCATAACTTTCATAGTCTCTGTTAGTGTATACAGCTTCTATTTTTTCTTTTGTGAGCAAAGCCATGAAAATACTTTCAGGCTTACCATAGTAAATCCACAAGTCAGACCCTAAGTTCTGCAGGGCCTGTCTTAGCTGCATAATGGTAGAATGAATAAAGCTCACCCGTGCATCCTTTTTATCGGACAGTTTGTCAAGGATATTCTTATCAAAGATGAAGATAGGTTGTACCTCTTTACCTGATTTCAAGGCATGATAAAGGCCTGCATTATCATTTAATCTCAGATCTCTTCTAAACCAAAATATATTTTTCATCTATAGATTTAATACTATTCTCTCCTATTTGTTTACGAGTTGGGAAAACTACTTTATATTCGACTTTAATTTAATGTGTTTACTAGCTTAAGAATGTTATGAGATCAATTATTAACTGTTCCATTTCCTTAGTATTTGCTACACTGCTATTATCCTCTTGTAAGTCAGATACAGGAACTCCATCCCAAACTCTAGATAATGGTTTTTCGGCCCTTAAGTCCGCCTATGCTAAAGACCCTTCACAATTGACTGGAACGAAGTTAATCAATAGTATTCTGGAGAGTATTAAGACAGAAAAGAACGCAGGCAAAAAGACAGAACTACTAGAGTACGGCTATAAAATTGCGTCAGAACAAAATATCGCACCAAGAGCTGCTACCTTTCTGTTCCCACTTATTAAGCAGTCATCTGGGGCTGATACCCCGCTGAAGATCTTTGATCTTGCAGGCATCATGAAAGGCATGAATAAAACTTCCGCTTCTGATGTTCTTTACAGGAGCCTTATAGATAATCATTCTGACTTTAATAAGATAGATGAAGCCAAAGCGGCACTTTCGGAGTCTATGACTTCAGTAGATGATTATATCTATAAATTGGGTGAGCAGTTATTTGTGGATACAGACAATACAGGAATTAATAGAGGGGCTGCAATGAAGTATGTGGATGCTTGTGAGGCTTATGCGCTGGGATATCCTGATAATGAAAAGACGCCAGAAATCCTGTTTAAGTCTGCTGAGGTGGCCAAATCTATCAGAACTTTTCCTAAAAGCCTAGCTCTATATGACTGGATACTGGAGAAGTATCCTAATTATGACAAAGCACCGACTTCCTTATTTCTCAAAGGCTTCATCATTGAGAATAATCTTCAAGATGATGCTAAGGCTAGAGAGATTTATGATAAGTTCTTAGCTGATTATCCTGACCATGATCTTGCAGATGATGTAGAATTCCTCATCGAAAACCTAGGAAAATCAGATGAAGAAATTCTTCAAATGATAGAAGAGAAACGAAAGGCAAAACAAGCTTCTAAGTAAGCGTTACTTGTTGCTTTACTATAGGGTCTAAAGCTATGCCCTTTACTTTAGCAGATACTTCCACTCTGTAAGTAGATGAGACTTTTTTAAGTTTCTTTGCAACCTTAGCAAGTCCTGAAGTCAGAATGTTTCTTCTTTCGAACTGGTCCATCTCTGAGAGTAACAAACTTATAGGTAGCTTGAAATCCATTTTTTCTACTTGGTCAGGCACTATATCTAAATCCGCTTCTATGTCCATAGAACTGAGCATATATTCATCTATCAACTTGGACTCTTTCCTACCCCTCTGATATTTTTCAATGAGCTTGATAGTTAGGCCCTCTATGGTTTTAGCAGATTTGCTGGTAATGATAATCTGACCCTGCACGTAATCCGCTGATCTTTCTATCTCTTCAGGACAGAGTAGTTCTAATTTGACCCCTTCTATTCCTAATATATCCTTTATCTTTTTGAACATATAAGTACAACTTGATTAGCAGCTCAATTAATTCCTATAAGTACGACAAATCTATTAAATAGGCGACTGGATAGATTAATCTAAGAACTTAGTGTGCCAGCTATCCCGTAAAGGAACAATCCACTTTTCTAAGAAATCTGATTTTATATTGACGAGATTATCAAACATTAAGGTTTCTTCATTGATGATTTTATTGCTGTACGCGGCTTTTAGTTCAGAGCTTTTCACTGTATGTACATGATCGTCTATCAGATATGCGAAATTCATTCTATTAAAGAAGTCTATTCCGTGTTTTTCTCCTAGTGCTGAAATAAAATGAACAGAAGAATCTATGGAGCAGCCACTAGGTAGTTGTGAGCCGTCCGCAACCATAACTACAAACTGGTGGTGAAAAAGATGTGCATAGCTATCTAGCTCACTCCCATGAGACTGCCAGTTCATCGAAAAAGTATATAGGGCATCTTTTATGTCTTGGGAGGCCTGATCAGCTATTTTTTTATCAGACTGATATATCCATACTTTAGAATCTTCTGGTAAAGCGATTAAGTCTCTTCTCATCTATTTGGCTTTCTAGATTTATAACTTCTGTAGTCTCAATAATACTAAATACCTTTATGATATCAGTTCGCATAATAGATTAGAATCTAGAAAAGGATGAAAATTTTAAATAATAAAGAAATCAACCAGAAGATTAGACGCCTTGCTTACCAAATATGGGAACAAAATACCCAGGTTAAGAAACCTATTTTTCTTGGGATAAATAAGAATGGCTATAATTTTGCCAAGCTTCTAAAGGATCAGTACGAAGCCATCTCCTCCAAAGAAATAGAGTTAGGTACTATCAGTCTGAATCCTGCAGACCCTTTGGACTCGGAGATCACTTTAGATGTAGAAATCAAAAATCTAAACGGGAGGCACATCATTGTTATAGATGATGTTGCTAACACAGGACGTACTCTTTTCTATGCCATGAAGCCACTCATGAATTTTCTTCCAAAAAAGATAGAGGCAGCAGTTCTTGTAGACAGAAAGCATAAGTCTTTTCCTATTCAAGTGGATTATGTAGGGTTATCGCTCGCTACAACGCTAAAAGAAAATATAGCAGTAGACATAAAAAAGGAAAGCAGTAAGGCTGCATTTTTGCAATAGAAATGTGAAAATGTCGCTGTACAAGAATACTCTTTGGGGACCTAACAAATGACAAGAAAAGCCCATATATCAAAACGATACATGGGCTTGTAAATTATTTTTATCTCGAAACGGAGCTACATTACTCTTAGAGCTATCAGTCACTACTGTTTGATAACTCTCTGAAAATAGGCACCTTCATCAAACTGAACTTTTATCATATAGATTCCGGACTGCAGGTCTTCTAAAGAAACAGAACTAGGAGAAGCTAACTTCAGTAATTTTCCATCCAGCCCATAAACTTCTACTGATTGAGGTATCTGATCGGAACTAATAGTTATAGCAGCTGTGGTTGGGTTAGGAAATATCTTCACGGCACCTTGGTACATATCATAGGTACTCAGCCAGAATCCAAGATCCTCCTGATATCTAGGCAGTAATTGATATCCTTCATCATGTGCGGCTGTGTTATCGAATTGACCACCGATGCCTGTCCAAATGATTCCAGCACCACCAGGAGAAGACTGATCAGCCCAATAGGTATCACTGTCTATTCTTACTAACATATTGTTTGAAGAATTGGCATCTAGATAGTTAACATTAAAAGAAGATCCGTCACCTAGCCACTCCGCAGGATCCACAATGTCACCGACAAAGAACGTAATCAGTGATGATTCGGTACTTTCATCTAGTTGTGTTACTTCCCTCGGTTGCACTAAAGGATTATTTTGACTGACTAAGGTTATGGAGTCTGGTGTAATTTGAGTTAGACCATTAAAGTGCCCTAAGGTACCTTGTACGGTTATCCTATCTCCTTCTTGGACTGTGTAGCTAAGTTGTTCAGTCTGGCTGAATATGCCGACTCCTACATTGTTTTCATTGATAATAGTAAACTGCAGGCCAGCAGGACGCAAATTTATACCATGGACGGTAGAGGTAATTTCTACTTTGTCTTCGTTCATTACTGGTACGCCATCTGCATCGTTTTCTCTTATTTGATCCATTGTAACTCTAGTATAGATAGAGGTAGTTCCAGCGGGATTATAAGGATCTATATCCATAATACTTCTAGGGAATAGTTGATACCCAGAATCAAAGGGTGCATCCTGATCAAACTGCCCGCCGATGCCAGTTATGCTAAAAGAGCCTGTAGGCGCTGGCATACCAGTAATATCAGTATCACTGTCTATCCTCACTTGGATAGTAGTAGTGCCATTAGTGACATCCACATTGAAACTGCCAGAATCTTGCCATTGAGTAGGGTCTACCAGTGTTGCATCTTTATATACGACCAGATATGATTCCGTAGATTCATCCAGGTCAGACACGAGTGGCAATGATGGATTGAAACCACCTGGAGCAAGAACTTCTATGCTAGTGGGCTCTATTTCTGCGAGTCCATTGAATTGTGTAAGCTTTCCAGTTACCCTCAGATTATCGTAATCATTTACAGCATAGCCTACATCAGAGTCAAGTGAGAAAACTGTAATCCCAATACCAGAGTTAATATCTATCAGTGCGAAAGTCTGACCATCAGGCCTGAAATTAGGTCCTATGGCTTTTCCTTCTAGCACAACTTCTTCATCTAGTCTGACTAGTACACCATCAGCATCTGCCTCTCTGGCTTGCTCTATCGTTATTTCTGTTTGTGCAAAAGAACTAGACAGAGTCAATAAAAAAAACAATAAGAAAAGTAAAGTTTGTTTCATATCAAGAGTTTTTATGTAATATAAAAAAGGCTGAACCATTGTTAGAGGTTCAGCCTAGATATTTTATATTTTCTAATATTTTAGAATGAGTATCTCATTGATGCATTCCATGTTCTGCCAAATCCAAAGAAGACTTTGTTTCTCTGGTTGACACCATTCCAATTTTCTGAAGCATCATCACTTGGTAAGAAATTAGTTTTGGATTCTGAGAGATATTCTGTGTCTAGTACATTGTTAACATTTATTCTAAGGCTTAATGCATTGGATTTATTTTCCCCCATCAATAAAGTATAGCCTAAACCTAGATCAAATAGTGAGTAAGCGGGTAATTCAAAAACGTCACCGTCTTCACTTCCAAAATCCTCTGCTAAGCTGCCTCTGAAATCTGCAAAAATTCTTCTTGCATGATACCAGTCTACTGAAGTAGTGAAGCCTTCTATTTTTGCATCTACTCCGACTCTCGCTGTTGTCTGTGCAGCATCACCGACTTTTACTTTATCTACGAATAGAGTATAAGATCCTAACTTGTTTCGTTCATCGTCAAAGATGTCTGCATTAACATCACCATCGTATACCCAGTCATTGACGGAAAGCATACCATTGATGGTAAATATGTCATTTATTCTGTAGCGACCGTCTAACTCTATGCCTGAATGGATCTGAGTAAGCCCCTTGAAAGTACCTGTTCCTTCTTCGCCAGAAGGTAAGTCTACGCTATTCTGGAAAAATCTATTTGCCCATGAAGTTCTATATGCGTTAAGATTTAAATTGAGACCTCCCATTCTAAATCCATATCCTGCTTCTAAGCCTACAGTGGCCTCGTTATTTCTGTCTTCATTTATTTCGTTTTCGAAATCTAAGAATACTGCATCAAAATTTGGTTGCCTACTATAGTAGCCTGCATTGAAGAAAACATTGTGATTATCATTTAGATTGTAGTTTAAGCCACCCTTGATATTTCCTCCAAGGATATTGACCCTGTCTGTTGTTTGTAATGGATCACTATCTAGATAATTAAAGTAATCCACTCTTTTAAACCCTTGATTTGAAATTGCACCTTGGATGAAACCTGTGACTGCACCTGGGGAGTATTCTATCTGTCCAAAGAGTCCAGACCATCTAACTAGTCCATCATTGTGATAATCTATTTTCTCTTCGTCATCTATAGATTTGAACACATTGACTATGGATCCGAAACCAGAAGTGTAAGTTGTGTTCAGTCTGTTGTCTGGATTATTTACATCATCATTATCTACATACGCATCAGCACCTAACAGGTTATCTAGACGTCTGTAGTGGATTCCTTTGTAGTTTCTTAGATCTAAGCCGACATCAATAGTTAGTGCTTTGCTCTGTTCTATGTTAAGGTTTATTATAGCACCTTGCCAGTTGTGAGAGTTTATAGAAGCTCTTCTCGTAAGTCCATTATCTCTAGACGTGTTTAGAAAGCTACCATCATCAGCAGGTTCTCTTTGTCTTGTTTCTCCATCTTGGAAAGTGACACTTTCACCTGCATTATATTTTTGTATGTCACTCCAGAGAACCTCTCCAGTTTCTGGGTCTCTGTACATAGAATTACTTGCAAACTTAAAACCAGGCAATCTACCGATATCGCCTGTTCCTCCACCTCTACCATTAGAGGCATAAAAAACTGAACTGAGGCTCATCTTATCATTGATTTTTCGATCCCAGTTTAGTGAGGCGACTGGCTTATGATAGAAATTTCTTCTCCAGTTAAATTCCTCTCCATCCAGTTCTCCATGATTGTAGTTATATCTGTTTCCATAGGTCTGGTAATCTTCAAGAGTGGCCATATTAAAGAAGCTAGTTGTTCGCTGATTATGCACTTGCGGTGCACCTGTCAAGACAAACTGAAAATTGTTTTTTTCCTTTTTGTCACTCCAGCCTAGTCCTAAGAAGAAATTGT
This sequence comes from uncultured Saprospiraceae bacterium, assembly GCA_938002665.1. Taxonomy (GTDB): domain Bacteria; phylum Bacteroidota; class Bacteroidia; order Chitinophagales; family Saprospiraceae; genus RFSX01. Next base: position 9,222 of record CALLAE010000048.1, on the reverse strand, counting down.
AGCCAGTAAATGAGGTACCAGTAACATAACCATCACCAGAAGTTCTACCTAGTAAGATAGAAGAAGCAAAGCCTTTGGCGCTTTTTCCAGTGGAATAAGAAGCGGTTGTTTTTAAGTAGCCATCATTTCCTACTGTAACACCTATATTTCCACCTGGTGTTAGATCAGTGACTTTGGTAACAATATTGACTGTGCCACCCACTGAGGAAATAGCAATTTTTGATGACCCTAGCCCTCGTTGTACTTGCATAGCAGAGGCAACGTCTGCGAGCCCAGTCCAGTTACTCCAGAATACTCTCCCGTTTTCCATGTCATTTACTGGCACACCATTCACTAGAACTGCTGTGTTTTCTTGAGTGAATCCTCTTACATTAATTCTAGAATCTCCAAAACCACCACCTTGCTTAGTCACATAGATAGAAGGGGTATATCTTAATATCTCGGGAAGTTCTTGGTTTCCCAGTCTTGCTGTAATTTCTCTGCTTGTTATTGTAGAAACAGCCACTGGAGTTTTTCTGTCCCTAGCGATATCCATTACTCCAGTTATTACTACAGATTCTAAGCCTATTCCGCTTTCTTCTAATGATAGTGTTTCTACTGTGTTTTTACCTTCGGTGATGTCAAAATTTTTGACAGTAGTTCCATATCCTATATAACTGATTTCCAGATTATAGTTGCCTGGCGGGACGTTGGCTATTATAAAATTTCCATCTAGATCTGTTATAGATGCATTATTGGTTCCGAGCACAAAAACAGTGGCACCGACAAGGGGTGAATCATCGGCTCCATCGGTAATCTGTCCAGTGATGCTGGCCTGAGCCGAACAGAATAGACTAATACACGAAAAGGCGCATAGAAGTAGTAGTTTTTTCATGTTTGCAGGTTAGTTTTTTAATAAGTTCAGCCTTCAAATTGAAGGATTTCACCCGCAAAAATACACTACATATTAGGATTCTGTAATATATTATCTCAGAAGATATTAAGATTTTTCACAATTTATCAACACTATTTAGGGTCTAGTTCAGGTGGTGGCTTAGCCCTCTATTACAAGCTTTTTTGGTATGCTGAATGTAAAAGTACTTCCTTCTCCTAGCTTACTTTCCACCGTAATATCTCCACCATGATGCTCCACTATCTTTTTGCATATGGATAGTCCTAGTCCTGTGCCCTCGTATTCACTTTTAGAATTCAGTTGTTTAAAAGATTCGAAGATGGAGCAAAGATGTTCGTTATCCATTCCTATACCATTATCCATAACTGAGAAGTAGTGAAAAAAATCATTTTGGCTATACTTAAGCTCAATCTGAGGAATAGTGCCGGGCTTAGTGAATTTTATACTATTGGAAATAAGGTTTTGAAAGACCTGATAAATCTTAATCCTGTCAGCAATAGCTAACTCTGGTAGGTCTTCAGGAATGACAACAATCGCCTTTGATTCTCTAACAGTAACTTCTAGGTATCTGATAACTTGCTCTACAAGCTCTTTAAAGTTTACCTCTGATAACTCTAGCTTATGTTCTCCTACTTTGGAATAATTAAGTAAGTCTGTGATGAGATTTGATAGCCTCTTTGTTCCTGTCTTTACATATTGAAAGTAGTCTAGTTCTTTTTCACTTAGCTTATCCGCCAAGTTTTGGCTGAGCAATGAGGTAAAACTAGAGATACTTCTCATAGGAGCCTTCATATCATGTGCAGCGATGTATGCAAAGTGTTCTAGTTGCACATTTGACTCTATGTATTCTTTTAGCTTCGCATTAGTCTTTGCTAACTTACTTTTAGATTTTTGTATTTCTTCCTCCTTTTCTTTATTCTCTGTTATATCAGTTCCATATATATAGACACCAATGTTTTTCCCGTCCATATCGTAGGCAGGGACATATGAGGCTTTACATACCAGTCTTTTGTCCGTATTGGCAATTTTAGTATCCATTTCTGTAGTAAAAGATTCTCCACTAAAGATCTTTCCATACATAGGTTTGTACATTTCAAAAAAGGCTTTACCAGCAACTTCTTCTATAGTCTTACCAACTATATTTTCTCTTTCCACACCAAACCACTCTGTGTACTTATTATTGATATAACGGTAAGTAAAATTTGTATCTACAAAGGCCATAGAAGATGTCATGGAGTTAGTAATCTGTTCTAGTTTACTATCTTGAAATTTTCTCTTTTTCTCATTTTCTGCAAGTTCATTCCTTCGTAATTCTCTGATCTTCAGATTGGAATTAGAAAGATCCTCTATCGTGGAATTAAGATGGTGCTCCATCACAATTCTATCGTTATGAGATTTAGATAATTGTGCCTTTAGTTTTTCTACTTCAATTTTTAATATTTTAAACTGATGATGAATTTCGAATGTAATTGGGCTTGTTGGTTGCGTAAGTAACTCTCCTAATTTTTTTACTGATTTCATTGCTTCTTATTTGAGTAACACATTCTTGCATGGAGTTTAATACTGACTTCTTACAAGTTGTATGTCACTAGTTTTAGGGTATAATTAAGTGAGATAGCAATGAAAAAATTCTAGGAAGTAGTTCTAGACTTAACTAATCAACTTTTTGACCGTTTTATTCCAACTAGCAAATGCACGACACAAACTCTACCATAACCCTACACATTTTGTACAGCAAGCGGAATTTTTCGGTGATTATTAAGCTTTGAGGATATTCTCTTTGAATTTTTCAAACTCTTTTTATTGTGATGGGGAGTTACTTTACATAAGGAATACTCCATATGAACGCCAGGTCCCAGTGCCATAAGAAATCCTAATCCACTCGCAGAATTGTTAGTAAGGGTTGTCTCTAGAGCATTCAGCACGGAGACGGAACTTTGGTTACCATAGTTTCTGTAAGTTTCTAAAGCCACATCAAGGGCTGAATCAGGCAATTCTAAACTTTCTCCAAAGGCTTCCATGACCTTAGGTCCTCCAGCATGACAGATCCAGTAATCAATATCAGATATAGAACTTTGCACAGTTTCAAACATGTTTTCAATCGGCTCTCTGACGCCTTGATGAATGAGCTGTGGAATCTTAGCATCCACATGTGTATGCAGTCCCTCGTCCGTCATCCACTGGCCTATAGCAAAATCACAATTAGGAAAGATATGGCTATTGGAGTTTAGGAGCTCTATCTGTGATTTGGCCGCTAACTTATGCTCTTTTCCTACCATGAGCAGGCTCGCAAAACCATCTCCAAATATGCTATTTGAAACAAGAACAGAAGCAGTTTCTGCTTTTTCATATTGCGTACTTAAAGCTTCTCCGACACATACAAGAAATGCCTTTTCTGGAAATGCTTTTAGGTACTCACTTACCCTATTAATAGCAGCAAGCCCTCCTGAGCAACCAAAACCCAGCAATGGCATTCTGATAATATCAGACCTCATTTTCAAGGCATGCGGAATGAGTATAGTCGGGTCTGGTGTAACAAAGCCAGAGGTAGTTGCTGTACAGATGCCATCTATTTCATGGGGTTCAAGACCAGATGTTCTTAGCAGTTCCTTGCCTTGATTCGTCCAGAACTCCATCGTCGAATCTTTCCAGATTTTAAACTTATCCTCTACCTGCTTCTTTTCTGTCATCTCTATCATTTTGTTTATAGAGGTGCAGAAATGTCGTTTTCTAATTTGACTACCTGAAAGAATCCTCTTAAAGATATTTTGAAGTCTAGGTTTTATATTGGGAGCAACAAAGTCGTAGAACTCCATCTGGGTCAGAGTATAAGGTGGTACTTCTGATATAACTGAATGTATATGTGCCATAGCTATTTATTTTTTTGGGTGATAAGTAGCTTTAAGATAATATGGCAACATCATCTACTATGTCCTGAATGTATAAATGCACTCAGTGTGCTGATCTTTAAGGTATTGACTATCAGTTATATAAGAATATCATTGCAATTTATTTCTTTGAAAATGCATGTCCTAAATATATAAATCTAGTAGTAAAGTAATGTGAAGTCGAGTTTATAAACTTAGGATTTGAATACTTCGGCAATCATACATCTGACACTGCCTCCGCCGTATTTTTCTATGGTAGGAATAGGAATAGTAATGATTTTACTATGCTTAGCAATACAATCTATTTGATCTATTGTCAAAGAGTCATAAGCAGTCTTCGACATTATCATGCAAGTCTGCCCCAGTTTACTCTTTAGCTGAAGCATGTTACCTGCAAATGCTTCCATCTGGGAAAAGCTTATATCTACCACCTCTTTCCCAGTGGCTTTTAGTCTACCTAGTACTTCTTTCTTTTCAGTTGGGTCAGGAATGCTGTCGCTGCATATGACAACAAAGTTATCTCCCATCGCCATCATCACATTGGTGTGATAGATTGCTTTGCCTTGGCTATCTTTAGGATGGAATATAACCTTATCATAGCCCATTAATACAGCAAATTTCTCCAGAATCTTTATTTCTGTTCTTTGGCTGAGTCCAGCATAGACGATTTTGTTTGCTCTATCTAAAACCATACTACCAGTACCCTCCAGGTACTGTTCATCCGACTCGTGATATTCAAAGCCATACCGTTTTTTATAACCATACTTATCAGTCAATGAGTCCACTATGTCTTCTCTTCTTTCCAGCTGCCTAGAAGCCGCTTTCATGGGATAAGTAATAATACTTCCTGATGAATGAGTAGAGAACCAATTATTAGGAAAGATAGCATCCGGCTTTACAGGTGAAGGTGTATCCTCTATAACAATGACTGCTATATCATGCCTCTGTAATTCAGTAACCATTGCATCAAATTCTTCTATGGCCTTATCACTGATGCTCTTTTTTTCGTCTGACTGCATTTGAGCCTGAAAATGATTGTCCCCAATTGTGTCTGGATTAGATCCAAAATTGCTTGGCCTCACCATTAGAATAGTGTCAGTTATACCTTCCATAAGTTAAGTTGCTGCTTGTTCTTTTAATTGTGCCGCAAGATTATTGCCTAAAAATGAATCTATCAAGGAATGCGCTAAATAAATAATAGGAGTCAAGCCTATAGCTATCAAAAATTTGTAAATATAATTCACTGTTCCTATGGCTAGAACCCTACCCAATTCCCAGTCAGCCCCTATATAAAATGCGATTATCAGAACAACGTAGCTGTCCACAATCTGTGAAACTAGAGTAGATCCTGTCGCTCTAAGCCATACTTTCTTTTCTCCAGTCCAATTTCTGATTCTATGATATATAACAACATCCAAGAGCTGTCCTACTAAAAACGCAACCAATGATCCCACTATAATCCACAAACCTTGGCCGAATATTTTACTAAAGGCTAGATCCATATTGCCTAGTGACAAGCTTTTATCTGCATTAAGCCCACTCTCGAAGGCCCACCATTCATTAGGGCTGAGTCGGATTGCAAGAAAAATTATCACAAAGGCATAGACAATTAAGCCCACTGCTAGATAGCTCAGCAACTTGACACCTCGCTGGCCATAATATTCATTTATCACATCCGTCATAATGAATACCACTGGCCATAGTAATACCCCCGTCGTCAGATTGAAGCCAAGACCATCAACGCCAAAAAAGCTGAAACTAAAAGGCTCAAAACCCAAGCTTTCTTCCAAAGAAAATATCTTTACACCAATAAATTCTGCCACTAGCGCATTGGCTATGAAAAAGCCACCTAAGATGAGAAAAAGGATAAATGACCTGTCTTTGAACATTAATTTTGAGTAGTTGTTTTTATAACCAATAATTAGGGTATGGCTAAGATATCAATTAACATGAAGTCGGGTGAGGTAGAAAAGAAGGAAATCATTATTGGTATAGACTTAGGGACTACTAATAGTCTGGTGGCTTATGTGGAAGATGGAAAAGCCATTTTAGTTAAAGATGGGGCAGGAAAGAATTCGCTAGTACCATCCATCGTACATTTTTCTGATAATGAGAAAGTCATAGTAGGCTCAGAAGCCAAGACCAAGCTTTTAACTCACCCAGGCTCAACTATATATAGTGCCAAGAGGCTATTAGGAAAATCATACCATGATCTAGAAGACTATAAGGAACAGTTGTCCTATCGTATTATAGATGAAGAAGATCGATTGGTTAAAGTCCACGTGAAGAATAAATTCTATACACCTATCGAATTATCTGCCTCTATTTTAAAGTACCTCAAAAGCAGAGTTGAGAATGCACTCAATGCAATTGTGTCTAAGGCTGTAATTACTGTTCCTGCTTATTTTAATGATGCGCAAAGGCAGGCGACAAGAGATGCTGGTAAGCTGGCTGGGCTAGAAGTCCTCAGAATAATAAATGAACCGACTGCTGCAGCGCTAGCTTATGGTTCTACTGCAGAAGAAACAGAAGAGACAATTGTTGTGTATGATCTTGGAGGGGGGACTTTTGATGTTTCTGTTCTAAGACTAAGTGGTGGTGTCTACGATGTTCTGGCTACAGATGGGGATGCATTTTTAGGAGGAGATGATCTGGATGAACTTATAGTTAATCATTGGGTCAAAGAAAAAGCGGAGGCCTTCAGAAAAGACAAAGTGCTGCTGCAGTCTCTTAGAATAAAAGCAGAACAAGCCAAAAAGGCACTCTCTAGTCAAGCAAGATATGAAGACGATTCTTTTTCTTTGACTAGGCAGAAGTTTGACAAGTTAATAGAGCCTCTAGTAAGAAGGACTTTGGACAAGACTAAATCTGCACTGCTTGCTGCTGAGGTGGAACTAGATGAAGTAGACAAGATAATCGTGGTGGGTGGGTCTACAAGAATTCCTTCTATAAAATCAGGTCTCAAAGAACTGTTTGGTAAACCTATCTACGATAGCATCAATCCAGATGAAGTGATAGCTATGGGTGCAGCCATCCAAGCAGATATGTTGGCAGGAAATAATGCGGACCTTTTGCTGATAGATGTGACACCACTTTCACTGGGGATAGAGACTGTGGGGGGATTGATGGATACTATTTTACCACGAAACTCCAAGGTTCCATCTTCTGTAGCACGGTCTTATACCACCTCGGTAGATGGGCAGAAAAATCTTAAAGTAGCAGTATATCAGGGAGAAAGAGAACTCGTAGAGCATAATAGAAAATTAGGTGAATTTGTCCTCGCTGACATCCCACCTATGCCAGCAGGTATTCCTAAGATTCTTGTCCAGTTTATCATAGATGCAGATGGCATACTAAAGGTAAAAGCCAAAGAAGAAAGATCTAATACTGAAACTGAAGTACAGATAAAATCTCAATACGGCATTTCCGAAAAAGAGATGGGTCAGATGCTGCTAGACTCTATTAAATATGCCGAAAGTGATATGAAGATTAAAGCTCTTCAAGACGCCAAAAACGAAGCTTCAGCACTGATTTTTTCAGCTACCAAGTTCGTAAAACAAAACAAAGAGATACTTACTGAAGACGAGCAAGCCCAGCTAGCTACCTTACTCATTGCTCTTACTGAAATAGAGAAATCTGACGATAAAGACAAAATTCACGCTGCTATCCAAGAGCTAAATGACTACTCTGCCCCACTTGCCGAGCGGGCCATGAATTACAATATCAAGAAGGCTTTGGGCGGGAAGGAATTGTGATGATTGTGGATTGGTGATTAGTTGACTAGTAGATTCGTGGTTGGTTACTTAGTAATCTGAGATTATACTCTCAATACTTTTTATTTTTAGCAAAACGAAATGGCGTCGAAATATCTTTAGCATGTTGTAAGCTAAATTATTTTATCTTTAAACAATTCCATCCTCATTATCTATCATTTGAATAGCTCAATCAAATTGATATGACAACTATGAAATATTTTTCCGTTTCTACTATCCTTGTCCTTGCTTGCAATTTCTTTTTCATGGATAAATTAAACTCGCAGCCTTACAAGCCAGATACTTCTGCAGTATGGCATACGGGTAGTAATTGGTGGAATCCCGCTGGTTATAATGTCATATTATATGACCCTGATAGTGATTATAATGGTAGTAATACTACAAGCTATAAAGTAGTACGTAGTTGGTATAATTCTCAAACGCAGCAATCTAGTATTAGTACTATAAATCGCTTTAGTCTAATAGACCCTGGAGATGGAAGAGTAAATTTACACATGGATGATGGGAATGACTTTGTGTATGGGACCTTGTATGATTTCAATGCTGATATTGGGGATTTTTGGTTTTTAGACGCAGAATATTTTACCAAATTTACTGTTACCGCTAAAGGATTAATGAACATAAATGGAGAAGAACTTAGATATAGTGCTGTAGACCTAGAGATGTCAAAGAATCAAAAAACTTATAATCACCAAGATACAATTGTGGAAAGAATAGGATTCCTTGGTAGGTATTTTTTGCCTTATGATATTATAAAAGAAAGTTTTGATGAAAACGAAGGTGGTATAACTAAATGCTACTATGATGATTATCTCGGATTTGTAGAGAATTCATGGTATAACTGTAACTTCCTTGAAGATTACGTGGGCAAAACAGTTCTGTCATTGGACAGAGTAAAGTTTGATGCAAAAAAATCAGACGAGTCATCTGTAGAGCTAAGTTGGTCACCATCTTTAGATTTAAGTATTGATGAGTATGTTTTGGAAAGTAGGTCCTATGGGCAGGACTGGAGAATTATACATAGAGTCGATGCCGAGACAGTTTGTGATGGAGAAACTCCTTACACCTTTGTAGACTATCATCCAGCAACTGGAGTCAATTACTATAGAATCAAAATCTTGAATAAACAAGAGCCAGCTGTTTATACTGAGATAAAGTCAGTTAAGTTGTTTGCACAAGAATTCTTCACAATATTTCCCAATCCTCTAACGGAAGATCAAGTTTTGAATGTTATAAGTCAGAATAATGGAAAACATGCAATGAAAATCTACGATAATTTAGGTCAGAAAATAATTGAAGTCGATATTTATTCTGGTCATAACAGAATCGAACTTAGCAAATTAGAGGCTGGATTATATATTGGTGTTATAAATCAAGGTAATAATGAAGTTACACATAGAATCTTAGTCTTCAAGTAATCTTGAGAATAACAATCTTTGTCTGTGACTTGAAATGTGACTTGAAAAGTTTTAAGCTGGATATAATTATTGCCTACATGCTTTTCATAATGAGCAGAACGAAGTGGCGCCGAAAGATCTACAGCTCGTTATAAGCTAGCCATCAGTATAAACCCAAGTTTAAAAAATCAGCCTGGATTAAAGTATTACAACTTTGTATACTTTACTACTCATTCTGTCAGCTAACTGTACCTTTAGAAAATAGACGCCAG